>PLGF01000164.1 GCA_003138485.1 Verrucomicrobiales bacterium | reverse complement strand
GTGCATGATAAAAAGCGCGGGGGTTGGAGTGCTTTCGCAGGCCAGGCGAGATGGATGGCATTGGTAATCAAGGACATGCGACTCAGGGGTTGCCGAAAAATGACCTTTACCTTTTCCGCCTGGTCTTTTGACCGATGGCTTCGTTGCTCGCTCGTTGCGGATCACTTCGGATATGCGCCTCGCTCGGGTTAGAACAGATAAGAGCTGCCCGCTTTCGCGGGCTTTCTCGCCATCGGTCAAAATCCCGGCGCGCAAAAGGTAAATCCTATTTTCCGACAACCCCTCAGCACTTGGAAGCTTTTGAGCGATGCCAGGCATACGGCTCGGCATGAGCTTGCCTCTGGCAGGGCGTTTAGGGCATGGCGAGGCTCCTGCAGCGCCGGACATGTTCAAAAGCTGAGATGGCGGGTCATGAACCAAGCATCCACCGGCTTGACCGGAGGCGGGGGCATCCTATAATGCGCGGGATGGGCAAGACGGCGGCATTGGGAGCGTGTTGTGGGGATGGCCCGCGCGCCTGAATGCCCGCCAGCCCCTTTTGCCAATGTCATTATTAATCAGGAACGGTGAGATCGTCACGGCGGCGCAGCGCTACACCGCCGATATTTATTGCGAAGGCGAAACCATCACGCGCATCGACAGGAACATCGCGGCCCCGGCGGGCGCGGAGGTGATCGACGCCACGGGGAAGTATGTGTTTCCGGGGTTCATTGATCCGCACGTCCACATTTACATGGAGTTCATGGGCACCTTTGCCAAGGACACGCATGAATCGGCCAGCCAGGCGGCGCTGGTGGGCGGAACGACCACGTTCATCGAGATGATTTGCCCCGGACGGACGGAGAGGCCGCTGGAGGCCTTTGAGCTTTGGCTCGGCAAGGCCCAGGGAAAGAGCGCGTGCGATTTTACGTTTCACATGGGCGTCAGCCGATACGACGCGGAAGCGGAGCGGGATTTGCGCGAGATTGTCAAACGGGGCGTGAGCAGTTTCAAAGTTTTTCTGGCTTACAAGGGTGCGCTGGGAGTGACGGACGAGGAGTTGTTCCACGCGCTGCGGCTGGCGCGGGAATTGGGGGTCATCACGACCGCCCATTGCGAGAACGCGGATTTGGTCCAGGAACTGCAAAGGAAGTTTTTGGCGGAGGGCAAGACCGGGCCGGAGTATCATTATTGGAGCCGCCCGCCGCGGGTGGAGGCCGAAGGGGTGCATCATCTGCTGACGTTCGCGGAGATTCTGGGCGCGCATGTCTATATTGTTCACACGAGTTGCGGCGAAGCGCTGAGGGAGGCAATGCGCGGGGCGGGCCGCGGCGCGCGGGTCTGGGTCGAGGCGCTCATCCAACACTTGCTGTGCGACAAGACGGACGCCGAGAAGCCGGACTTTGAAGGGGCCAAATTCATCATGTCGCCGCCGTTGCGCGAGAAGCACAACCAGGAGGCGTTGTGGAACGGGTTGCGGCAGGGGTTCGTGTCCACGCTGGGGTCGGACCACGCGCCGTTCGATTTCAAGACGCAGAAGCAAATGGGCCGCGGCGACTTCACGAAAATCCCCAACGGCATCCCGTCGCTGGAGGACCGGGTTAATTTGTACTTTACCTATGGCGTCAAGCGCGGGCGGATCGACCTGCACCAATTCGTCAACACGGCCAGCACCCAGACGGCCAAAATCTTCGGCCTTTTCCCGCGCAAAGGCGCCATCCAACCCGGCTCGGACGCCGACCTCGTCGTCTATGATCCGGCTTACTCCGGAATCATCTCCGCCGCGACCCAGCGGATGAACGTCGATTACAACGCCTTTGAAGGGATGCCCATTGAGGGGCGCCCGCACGTCGTCACCGTTCGCGGCAAAGTCGCGGCGCGCGACGGGAAGTTCGTCGGCGAAGCGGACCGTGGCCAATTCCTGCGGCGCGAGCCGAACCATTTCTGACCGGCGGCGGGACCGGGACGCCTCTTGCAGACAATTCTCCAATGAAAGCCATCCAACTCATCGCGCACGGAGCGCCGGGGAAGTTCGCCTTCGCCGACTTGCCCGATCCCACACCCGCCGCCAACGAAGTCGTCGTGCGCGTGCGCGCCTGCGGTCTGAATCGCCTGGACTTATGGCTGGAGGAGGGCGGCCTTCCCATCACCGTCGCCTTGCCGCGCGTGCCCGGCGGAGAAGTGTCCGGCGAGGTCCTGACGGCGGGGCGGGACGTGGTGGAATGGCGCGCCGGCGACCGCGTGGCGGTGCAATCCAATCTGTATTGCGGGAAGTGCGAGTATTGCGCGCGCGGGGAGGAATCGACGTGTCTTCATGGGCAGCTTCTGGGGGTGCAGCGCGACGGTGGATTTGCCGAACAGTTGGTTGTGCCCGCCTCGACGCTCGTGCGGCTGCCGGAGAAGGTGGGTTTTGTGGCGTCGGCCGCGCTGACGCTGGCGGCGAGCACGGCGATGCACATGCTGACGCACCGCGCCACGGTGCGGCCCGGCGATTGGGTGCTGGCAATGGGCGGGGCCAGCGGCGTCGGTTCCGCGGCGGTGCAAATCGCCCGGCAGCTTGGGGCGCGGGTCATCAGCACCGGCTCAACCGAGGCCAAGCGCCGTTTCGCGGCGGAACTGGGCGCGGAGTTCGTCGTCGATACTTCCAAACCGGACTGGCCCGGCGAAGTGCGAAAGCTGACGGGCCGGCGCGGAGTGGACTTGGTGGTCGAACACATCGGCGGCGACGTGTTGCCGCAATGTTTCACCTGCCTGGCGCGCGGTGGGACCATCGTCACTTGCGGCGCGACGGCCGGGCGGGAGGTGCGGCTGCAATTGTGGCCGCTCTTTGTCAAAGAACAGAAGCTGGTGGGCAGCTACGGGCGAAATCGCAAAGACATCCTGGCCACCCTGGAATGGGCCGCGCAAGGCAGGATCAAACCGGCCACTTACCAGGTCTATCCGCTGAGCCGCACGCCGGAAGCGTTCGCGGCGCTGCGCCGTCGCGAGGTGTTGGGCAAAGTGGTCATCGAGCCGCCATCAACATGACGCCCCGCCGCAGGCGCGCATCATGGAGCGATACTGATCTCAAACGAGCCTGACTCGCCGTCCGCGGCGTCAAGAAAGAATCCCGCTCCGCCGTTGGTCTGGCTGGTGAAAGCGCCCTTGAATTGGATCGTTTTGCCGTCGAAAAAATGCCCGGACAACACCCCGCTGGGAAGGAGCGATATCTCCAGGTTGTTTGTGTCCCCGTCCGGAACAAAGCGTTGGGCGTTGTTGACAGAAAGGAAATCGGTCACGCCGGCATTCGTCCCCAGATTGGCGCCGCTGAAAACGATTTCGTACTTCGTGTCCGCGGCGGGCGGGAGGTGGCTGGCGCCGGTGGCGCTGACCCAAGTTGCAACGCCGTGCGGATAATAGGCGCCGCCGACCCCTGGCTTAAGCCAGGCCATTCCAACGGAGGTCATGTTGGTCATCAAGCCAATGATCATTCCGTAACCGCGGTAACTCGACGGAGAGATGAAGAGAGGCCAATAGCCCTGTGTTGAAATGGCGACAGATCTGGATATTGGGGTGTTATCCGGCAAGACACCGGCCAATAAGACGGTCCCGTTCTTTTCCAATGTGACAGCCGCGTACCCGGGAGCGGTTGGGTTGCCGGCGCCTCCGCTGGTAGGCTGAAAGGTGATAATATACTTCCCCGGCTCGGGCACGTTTGCGCTGGAAAGAGCCGTGGCGGCGCGGTAGGCATATATTTCATTTGTCCAGGCGCCGGGATAACTGACATATCCGGACAGTTGATTCCCGCCATTGGTCAAATCGAGAAGCAAGAGACACTTCAGCCCGCCAGCCGCCTGAAAATAGTTGGAGCCTGTGTAAGAGAGCCTTTCGGAACTCAGGGTTACAGTATGCGAGGGAAACACCAGTTTCCCGCTATACACGCCGGAGCGGTTGACGGTTACCGTCACAGACCCGGCGTTGGTCGTGGTCACCTCGTTCCAATTGATAAACAGCCCGTTGTAAGTGCCCGCGACCGGCGGAAATGGGTTGGTCGTGAAATGGGCCGTCAACACCGTATTGCTTGACATGACAAACGCGCTCGCCGCGTCGTACATGCCGTAGGGGCCGGGAATTGCCGCGCCGGTCCAGAACGCAAATACCTGGCCGGCTTTTGCCGTGGCGGTGATCTTGTTGGTCGTGCCCACCTCGATGTATCTTCCGTTCAGGCCGGCAGTCACAGCGCCCGTGCCCGGCGGCTCGATCTCGACCGCCAGCTTCGCCAGCACGTTGAAGCTTTCCGACACCAGCCTGGCCGTGCCGGCAGAATCATACGCTTCCGCCAAAACCAGATACCGCCCCGGCGTCAGATTGGCGACCGGCAGCGTCCACTTCTTGGAGGTGGAATCGAACGTGGCGGGTTGCGGCAATGCCGTGACGCCGTTGGATTGCAGAAACAACTGGCAGGTCATTTGTGTGACAGAGAGCGAGGCCGGGGCCATCACCTCGACATTGAAAGCGTCCTTTGTCAGCTTGGCGTTCGCCGGGGGATAGGCGAAGGCAATGCCCTTCAATGAAAGATCATCGGAAACAAACGTCGCCGTGAGGTTCAAATTCGATTTCAGATTGATCGTATTCGAGGGGTTCAAGGTCGTGGTAACACCATCGCTCCAACTGTAAAAGACGTATCCGGGGCCGGGCGCCGCCGTGAGAGTGTAGGCGCCGGCCGCGGCATACTGTCCCAAGTAACCGGGGTAACTCTGTCCCGGAAAGCCGGAGACGGTCCCGCTTCCGTTTGTCTTCAGATTCACTTGATCCACGTTCAGCAGGTTGAAGCTGGCCGACACGAGCGAACTTTGATTATTCGCATCGGTAGCCAGGGCCACCACCGTGTAGGCGCCATTGGTAAAATCATTCACTGTCAACAACCAGTTGCTGCCATTGACAACCGCTGCTTCGGGATATGAGAAATAATTGGAGTTGAGAAAGAACTGACAGGTCAGTTGCGTGATGTTAGCGGAGGGGAGCGTGCCGGTGACGGTGAGGTTTGACTCGATGGCAAGAGCCGTTGAGCCGGAAATGAAGCTTGTAATGCTCAGCCCCGGGGAGAGATTGGTCGGTACATAGGAAACGATCAGCGTGAGGTTGCCGTTCGCCGTGATCGTCTGCACCGGGTTAATCGACACCACGCCCTGATTCTGCCAATTGTAAAAGACTTCCCCGGCCACTGGCGCCGCCGTCAGGTTCGTCTGCTGCCCCGGCGCCAGATACAGCGGAGCGTTGGTTGTGAAGAAATCATCAACATTCGTGACGATGGTCACTGCCGCGAGCACCGTGAAACTACTCGTAAGGACCGTGGCGTTGCTTTGCGCATCCTGCGCCAGCGCCTGGACGATATAGTTGCCCGCCGCCAGATTGGTCACGCCAAAGGAGAAGCTGTTTGTGACGGTGACGGTGGTTGCCGGAGCGATCGATTGCAGGGTGTTGCTGAAGATTTGCCAGGTGACTTGGACCGGCGGATTTGCAGAAGAAACCGTGCCGCTGATGTTAAAGGTGCCGTTGGTCAATTGCGCATTGGCGGCGGGATTGGTAATAGCAATGATCGCAGGAACCGCGTTCGAGATGAAATGAGCGGCTAATTGCAGCCCATTCATCATAACCAAACTAATATTTGGGCCGAGATACGCGGAGTTTCCACTTGTCCAATCGACAAAGGAGGCCCCTGTGTCTGGAATCGCCGTGATGGCGTAGGTTGATCCGATGGTTGTGTTCGTTCCATTCAGATTGGTGGAAAGCGCTCCGGGGCCGTTTGCAAGGGCTTCAAATGGAAATCGAGGGATGGTGATAAGAACTCCCTGGTTGGGTGAAAGATTTCCCGCTCCATCTTGAGAGGTGACATTGACATAATAAATCCCAGGAGCTAGGTTCCCAGCGTCATAAGACCAATTTGTCGTGCCAATGGCGTCTCCTCCAAATGCGCCTCCGTAGTATCCGGTGGAGTCAGCGAAGTTGCAGATGACACGCGCCAGCCCCACGTCATCACTTGCGGTGCCCTGAACCACCAATTCGGCATTTGTTATGGGCCCGCCGCTGGTCGGATAAGCCAGGGTAACGGTCGGCGGAGTCGTGTCAATGGTTGGCTGCGTGAGAAACGTGATATCCACAAAGAAAAGGTTCGAGTCTCCAGGCACCTCTGTGCCTTTGAGATTAACCGGCATATCCGTGAATGGCGACAGGCCGCTGTCATAGATGCCATTCGTCGGCTTGCTCAGCCCGTTAAAATAGGTCAGAACGTTGGTGCCGGAGACGATGCGGCCAAACACCGTGAATCCGCCATCTTGATTATCCAGATTTGTAGAATTGTCGCCCAGATTGAAGAAAAAGGCGTTTGCCGCCGAGTCGGGCGCGCCCGCCTGTTTGGCCATGGCCAGCGTCCCGTAGGTATTGTGGATCAACGGGCCTGCATTGAATTGGTTGTCAATCTGGAACGGGAAAGGCGGACTGTAATTCAGATTCGCGGTATAAGCTTCATAGAGCAAATGCTCCTCCACGGGAGCGCCGTTCGTGCGGTCTCTGGCAATATAATCCCCCCCCTGCAAGACAAATCCCGGAACGCATCGGCTCCAGAACATGTTGTTGGTAAATGCCCCGACCTCCATGTAGTGGATGAAATTCTGGACCGTTGCAGGTTTGTCATGATCAAAAAGCTCCACCAAAAGATTGTTGCTGCCGCCGCCGGGATAGCCCGTGATGGCAAATTGCACGATGGTTCCCTGCAGGACGGTCAGAATGGCGGGAGGATTGTTGGACACCGGCGCGCCGCCTGGGCCGTTGACGATGACGGTGTAGGCCCCAGCCTGGTTGGTAGTCAGGTCCTCCAAGGTCAGGGTCGAGTTTGTCGCCCCATTAATGTTGGTGGTTCCGAATTGCCATTGGTAACCGGTCGCGTTGGTGGCGATAACGGTGAAGGTCGCCGTTGAGCCGGCGTTATTAGTCTGGCTTTGGGGTGGGGACAGAATGGCAGGCGGCGCGGCGCTTGCGCTGATGGCGAAGGCGATGAAGGCGGCGCAAAGTTCCAGGAATTTGTATTTCATGCTTAAGCAGTATGGCCGCTGGGGCGAAAGATTTAAAGAAAAAACCAGACTATTTTCCATGCACCGCCCCTGCATCCGGCGCCGCGCAGCGCGGCAAGCCGCACCCAAAAGAGTTTTAAACAAAAGCAAACGAAGGAAACGAAGAGGAAAAGACATTCTGGAAAATCTTGCCGGAAANNTCCCATGCACGGTCTTTACCCAAATTCTGCCGGGGGCAAACCGGGACGCCGAAGGGGGGCTGAACATAAGGAAACGAAGAAATTTTTATGAGAACCAAAATCACCCCTTCAATGACCCTGTTGGCATTCCTCGCCGGCATCAACCAGGCCGCTGCCCAATTGCCCGTTATCACCTCCTTCAGTCAGAACGGGGTTCTGGTCTGCTCGAACCTGTCCCCCGGCAGCGTCGCCTCGGTGCAATGGGCATCATCGGTGTCAGGGCCGTGGCAGACCAACTGGGCCGGGCTAACCGCGGTGGCGGTGGACGCCAACGGCAGCATCCAGGTCAGCGTGCCAATATTCTACCGCGTGTGCGGTGTGTCCAATGCCCCGGTCGCCAATACCACCACGTCCGACGGCATGGCGCTCATCTCCGCGGGCGTGTTCACGATGGGGGACACACTGGATGGCGAAAGCGATGCCATCCCCACGAACATAGATGTATCGTCGTTTTACATGGACACCAATCTGGTTGGCTACAGTCAATGGCAGTCGGTCTATTCCTATGCCACGAGCCAGGGATATGGCTTTGACAATGCGGGTTCTGGCAAAGGCAACGCGGCGAATCAGCCGGCGCAAACGGTGAATTGGTATGACGTCGTGAAGTGGAGCAATGCGCGGTCGCAACAGGCTGGTTTGATCCCAGTGTATTACACGGATGCCGGGATGACGCAGGTCTATACGAATGGAGATGTGGATGCAATTTATGCAAACTGGACGGCCAGTGGCTATCGGTTGCCGACAGAAGCGGAGTGGGAAAAGGCCGCTCGGGGTGGATTGAGCGGGAAACGGTTTCCGTGGGGCGACACGATCTCCGAGAGCCAGGCCAACTACATCGGAGATACCAACAACTACAGCTACGATTTGGGCCCGACCGGTTTCAACACCCTCTTCGATCAGGCGCCTCCCTTCACGAGTCCGATGGGCTATTTTGGGGCGAACGGCTATGGCCTTTACGACATGGCTGGGAATGTATTTGAATGGTGTTGGGATTGGTATGGGTCGCTGTATGGTCAACCAACTGCGACTAATCCAACTGGCCCGGCAACAGGGGACAGCCGTGTTCTGCGCGGCGGCAGTTGGAACGAACACGCCAGCGATGCGCGCTGCGCCTTTCGCTACGGCAGCGGCCCGTCGTTTGGCTACTACTACTTCGGGTTCCGTTGTGTGAGGGGGCTTTAGTTTTTGGAAAGATAGTTTTGGCTCGCCCTCATCCTAACCTTCTCCCC
>PLGF01000146.1 GCA_003138485.1 Verrucomicrobiales bacterium | reverse complement strand
GCTCAACCGATTCAAATAATCATCTTGCTTGCTCGTCGTCATGGTCGTCACGCCGTTCGATGCGAACACAATCTGCCCCACCAACGGCGAATTGCCAAGGTGCGAATATGTGGCTGAGTTTGTGCCGTCGGAAACGCTGGCCAGCCGCGACGCGGCGTCGTATCCGTAAATAGCCGCGGCACTCAAGACGGCGCACGTAAGGAGTCTGAAAAACGTCTGTTTGCGCACGGCTCTTTCCATGCGAAAGAGTGATTTTCATGGACACTTTTGCCGCGGGTTCGCGATGCTCAAAATGCGCGCCCTTTGGGTCTCGATCATTTGAAGATTTGTTGCGCGAACCAGTACAAGCTGTTCTTCCAGTGCTTGAAATCGTGGGCGTTGTCATCCACATGGTAGATGTGAGGAACATTATGTTCCTTCAGGTAGGCGTGGAATCCCTGAGTGGTGCGCAGCAAGCCGTCCTTGTTGCCGCCCGAAATCCAGAGCACTTTGAGCATTTGCGCGGCCTTGGCCGGATCGGGAACGAGTTGCTCGGGCGCCCGCGTATTGGGCGCGGAAGAGAAACCGCCGACATACGCGAAAGTGTCCAGATGAGCCAGACCGTAGTCGAGTGATTGCCCGCCACCCATGGAAAGTCCGGCAATGGCGCGGTGCTCGCGATCCTTGTAAACGGAATAGTGCGACTCAATGAAGGGGATAATGTCATTCAGCAGGTCGCCCTCGAAGTTCTTTCCCCAACCGTCGCCGCTGATCTGCGCGGCATCGCCGCCCCCCCCAAATCCGCCGCGCCCGCCGCGGCCTCCGCCGGCGGCGTTGGTCGTCGCATTGCCATTGGGAAAGATGACGATCATCGGCTGAATCTTTCCGTCGGCAATCAGGTCATCAAGGATGACGTTGGCCACGCCCTGCCGAAGCCATTCCCGGATCCCATTGCCGCCGATGCCGTGCAGCAAGAACAGAACGGGATACTTCTTGTCCGTGGAATAGCCGGGCGGAGTATAAACATCCATCCACCGGTTTGTGCCGATGGTCTTTGAGTCGTAATCAACATGCTCCACCTTGCCTTGCGCGATGCCTTCGCGGACTTTGTCAAAACCTGCCGGCGCTTTCGGGAAGGCTTCCTTGTCGTCGGGGCCGAGCGTGATCGCTCCGCCAAATCCGCCGCGTCCGCCACGCCCGGCGCGCGCGCCAGGGGCTTCGGGATTCGCCGGTTCGGCTGGCGCCTCGCGCTTGGCGACAATGTCCTCGCTGCCGAAATCGCCGACTTCGCGCTTGAACTTGATTTCGTTGGCGTTGGTCGGAGAAAACTTGCCGGTGTAGGTGATGCGAACGTCGTTGTCCTGGAAATTCAGCATCTCGACGAACGTAACGGTGTCGCCCTCCACCTTGCCTTCCTTGAGAGCGCTTTCGCGCTTTTGGCCGCCGATTTCCGAGCTGGCTTTGCCAGTCAGGTTCGTGCCGTCCTGCTGAAGTGTGTAGGTGTATTTCTGAAGTCCAATCTGGGAATCAAACTCAGATTTCCAGGTGCCGGCGACATCCGCCGCCAGGAGTGAAAGCGGCAGCGCCGCGAGAGCCAGGAATGTGATTCGAGTTTTCATGGCTTCTTCATACGGAAGCATCATTTCGTTGTCAATTTCAAAACCGTGCTGGAATACGCCGGGGGCGTGAGACAAAACTCCTCTGGTTGGGCCACGACGCCTGTTTGAGGAACAAAGCGGCGCCAGCGCCGCTTTCTCCTGCGCGCCCGGCGTTTATATATGAATGGCCGCGGAGGCGCTATCGGTTCGTGGATGAGCTTTTACTTCGCCCCTTGATCAACCCAGGCGCGGATCAAACCGACCTGCTCCGCTGTCAACGGCTTGGGCGGCGGGCCGCCTCTGCCGGGGCCGCCCGCGCCAGGAGGGCCGCCTTGTGCGCCAGCTCCCCCGCCATCGGGGCCGCCCGGAGGCGGACCGTTGGTGCCGCCAGGGCCGCCGGGTCCGCGTCCTCTGCCTGCGGGCGGCATCGCGATTTTATTGTCGATCCGCGCCGCGGCTGCGACCAGCAGACTCTTCTTGCTGTCGCCCGGAACAATCATCTTGCCGTCATGCCCGCCCTTGAGAAGACCCTCAAGGTTGTCCAGATGCAATTCGGCCCTCGGCCGTTGCGCGCCGTGACAGCGCACGCAGGAAGCGTCCAACAGGGGCTTGATATCCTTGTCGTAGGTCAAGTCCTGTTTGTCGGACGCGGGTGGCAGTTTGCTGACATCAATCTTGGTGATGTCCCATTTGTTTTGAGCAGTCGCCGGCAGAGCGGCGGCGGCAAGTCCAAGCAGAATAATAACGGTGGCGCGTTTCATATCAGATGGCGAGCAATTTAACCGCACATCCGCAAAATGCAAGCCGGGTCTGGGATGAATATCGGGCTGGCAAAACCCGCTTTCCCCTGCGACACTTTCCGCCCAATGCCTGCTCGTGTTCTCATCGTCCCGGATAAATTCAAAGGCAGCCTGACCGCAAACGAGGCCGCCAGTTGCATCGCGCGCGGCTGGCTCAAAGCGCGGCCCGGCGATTTCCTCGACCTGCTTCCCATGAGCGACGGCGGGGAAGGATTTGGCGGCATCCTCGGCGCCTTGCTCGGCGCCCGGACGCGCAAGCTCGCCACGCTCGACGCCGCGCATCGCCCTGCGCGCGCGGTTTGGTGGTGGCAGGCCGGGAACAGGACGGCTGTTGTCGAGTCCGCCAACGTTATTGGCCTGGCCATGTTGCCGCCGAAACAATTCCATCCCTTTCAACTTGACACTTTTGGCCTGGGAAAAGTGCTGGCCGCCGCGGCCCGGGCCGACGCCAGGGAATGCGTCGTCGGCATCGGCGGCAGCGCCACCAACGACGGCGGATTCGGAATGGCGCGCGCGTTGGGATGGAGATTCATGGATCAGGCCGGCGTGGAACTGGCCGAGTGGTGGCGTTTGGCCGGGTTGGCCGGCGCCCGCGCGCCCGCGCGCCGACTCAACTTGCGCGTCGTCGCGGCGGTGGATGTGCGCAATCCCCTGCTAGGCCCCGATGGCTGTTCCGCCGTTTTCGGGCCGCAAAAAGGACTGAGTCCCCAGGACGTTGCCTTCGCGGAGAAATGTCTGGGCCGCCTGGCTTCCGTCCTGGCTGGGCAGCATGGCATCAACGCCGCGAAAATCCCCGGCGCGGGCGCCGCGGGCGGCCTGGGATTTGGCTTGATGGCTTTCGCGGGCGCGAAGGTCGAGTCGGGTTTCGATTTGTTCGCCCGCTTTGCCCAATTGGAAAAGCGCATCCGCGCCGCCGACATCGTCCTTACAGGCGAGGGCGCGATTGATGAGCAGACGCTCATGGGCAAGGGCGTCGGACAAATCGCGCGTTCTTGCGCCCGGTGCGGCGTGCCGTGCGTTGGTTTGGCCGGCCGGGTGGAACCATCGCTGCGCCGGAGCGGCCTCTTCGCCAACCTTTGCGCGCTGACGGAGCGGGCGGCCCCTCAACGCGCCCAAGCGCGGGCCGCGCGGCTGCTCGAACAATTGGCGGCCGAGGCCGCCGTCTCGTGGAGGCCAACGAGCATTTGCCAACAGCCCATTTCCGGTGTTCAGTAAACGCATGACATTGGAAGATCATTTGGGCGACATCATCCGCAAGGGACGCCTTGCCAGCGGCGTGGAGCCGGGCCTGGCGGCTCAGGCGGCCGGGCTGACCGCGGCTGAACTGGCCGCGCTGGAGGAAACCGGGCAGAGTTCGCGCCCGCCCAACCTTGCGGCCCTGGCCGCCGCCATCGGCCTGAACGCCGCCAAACTCGAAGGCATCGCCCGCGGCTGGCTCCCGCCTTCACCCGATCTCTCCTTGTGGCGTGAATTGCGCCAAATCACCACCACCTCGGACAACCTGAGCGTCCACTGCTATCTTATTTGGGACGAAGTTTTCCGCGACGCCGCCTTGTTCGACACCGGCTGGGACGCCGCGCCGGTCTTACGAATGATCGAAGAAAACGGCCTGGTGCTGCGGCACCTTTTCGTGACTCACTCCCACCAAGACCACATCGCGGCGCTGGGCGATATCCGCGCCCGGTTTCCAACCGCCCATTTGCACACCGGCTCCAAGAATGCCCCCCCGCAGCATCGCAACCGCGCCAATGATTTTGTTCACCTGGGCAGCCTCCGCATCACCAACCGGGACACCCCGGGCCATGCCCCTGACGGCGTCACCTATATCGTCGGCAACTGGCCGGACGACGCCCCGCACGTCGCCTTCGTGGGCGACGCTATTTTTGCCGGCTCAATGGGCCGCGGCAACCAGTCCTGGGAGTTGGCCCGGCAAAAAGTCCGCGAGCAAATTCTCACCCTGCCGGCCGAAACGCTCCTCTGCCCCGGACACGGCCCCCTGACGACCGTCGCCGGAGAAAAAGCGAACAACCCGTTTTTTTGAGATTCCCTGAAAATGGGGTTGACCCGCCCCACGCTGGTTGCTAACTTGCGCCTGATGAAATTTTTGGCCAGTCCGCCGCCTGTTGTTCGCGTGGTCGTAGTTGACTAGCGCGGCCTGAGGCGTTTTGCTGGCTCACAGGCTGCCCGTCGTCCCGCCCGGACGCGGGTTTTTTGATTTATGCGACATACCATATCCGTGCTGGTGGAGAATAAATTTGGCGTGCTCACGCGCGTGGCCGGCCTCTTTAGCGGCCGCGGCTACAACATCGACACGCTCAACGTTGCCCCCACCCACCAGCCCAACACTTCCCGCATGACCATCGTCACCCGCGGCGACGACGCCACTCTCGACCAGATTGTCAAGCAACTCAACAAGCTGGTCAACGTCATCGAGGTCCACGACTTCAGCGAGGCCGAATTCATCGACCGCGAGCTGATCCTCGTCCGGGTCGCCGTCAACGCCAAGACCCGCGCCGAGATCATGCAGATGACGGACATTTTCCGCGCCAAAATCGTCGATGTGCAGCCCAAGGCCATGACCATCGAGATCACGGGCGATGAGAGCAAAATCGAAAAATTCCTCGGATTGATGAACACCTTCGGCGTTCTCGAGCTTTCCCGCACCGGCAAGATTGCCCTGGCGCGCAAATGAACCCCAAAAGTCAAACCTAAAGAAATACTCCTATGCCCGCAAAAGTTTATTCCGATCAGGATGCCGACCTCGCCATTCTCCAACGCAAAACCCTCGCCGTCCTGGGCTTCGGCTCCCAAGGACACGCCCACGCCCTCAATTTGAAGGACAGCGGCTGCAACGTCATTATCGGCCTTTACGAAGGCAGCAAATCCGCCCCCGTCGCCGCCTCCCACGGCTTTGAGGTCGTGTCCACCGCCGAGGCCGTCCGGCGCGCGGATGTCATATTCGTGGCGATCCCGGACACCAAGCAACCGGCGGCGTACGAGCGCGACATCGCGCCGAATCTGGCGCCCGGCAAGACCCTGCTTTTTTCGCACGGCTTCGCCATTCATTTCAAAACGATTGTGCCGCCCAAGAACGTCAACGTCATCCTCGTCGCGCCCAAGGGGCCGGGCCACATCGTCCGACGCCAGTTCGTGGAGGGCAAAGGCGTGCCGGCGCTCATTGGCGTCTATCAGGACCCCGGACGGAACTCCAAGAAGATCGCACTGGCCTGGGCCAAGGGCATCGGCGCAACCCGCGCCGGCGTCCTCCAAACCAGCTTCAAGGAGGAAACCGAGACGGACCTTTTCGGCGAGCAGACCGTGCTCTGCGGCGGCCTCTCCGCGCTGGTGACGGCCGGTTATGAAACACTCGTCGAAGCCGGCTACCAGCCCGAAATGGCCTACTTCGAGTGCCTCCACGAGCTCAAACTCATCGCCGATTTGATGAATGAAGCCGGCATCAGCGGCATGCGCTTCTCCATTTCCGAAACCGCCAAGTGGGGCGACGTCAGCGTCGGCCCGAAGATCATCGACCCAAGCGTCAAGAAGAGGATGAAGGCGGCGTTGAAGGACATTCAGTCCGGCAAATTCGCCAAGGGCTGGGTCCGCGAATACAACGGCGGCTACAAGAGATACAACGCCCTGCTCAAAGCGGGCCAGAAACACAACATCGAGCGCGTTGGCGAACGCCTCCGCTCCCTCATGCCGTGGATGAAGAAGCGCTCCGTCAAAGGCGTCCAGGCGGCGTATTAAGCCGTTACAACGCGCGAAGAAACCGTTTGAGGGGATCAAACGCCGGATTGTCCCAGGGCCAGTATCCCTTCTCCGCAGCCTTGCCGACGTAAGACTCGTAATCCGGGTGCGACGCCATCCAGGCGCGCACCTTTGCCTTGGAAGAAAAGCTTTGCCGCCCAGACCTCTCGGAAACGCAACGGAAATACTCGTCCACGCAGGGAAATTCCGGGCGGTCGCTCACGGATTGCAGGCACAAATCTTCCATCATGCCTTGCCCCGCCTTCGGGCCAATGACCAAAATGCCGACCTTGAACGGATACCCGTGACAGCGCCGTTTGCCTCCGGTGTGGGGAATCCATTGGCAAGCAATGAGTCTCGGACACTTTGGAACGCGGCGCCCGCATCCTGATCCGCGTCCCGAACGACGCCAACTCCGGCCACCTTTTTTTGCGCGAATTCAGGCCGTGTCTGGAGGTCTCGTAAAAACTCCCGGAGCTTGTTCTTGCCTCCAAATGGCTCGATGTTCAGCCCGGCAATTCCAATTGACTGCGCTACGCCCGTGATGACGGCCAGATCATCCTTCCCTTCACAGAAGACAAACTTCAATCCATTCATCGCATTTCCCAATGCAGATCCTTCGCCGTGTCAAGTGCCTGGCTGTCGATGAGGGTGGCCTTGATGTTATCCTCGACGCGATCCAGGCGGATGAGATTCAGATCGTACTGTTCCCCCTTCCGCGCCGCCTGATCCGCCGCCAGAATGCACTCCCAACTGTGGGTCGTGGCGAAAATCTGGACCCCTGCGTCCCGGGCCGCGTGAAAAAGTCCGAGCCAGATTGTCTCAAGCACACTGTGATGAATCCCGTTTTCAATTTCATCTATGAGCAGAACCTTGGCTTCAGCGGCGACGATCTCTGAATAGATGTCAAGAAGCCGATTAAAACACTGGCCCATCTGGGTTACCGGAATCATCTCACGAAGCCCGACGTCCGCGTAAAGAAGCGGTTCCTTTCCGGTTTGCAGCGTCTCGATCGATTCGAGGCTTGGCTCGACCGTTTTCAACATGTCTTCGACCTTCTTTTTTCCCCGCCTTTGCACAACACGGTTGTAATCAATCGCATCTTGCGTAGGGTCAGTCGGACAGGTGGAGAATGAAACCGTCCTCAAACCAGCGGTCTCCCTGCCGCCTGTGGACCAAAGCGCCAAAGTTCCCAATTGAATTCGCTCCCTGCCTGGCGCGATAAAACCGTTGAGTGGAGAACCGTGGGTCAGACACACGCCAAAATCCGGTCCATCATTCATTTTCGCCCATATCGTCGCTCCGGTCTTCGGATCCTTGTTATAGACAACCCATTTCCAGAAATTCTCATTCCAATCAGCGCCCGTGACGCGGAAAAGCTGGGGAAGATTCCCCCCTTTCTGCAATGGATCAGCGAGCACCAACGCCAGCGCCTCAAGAAGACCCGTTTTCCCGGTGTTGTTTTGGCCGATGATCAGATTGACGGGTTTAAGCGAACCAATGCTCAGGTCTTTAAACCCGCGAAAATTCTTAATTTTGATCTCTGTGAGCATCGCCCGAGTTTAATCCTCCAATGACTCCTCGATGTCAACATTCAATTTTCAATCCGCCCAGCGGGATTTTCCGCCGGCGTTTTCCGTGCCGCGTTTTTGATTTGTCATTGCTCATTTGAGCGTTCATTCGCATTTTGTGGTGGTAACATTATTCGCGCGTGACAGATACCCCGCCAATTCCCGCCAAACGCTTCGGCGTCCGGCTGCTGCTGCAGGTGTTTTACGTCCTGCCGATTGTTTTTGTACTCGGCATTTTCGGCTATCTGGCCTGCGCCCGTCTCGCGCACAAGGCCCCGCCTGTCCGCCAGATTTCCACCCATCCCTTCGCCGCCGTCTCCATCAACGCCCTCACGGCCAGCCTGTTTACCCAGGGCGATACCCTCCGCGCCAGCGGCAACGATCTGTTCATCGAGTTCCGCGACGGCAACGGGCGTTTGGTTGATGTCGGCGACGTCTCCTTCGAATTGGGCCTCAACATGCCCGACATGGTGGTGCATAGCATCGGCAAGGTGTTCCGCACTGCCACGGCGGGACAATATCGCACGACCGTCGAACCGCAAATGGCCGGCGACTGGACGGCCCAAATCGGCTTCACCGGCCCCAAAAGCAAAGGCGCGGCGACGCTGCCTGTGAAAGTAAGGTAAAGTTGTTTCAAAGAACCTTAAACCGGTGCTTTCCGCGCCACTCCACCAGGCCCGCCTTGACGGCGAGTTGAATAATTCCTTTGGCCTTGCGTTCGCCCCAGGCTTGGTAAACGCCAACGACGAAATCACCGAAGGTCAGTTGCTTCTTTAGGGGCGTATTAGGTTTCATAAAATCAGGGTCGGCGCGGACAGGACGTTTTTGACCGTGTCCCGCAGCGCGTCAAGGGCAAAAGGTTTTGGCAGGATGGCGCTGATGCGCAGCCACGGATGCCGCTCCAAATCCTCCGTTGGAATCTGTCCGGATATCAAGACGACCGGCAGGGACATGTCCCGGGCGCGAACCATTTTGACCAGCGCAACGCCCGTGACTTTCGGCATGGAGTGGTCGGTGATCAGCAGGTCGTAGTGTTTGGCTTGAAGCGCCTGCCAGGCGGCTTCGCCGTCTTCGGCGGCGTCAACGTGATACCCTGACTGAACCAGCGAGAGGGTCATCACGTGGCGGATGGCAGGCTCATCATCGACCACCAGAATGCGAGGCGGCGCGCATGGCTGGCACGGGAGGAGCACGCCGGCTGTCGCTTCAGATTGTGTGATGTCGTCAACTTTCATCGCATGAGATTAGGATTAAGAACATTGGGGGCGCTATGGGGTGTTTCCCCCATGAATGATTTGTGTGAAACCGTTCGCTTGCCGCACTGCGTCCGGTTGCGGAGAAGCTTGCCGATCAAGAACTTCCCGCAATTTGCGCGCCAGCGCCGACGGCGTGAAGGGCTTTTGCAACAGCTCCACTCCCTTTTCCAACACGCCTTGATGGATGATCGCGTTCTCGGTGTAGGCTGAGGTGAAAAGAATCCGCGTGTGCGGATACACCGCCCGCATGCGGCCGGCCAATTCAGTCCCGCTCATGTGCGGCATCACGACATCGGTGAACAACAGGTCAATGTGTCCAACGCCCTGCTGTTGCTTGAGGCTCAAGGCTTCGATGCCGTTGGCCGCCGACCACACCTTGTATCCGAGCCGCCCGAGCAACGTCGCCGCCATCTCTCGCAAGGCGGGATCGTCCTCCACCAGCAAAATGGTTTCCGTTCCGCGCGGCATGTCAGGCGCGGCCAGGCTCTGGATGGGAATCTTCGCCTCCGGCGCCATTTGCGGCAGATAGACTTTGAAGGTGGCGCCCCGGCCGGGTTCGCTATAGACGCTGATGTGCCCGCCGCTCTGTTTGATGATGCCGTAACAGGTGGACAATCCCAAACCGCTTCCCTGGCCAACCTCCTTGGTCGTAAAAAACGGCTCGAACACGCGCGCCTTTACCTTCTCGCTCATGCCCGCGCCCGTGTCCGTGACAGCGAGCATCACATAGTCGCCCGCTTTCAACTCCGGATAACGCTCCACGCTCTCCTTGTCGAAAGAGATATTGGCGGTTTCCAGTGTGAGTTGGCCGCCGTTGGGCATGGCATCGCGCGCGTTCATGGCCAGGTTCATGATGACCTGTTCAACCTGCCCGGCGTCCGCCTTCACCGCGCGCAGGCCGGGCGCGGCAACAACATGCGTCACCACGTCGCCGCCCATGAGATGGCGAAACATCCCTTCCATGCCCGCAACGACCTGGTTGAGATCAAGGGATTCGGGCTGCAGCATTTGCTTGCGTCCGTAGGCCAGAAGCTGCCGGGTCAGCGCGGCGGCGCGGTCGGCGGCCCGGTTGATCTCGGTCGCGTTTTTGAATAATGGACTCCCGGCCGGAAGATCGTTGAGCAGCAATTCACTCTGGCCGATAATGGCTGTGAGGATGCTGTTGAACTCGTGCGCGACGCCGCCGGCCAGTTTGCCGACGGTTTCCATTTTCTGAGACTGAAACAACTGCGCTTCGAGCCGTTTGCGTTCGGTGATATCCTGATTCGCGCCTTGGATTTGAATGGTTCGTCCCGCGGCGTCTTTGGTAATGGCGATGTGTACGATCACATGCCGAATCTCGCCGCCCCGGCGAAAAATTCGGTGTTCAAGTTGGGAATGGTAGTCTGGATCAGACGCGGCCACAGCCTTGCCAATCTCCTCAGCCACAACGTGCGCGTCGTCCGGATGCACGAATTCCCGGGTGAAAACCTCGGCGGACATCAAGTTGCCGCCTTCCAATTTGGCGGTGGTGCCGTGGAGGGCGTAGTAGGTGTCGTCGAAGGTAAAAAGTCCGCTGGCCATGTCGTAAGTCCAAGCCACCAAATCCGCCAGCTTCATGGCGTGAACAAGTTGGAGCTTGATTTTGCGCAGCGCATCTTCGGCTTGCTTGCGCTCGGTGATGTCCAAATACGTTCCGATCATGCCGCTGATCTCCCCGTTGGAACCGCGCAGCGGAATCTTGCTTGATAGAAGTGTGATTGTATTGCCTTCCGGGGTGGTCTGGGGTTCTTCGATGAGCAGCTTGGAGCAGCCGCTCTCGATGACGTGCTGGTCGTCCGCGCGATACAATTCCGCCTGATCGCGCCATCCCATCTGGTAATCATCCTTCCCGATGATGTCCTTCGGGTCGGCAAATCCCGCATCACGGGCGAAGACTGCGTTGCAGCCCAAGTAAACGAGATTCTTATCCTTCCAGAACACCCTCACTGGTATCGCATTGATAATCCCTTCGATGACCTGCTGTGAGGCACGCAGCGTCTCCTCCATCCGTTTGCGTTCGGCAATGTCCTGTTTAATGGCAATGTAACGGGTGACCACGCCTTGGTCGTTCCGCAACGGGGTGATCTTCATCTCTTCGGCATAGAAGCTGCCGTCTTTGCGGCGGTTGATCAATTCCCCGCTCCAGACCTTGCCGGAGGAAATCGTCTGCCAGAGTTTTCGATAAAACGCCTCATCCTGTTTGCCGCTTTTGAGCAGGCGCGGGTTCTGGCCGGCGACTTCCTGCGCGGTGTAGCCGGTCAGCGCCGTGAAAGCGGGGTTGACCGATTGAATCAAGCCGTTGTGGTCGGTAATCACGATGGCATTGGCCGCGGCATCGAGCGCCGTGCTCTGCACGCGAAGTTGCTGCTCGCTCTGGCGCAGCGTTTCTTCCGCGCGTTGGTGATCGGCCACTTCGCTATGGAGCGCCTGATTGCTTTGCCGCAACTCGCGGGTGCGCTCGGCGACCCGGCCCTCCAACCCCCCCATCTCTCTGTGGACCTGGTGGCGCAGCCACCATTTCTCGGTGAGCGCCTCCGCCATTTGCAGCGCCGCCACGATATCAAAGGGCTTCTTGAGAAGCAGCAGCCCGTCTCGATGGCCAAGCTTTTCGAACATCTCATCCCAGGAATAATCCGAATAGGCCGTGCATAGAACAATCTGGAGATTGGGATCGAGCTCCCAAAGTTTCCGGCTTGTTTCCACCCCGTCCCAGCCCGGCGGCATGCGCACATCTACAAACGCCAGGGCGTATGGCAGCCCGGCTTCGAGGGCCTTTTGCGCCAGCAGCGCCCCTTCCTCCCCCTGCCAGGCTGAGTCAACTTCAAATTCGGTTCTATGGACGGCGCCATCGAGTGTCCCAAACATCATCCCCTCCTCGGTCTCCAGGGCCAAGCCCGTGAGCGAGGCGGGCGCCAGAATTTTGCGGAAATCTTCGTGGATGGCACGATTGTCATCAATAATCAGCACCCGTCGATTTTTTCCTTCAGGCAAATCACTCATCTGTCTTCTCCCGCGTCAGACAAGCCATTCTCGTGTGGGAGTTGCAAAATCATGAAGGTGGCCTCTCCGGCGCCGCATCCAGCATCGCGCGCACTTTGCGCGCCAGCGTGGCGGGCGTATAAGGTTTGGGAAGGAACTCCGCTCCGTTCTGAGGCACTCCATGCCGTGTGACGGCGTCATCGGCGTAACCCGATGTGTAAAGGATTTTGATCTTGGGATAGGTTGCCTTCAACCATTCGGCCATCACCTGGCCGCTCATCAGCGGCATGACGACATCGGTGATGACCAGTCCAATTTCCCGGCCTTTGAGTTCGCGCGCCGCTTTCAGCCCTTCCTGGCCATTGCCCGCCCGCAGCACGCGGTAGCCTTGGGCTTCCAGAACATCACACGCCAGATGGCGCACGGCCGGTTCATCCTCCACCACCAGCAACGTTTCCGTCCCGCGCGGCAACGGCCCGGCCCGGCACGGCCGGGCTGCGGCATCCACCGGCAGATTGACGCGCGGAAAATAGACCTTGAAGGTCGTGCCTTGGCCAAGCTGACTGTCAACGCTGATGAAACCGTCGGACTGCTGGACGACGGTCTGACAGGTCACCAGGCCCAATCCGGTGCCCTTGCCCGTGGGCTTGGTGGTGTAAAATGCTTCAAACAGGCGGGCTTTCACTTCCTCGCTCATCCCGGTTCCCGTGTCGCTGACGCTGAACATCACATAATCGCCGGCAATGGCGCCCTTGTGGGAGCGGGCTTGATTCTCGTCGAGCGTGGCATTGGATGTGGCGATGGAAAGCCTGCCGCCGTTGGGCATGGCGTCGCGGGCGTTGACGACCAGATTCATCAACACTTGGCCGACATAGCCGGCGTCGGCCTTGACGTGTCCAATGTCCTTTCCGGGGACAATGGACATTTCGATGTTCTCGTCAATCAGCCGCCGCAGCATGCTGTCGAGGTCTTTCACCACGTCATTGAGGTCCAGGACAACCAGTTGCACTTTCTGTCTGCGGCTGAAGATCAGCAGTTGGCGGGTCAACCCGGCCGCGCGCTCGGCCGCGGCCCGGATCGTCTCCAGATGGCCCCTGAGCACTTCGTCATTGCCAAGTTTCTGAATCGTCAAATCGCTGTAGCCCATGATGACCGCCAGGATGTTATTAAAGTCGTGGGCCACGCCGCCGGCCAGATGCCCGATGACTTCCATTTTTTGCGCTTCAATGAACTGGGCCGCCATCTGCCGGCGTTCCGCTCGATCTTCAACCTCCTGCATGGCGCGGCGCACCGCAGGAGCCAGCCGGGCCAGCCGCTCCTTGAGCACATAATCCGTCGCGCCGCTCTTGAGCGATTCAATGGCCTGCTCCTCCCCCAGCGTCCCGGAAACAAAGACCAAAGGTATGGCCGGCCATTTGGCATGGGCGATTTTCAACGCGGACATCCCATCAAAGGCGGGCAGCGAGCAGTCCGATAGGATCAAGTCAACGCCGCCTCCTTCAAGCGCGGCCACAAACTCATCGCGGCTCTGCACGCGGGTCGTCGCGCAAGCGATGCCGTCAGCTTTCAGTGTGGATTCCACCAGCGCGGCGTCGGCAGGATCATCTTCCAAATGCAGGATGCGGAGCGGGGATTTCATTCGGCGCCCTTGCTTGCCGCGCCTTCACAAGGGGCCGCGCTTTGGCCTGAATCTTCCTCGCACGGCGGTTGAAGCTCTTTTGCCAAAGCCAAAGAGTCTTTGGGGTTCACGACTGTACTGTATAGCCGGAACCTCCCCTGCGCTATGGGGTGTTTACCCCAGTCACTGGAAATAGACAGAATTGGCTCAATTCGTGCTTAAACTATCGTTAGCTGGACGCTGCTCTCGATGATGCCCGCGCTGATGGCGTAGCGGGTGAGTCCGGCCGTGTCGTGGATGTCAAGCTTTTGCATGAGATGTTCACGATGCTTCTCAACTGTCTTGGCGCCAATGCCCAGTTGGTCGGCGATTCCCTTGTTGGGCTTGCCCTCGGCGATAAGTTGGAGCACTTCCATCTCGCGCGATGTCAATTGGACCTCTTTTCGGCCCGGCGCTCCCTTCCGGTTGGGCGGGAACGGATGGAGCCGGTCCTGACGCCTGGAAACGGACGGGCTGAAGAAAGTTTTCCCGCCGTGGACTTCACGGATCGCCCGGCACACGTCCTGGGAGGAGGTCTGCTTCAGTAGAAAGCCGACCGCCCCGCACGCGGCTGCGGTTTCGACATAGGCGTCGTCACCGTGCGCGGAAAGGATGAGCACCTTGGCGCCGGGGAGAGCTTTGAGTATCTGGCGAGTGGCTTCCAAACCATTGAGCAGCGGCATGGCGATGTCCATCAACACGACGTCGGGATGGAGTTTGGCAACCAAGCCAACCGTCTGGCGTCCGTCCGCCGCTTCGCCAACGACTTGGAGATCGTCTTCAAGTTCGAGCATCATGCGGAAACCTTCGCGCACAATGGTGTGGTCATCGGCGAGCAGAACGGTGATTGGTTTTGAGCTGAATTGTTTCATGGTCTTTCAAATTCTCTTCGAGCGGACTCCCTCAATGCGTCCCATCTCCCGCCATCGGGATTCGCGCATGGATGGCAGTGCCCCGGCCCGGGGTGGATTCAATTTCAAGAAAGCCGCCAACCATCTCCAACCGCTCCCTCATGCCCAGCAAACCCAGGTGTTTGCCTCCCTTGCCGTGCAAGACGCGCTCCACTTGGAAGGACTTGCCGTCATCTTGTATCGTCATGCCAATGCCGTCGGGCAGTTGTTCGATGCTCACTTCCGCGCGGCTGGCGCGGGCGTGCCGGGCCACATTGGTCAGCGCTTCCTGGGCGACGCGAAAGAGCACCGTGCGTTTGGCCGTGTCCACTTGTTCGACCTTTGCAAAGGCCCGCAGATGCGTGCGGACGCCGGTGCGCGCGGTGAAGTGTTTCATAAATGAATGGAGGGCGGCAATCAGGCCGAGATCATCGAGCGCCGCCGGGCGCAATTCGCGGGCGAACTGATGCACGATGCTGACCGATTTTTCCACCAGCCGCTGTGTTTGGGAGATGTTGCGCTCCAAGCCCCTGGTGTTGAGGGCGGCTTCCTTCTTTAGAGCGGCCAGCCGCACGTTGATGCCGGTCAATGTCTGGGCGATGACATCATGCAGTTCGCGGCTGATTTCCTTGCGCTCCTCCTCCTGCGCCGAGAGAATCTGACGGGACAACCGCCGCAACTGCTCCTGCAGGTGATGGGACTGCGCCAGCAACTGCGCGAAATGGCGCTCGCTTTTTTTGAGCGCCGCCTCCACCGCCTTGCGCTGGATGATTTCCTGGTGCAGATCCCGGTTCGAGGCGGCCAGCGCCACCGTCCGCTGGCTCAAGGTCTCCACGATCTGATTCAGCCGCTCGGCGGCTTGCCGCGCGCCGGGACGCACCTTTTCGATGGGAATAATCGCTTCGGTAAAGAAGGCGCCCGCCTCTTTGATGAGGGTGGCGCGGGCAGCCGGCGCACGGCCGGGCAGGACCCGGTTCACCAGAATCTGCTCATGCAGCTTGGCCATGTCCAATGCTCTCAGACCGGCCGCCAGCGCCTCCTCGCCCAATCCGCGCGCCGGTTGAAGGCGTGCGCCCGGCCCCCGCTTCAAATAGGCCAGCAACTTCGCTTGGTAGCGCCTGGAAAATTTGCGTCTCATAGCTGATGCAATTCGCGACCCGTCCGCCGCACCGAACGCTCCGATTCTACAAGCAGCCACCAAAAAAAGCAACAAATCTCGGGATCTATAGCAGAATCTGAGAAGGAGAGAAGAAGCTTTTAATAAAAAACCAGGATTTTCGGACGCACTTGACAATTCTCCCCATAGCAGGGGGGGCTTCTGTGTTTTTGCGCCCCGCGGCGCGGAGTTCCCGGCGGTTATGCGGGCTTTATGCCCCCTTATGCATCTTAAATTCACGGGACCCACGGATCGGGCGAAGGCTTGACTGGCGCGGGGAAGCGGGGTTGACTGCGGCAATGCCATGCTTTGCCTGCCGCTGATCGAACGGGAATTGCGCGTGGCCTTGCGCAAGCAACGTCCCGCACAAGGCCGGCTTAAGGTTGCCGCTCAAGCGACAGCCGGAGCGATGGTCTTCCTGCTTCTGGGCACGGGCGCGCAATACCCCGCGTTGGGACGAGCCTTGGAAGGGCTTCTCTGCATGGCGGGCCTCTATTTTGTGCTGCGGGCGCCAAGATTGACTGCCGGGGTGCTGGCCGAGGAGCGCCGAAACCAAACGCTGGGGCTGTTGTTTCTGAGCGGACTGGGCGCGGGGGAGGTGTTCGCGAGCAAATTCCTCAGTTCGGCCCTGATCGCCTTTACCAACCTGCTGGCGATCTTTCTTTGTGGCTGGACAAGAACCCCTTCGTCTGGCTGGCCGGACGGGACCGCCAGCCGGCGACGCTGGGCTGGCTGGTGGTGGGCGGGATCGCGCTGGTCTGGATGTTGTTCTGGGCGGCCTGGCCCGCGCGGTGGCCCAGCGTGCAGAACTTTTTCCTCACCGCCGCGCTGCTCAACGCCGTGCTGGCATGGTTCACGCGGCAGACCGCCGCCCAGGAGATCGGCCAGGGGCGGCGGGACGGCTCTTACGAGTTGCTTCTGACCACGCCCTTGAGTCCGGAGGATATAGTGCGGGGCGCGCTGATAGCGGTGCGACGGCAGTTCCGGGCGCTGGTGAGTTTCGTCATGTTGCTGAATGCGCTCATGATGCTGGGTGGTTTGGCGATGCGACGATGGAACGCAGGCGCTCTGGGCGAGTATTTCGGTATTTGGTTGTTTCTGCTGACCTGGACCTGGAGCCTCGGCCGTCAGCGGTCGCGCCTGTTGCCCGTGATGTGGGCCAGCCTGAACTGTGGCCGGCCGGCACACGCTGTCTGGCGCGCCTACGGCTCGAATACTTGGGCGAGCTGGATTTGGCTTCCTTTTTGTCTCCAGTTTTATGTCCGGCAATTTCAGAAGTTCCCGACCGGATCGCCGGGAGAAATAACGATCCTCTTCCTTCTCGTTCTGGTCTGGCTGGCATGGTTCGTCAGCCGCTCTTTTGGCCGGGCCGCGCGCGTTCGCGGGATGTGGTGGGATCCTCAAGCGAAAGTTTGGGTGAAGGACGCCGACGGAGTTTTCGGAACGCGGCTGGTTCGCGAGTTCCGCGAGATCGTGCGCGAGCCGCTGCCCGATCCGGGCGACCCGCGTTTCAAAAAGTGGGACGCGCGCGAGCGTTTCCCCTGGGGCTGGGGCCTCGCCCAGCAGCAACTCCATGAGCGGGTGGCGCGGGAACTCTCGAAGCCTCTGTAGCCAACGTCAGCCCAGCAATTTGTTCAATTCCGCAATGACCGCGAACGCGTCGGCCACGTAGAGCACGTCGGCTTTGCCGCGCGCCCACCCGCAGTTGGGGTCCAGGCTGATGGCGCGGCGCTCGGCGATGAATCGCCAGCCAACCGTATGCGGCTCTTCGCCGTGGCAGCAGGTGCTCAACCCTTTGGCGTGCCGCGGGGTCGAGCCGGTCTGGCCGATCTGGTTGAGGTGGGACAGGAACGGCAGCACCGCCTGCCCTTCGCCGCCCAAATCCACCAGAGATTTGCTGCTGCCCAGCGATGCGCGGGAGAGCTTGAGAAAATCGACTATCAGTTTCCCGGCCTCCTCGACGTGCGCCTGGCCGTCGGCCTGCTTTTTCGTCCAGCCCGCGCCCGTGACAAAGAGAAGCGGCGCGTCGGGACGGATGGTTTGCGCGTCAGCCTTAGGCTCGCGGATGCCAACGACCGTGGTGCGCTGGCCCGCCTCGGCGAGTTTGACCGGAACAAGTTCAACAGTCGCCGCGCCCGCGCCGCACTCGCACGCCTCCTGGCTGCCTGGGTCAATCAGCATGAACCACGGACGCTGCGTTCTTGTCAGACTGGCCTCCATCCGCTGGCGGTAATACCAGCGGTTGACCACCGGTTGGCCGTCGGCGTCGGCGACGCCGGTCACATGGGAATCAATCCGGCCGCCGCATCGTTGCGCGACGCCAGGCAGGACGCGGTTCCAGCGCGAAGTTGCCGGAGCGACGACGAGCGTCGCCTGCGCCGCCTGGATTATGGCCTGCGCCGCGGCGGCGTCCGTGCAATAACGCGACTGGCCAAATTCCGCGCCGGCAACTCCGAAATACCTCGTGGCGGGACAGGCGGCGATGGAATCCGCGGCGGCTTGAACGTTTTCGCCGATCAGCCCGACGAACAGATTCGATCCGGCGATGGCCTTGTTCAGAGTGCGGGCGGCGCGCAAGGCTTCACGAGCCGGTTTGGCGAGCGCACCGCCGGCGTCGGCGTGGGCGAGAAGAAGAATGGTTTCCATGTCAGTATTCCTTGTGGACTCGGCGTGCCGTTGAGTTTCTCACGTTTTGATCCACTCCGCGATTTCCTTCGCGATGGCGTCGGGCGATTTGTCTTTGACGATCTGGGTGGCGCGAAGCTGTTTGGGGAGCGTGACGCTCAGGAACTTCAGCCCTTCGCCGGCGAGCTTGGCCGGCTTGGCCTTCTGCAACGCCGGCATGAGGGCGCGCATGTTGGCCATGCCGATCTGCGGATTGTTTTTCGGCTCGGGCAAACTGCCCGTGGCCCATCCCAGCAAGGCCGGCGGCCCGGCGCACTTGGACACTTGATGCCTGCCGCCCTCAATGCGTTCGAGAATTTCCAGCGAGCCGTCGGCGCCCGCGACGAGCTGGTCCACGCCCTGGAATTGCTCGGTGATGCCCAGGCGTTCGCCAGCCATTTGCAGGGTCGCCCCCGCGCCGCGCGAGGCGGATTCCCATCCGCCGAAAACGAGCAGCTTGGACTTGTCCAGGCCCGGAATCGCCTGGATGGCCTCCGCCAGCGCCGCAGCCACTTCCGCCGCCTCGGTGAACCCGCTGGCCGGGCCTTCGAGCGCCACGAGTTCAAAGGGGACCTTCTGCGCGACAGTCATCATCACCTGCTGCAGTTTCGCCTTGGGACCGAGGCTGACGAGCCAGACTTTGCTGCCGGGTGCGTTTTTGGCCAGAATCGCCGCCTCGTAAAGCGCGTGGCTGGCCCACGGGTCCAGCACGGCAGGCAGCATCATTTCATTCTTCAACGCCGGGCCGGTGGCGGCGGCCACCGGCTCCAACGTTTGGAGCGGGTCCGGCACAATGCCGGCGCAGACGACAATTTGATAGTCCATGTTCGTGAAGAATTTCCGCCATTTCCCCGGCGATGGCGATCATTTTTTGCCGGCGCACGCGGCGGCGGGAAAATAGCGCGCGACGGTTTTTTCAACCTCCAGCAGCCAATCGGCGCGCTGTTGGGGCGTGCTGGTGATGACGACGGAAAAAGTGCGGCGATGGACGTTGCGCACGCCGCAAAGGTCGAACACGCATCTTTTCCACAAGCTCTCGAGCGGGTCGCCAAAAATCTCGCGCTCGCGGTCATCAGGCGTGTTGGCGGTGTTGAAGACAATCGCGGCCCTGGCCTTGAGCAGGCCCAGCGGAACGCCCTCGCCTTTGTCGTTGGCGACAAACCGATAGGCCACCTCCGGCCGCAACACACGGTCGATCCACCCCTTCAAAATCGCCGGAGGCATGCCCCACCAGTTCGGATGCACGATGATGATGCCGCCGGTTTGGGCGATTTCCGCGCCGTGCGAGGCGATGACCGGCTCAAGTTTCGCGTCCGATTCCAATTCGGCGATGGAAAGAAGCGGCGGAAACTGTTCCTGGCAAAGATCGTGAAGCACGACATTGTGGCCGATTCGACGAAGCGCTTCCGCCGCCGTGCCGGCGATGGCGTGGTTGAAACTTCCAGGTTTAGGATGGGCAAGGATAATTGAGATGTTCATTAAAACAGAATCATGCCTCGCGCGTCAGATTGCGCAGTTCGTCCCAAGTCAGGTCAAACTTCACCTTGGAAGTCGCTATGGCCTTGCGCACCTCCACCCGGGTCTTGTTCTTTTGCGGAGCAGGTTTGTTCAAGCGCACCTGAAGTAAATGTTCGGCACGCCTGTCTTCGGCATCATAAGCAGCGCGAAATTCCGGGTCTTGCAGCTTGCGCTTGAGGAGGCCGTCAAGGTCCGCATGCGCCGGGTTTTTCGATTCCGATGTGCGGCGAATCGCAGTTTTCATCGCAGTTCGTTGAGGCGATGCTGTAACTCAACGGCGGTGAACCGGTCTTTCAATTCCGCCAAACCGCCCGCCCAGTCAAAGTTGAAGCGGCGTTTCGCGGGGCGCGTGGATTTCGCCGAAGCCGTTATCGACAAAAACTCAATGAACGTTTCCACCTGCTTTTGCGCCGTGACGGGCAAGGCTTCGTATTTGGCGATCAACGCATTTTTGCTCATGGCATTCTCAATTTACCGACTGTTGGGCATTGTCGCAATGCGGCATTTACCACGATCAATTCTCCGCCGAGTGCGCTCCCCCCGTCCCGGCGCGGAAGGCGACGGACATGCGCTCGGGGTTTTCAGGCGAGGCGGAGGCGCAGTTCCAAAGGCACGCCCCGCAGTGGACGCATTTCTCGCGGTCGAAATTCGGAACGCCGTTCTCGCCGGGCGTGATGGCCTGGCCGGAACAGACTTCGACGCACAGCTTGGTGCCGCATTGCTGGCATTGGTTGGGAAAAACAAACGCGACGTGATCGGCGTAACCGTGCGGAGCCTGCACCTTCCCCCCCATCAGCAAGGCGTCCTGATGCGACACCAGCAACTGCCCGTCATAAGCAATGGCCGGCCAGCCGGCGCGTTCCATGAGGGCCGCGTGGGCGGAAACGCCGCGCGCGTAGCAGTCGTCTCGAATCTTCCGCGCTTCGGCGGCAGGGATGCGGCCGCGAAAATAATCTTCAAGCGATGGAATGCGTTCCCACGGGCGCAAAGGTTTGCCGGGCAGGACGAGCCGCCCGCCGCTCAAACCCGCCAGCGCCATGCCGATCATCCCGGAAACGAAGCCGCGTTGAAAACCGTCGCGCGATTTCTCCGCTACGCGAGCCTCCTGTTCCAGCCAGCTTCCGCGGCGGCGCTGGACGTAAACCGCGTCTAGGTTTTCCTTTGTGAAAGGTTTCTTCGCCTTGAGCAATTCGAGCACGGCCCCGGCGAGTTGAGCGCCGGTGGCCCAGGCTTCATCGACACCCGAACCGGTCAGGACATTGGTGCTGCCGCTGCCTTCGCCAATGCGCGCGTAGCCGTCGCCGGCGAGTTGCGGTTCGCCGCGGCGGCCGGATTCGCCCAGCGTCTTGGCGCCCCACGAGCGCAGTTTGCCGCCCTTGAGAAAACCCCAGAGATACGGATGCGTCATCCAATGTTGAAGGTAGCGGTAACTCGTTCGCACCGGGCTGTCGAACCACGACGGAACGAAGATGCCCAGCGAAGCGACGCGGTCGGGATGCACGTAGAAGAAACCGAAGATTTCCGGTTCGGGATAGCCGAAGGTGTGCAGGACCGTCCCCGGTTTGAGCGGCGTGTCCTCCGGCAAATCGACGACGAACTTCATGCCCACCGCCCAGTCGCGCGCATGATGGTTCTCGGGCATCCCGAAATGCGTGTCAAGCTGCTGGCCAATGGGGCCGACAGGACCGTCTCCCACGACTGTCAGCGCGGCGTGAATGTCCATGCCAGGCGCAAAACCTTCGCCGGGCGCGCCTTGCTTGTTGACGCCCTGATCGAGCAGACGGACACCGACAACTTTGTTTTCTTCGATGAGCGCCTGCGAAACGGGCGTGCCGGGCCAGATTTGGACCGCGCCCGTGCTTTGCACCCGCCCGCCGACCCATTGCATGAACTGCCCCATCGAAAGCACCATGCCGCCGTGCTTGTGGAGGAAGGAGGGCGTCCACGGCAGATTCAACGCCTCGCGCTCGAATGGCAGCGCCCATTTGCATGCGCGAATGAAACCGTCGGCCAGCCGCAGCAGGGCCGGGCGGCGGCTCGCCCCGGCGGGATCCAGCAGGTAAAGCACTTTCTCGTCCCCAACCGGCGCGGCCATGGGGATGCCGGCCTTGTCAATATCCGGAATGCTCTCCCGCAAAGCTCGCGCCTTGGTGACGACGCCTGATACACCGAACCCGATGTCGTCGGCGCGCTCGTAGCAAAGCACCTGAAGCGGCAGCCCGGGAGCGACGGCGCTTTCCACGGCGGCCGTGCCGTCGGAGTTGAGGAGTTCTTTGGAAAGCGTGGATAGAAACCCCGCCGTCGCCGGCCCGAACCCGACGCACACGATGTCCGCGTCCATGCGGGGGCGTTCGATGGGGGATTGTTCAGGTTCGTTCATTGTGTGCTCACGCAAAGACGCAAAGGCGCAAAGAAAGAATTTCGTTTTCAGACCATTGATTCATGTGTTTATCACGCAAAGCCGCAAAACCGCCAAGCAGACGAATCTTTGCGCCTTTGCGCCTTTGCGTGAGGTTAAACCGGATAATCCACTCATTGCAAATAATCAAGCTGGGGGTCCCAGTCGTTTTTGCGTTGCCGGTCAATGAGGCAAGACAGTAAATCCAGCCTGCGTGAGATGGTGGTCAGTAGGCAGGGACGGTGGCATCGGCACAAGAAACCCAACCCGCCGTGTCCACGAAAAGCCCCTTCATTTGCGGTAAAGCATGGAGTCGTGATCGGCGGCGAACCGGCCGTCGGTTGAGCGCCCCAGCGGTTTGGCGCGATAAAGCGGATCCTTCTCCACGTCGCACGCCCCGCTAGGCGCATCGTCCACGGGCACGACTTGAAACGCCGGCCGGCTGCGATAAAGCACCGTGACACGCGCGCCGCGCCGCACCTTCCCGACGAGCGCGGGCAGCGAGGCGCGCAGTTCCTTGGCATTTATCACCGTATTCATTTCAAGTTTATCTCAAGTTGAACCAGCCCGGTCGTCAATCCCGCCATCGGCGGGTCAAAGCCGGCGCAGACGATGTCCGCATCCATGCGCGGGCGTTCGATGGGAAGTGACGTTTCTGGAGGGTTCATTTGGACTCAGGAGCGACCGTCTCGGTCGCTCTGGCTGGCGTCCCGCCGGCCAGTCGCACGCCTCGGGCGTACCGCCGTTTGGCGGGTTTTTGCGCGGTGCTGATGTTTTTGGCCAGAGGCCAAAAACCGCGAGCGAGACGCTCGCGCTCCCCGGAAGGAACCGCGCGGTCCCGGTTTGAAACACAATTCGATGACTTTTCCGTCACGGCCAATGACGATCGGCTCGCCTGTATGTCGGTGTTCCGCGATGAGCTTCGCGACGGCGCGCCGGAGGGCGTGCTCGGCCTTTTCCGTCAACGACACCGGCTTCTTTTTCTTGTTCAGCGTTTTCATTCAATGGTGAAAGCACGGGGCAAATACTTAATGTTCTGGCCTCTTTTCAAGGTCGCAATTTGCGACCTTGAACACCGAACTCCTCCACCTCATTTCTGACAAATTAAAATACGAAGTCAGTTGGAAACCGCTCCAGGTCGCGGCGATCCGCTTCGTTCAGCCGTGTGGTTGGCACGCCATACACCTGCGCAAGATCAGAATCCAGCATGACCCGTTGGCCATGAACGGTGCGGGCGTGAGACAGAATTCTCCGGGAATCGTCCTCACCCCATCCCTCTCCTCCAGGAGAGGCAGCATCATTCACCGTCCCACCGCAAAAGCACGCTACTGGATTTGCCGGATGCTCATTCGCAAAACCAGAACCGTGCGCCTGCTCTACCTTCTCCCTGGGGGAGAAGGTTAGGATGAGGGCGTTCCCCGAAGAATTCCCTCTCACACACCGAACGGTGCAAATGAGGTCTTCGACGGGCTGTTGAGGAATCACGGAGGTCTTGGTTTTCATGCGATCGAAGTGCTGTCGGGCGTTTCATGCCGGATAATCCAGCGCCTCGCGGGTCATCACTTTGGTCAGCGATTCGGCGGCGCGGTCTTTGGCCAGACGGCAGCCGGTGATGCAGGTGTCCAGCTTGGCGCGGAGGGCGGCGAATCCTTCCAGAGCGCCGATCTTCACGCAGGGGCCGGCTTTGAGGGGATGAGCTTCGCCGGATTCGGACACGTCGGAGTAGGCGCGGGCCGAGCTGTCGATGCCGGGGATGATGCCTTCCAACTCCGTCAGTTCCTCGGCGCCGTAACAGGCGCGGCAGCTCGCCTCGTCCCAGGCGGGATGGCGGTTGTAGCCGTGAACGATCTCGGCGCAAAGGCGTCCGACTTCGCCCGCAGCCCTGGCCGCCTGGACGTGGCAAAGGTCGGTGAAGAAGGCCACCGTGCCCGCCAGTCCGCCAGCCAGCGCGGCGTTGGCCGCGCCCCCGGTTTCCAGTTCGATTGTATCAAGAATAAATTGCCGCGCGGCCAGCAGCCAGCAAAGCGCGTCGGCCAGCGGGAACGTCACGCCCTGGCGTGTCTTGTGGTAGAGCTTCGCGCCGTCGGCGTCGGTGGCGGATTGGACGTGTTTCAGCGTCCAGAGCCAGAGTCTCATCGCCGTGGCGAGGGCGCAGGCGCCGGTGCCGGGGCGTTCGGAGGCGACGCGCATCAGATCGGCAGTCCATTGTTTGAACTGAGCCAGGAACAGTTCGTTGGTCATGGTGATGGAAAGCTGCAGGCGCTGCACCGCTTCCGGGCCTTCGTAAGTGGCTTCCAGTTGCGCATCCATCCATTTCTGGCCCAGGAAACCGGGGCAATCCTCGGTGACGCCGTAGCCGCCCATGAGGCTGACGGCTTCGCGCATCATATTGGCGCCGTGGCCCGTGTTCCAAAGCTTGCAGGCGGGGCAAAGGACGCCGGCCAGGGAATCAAGCTGGGTGAACCTGGCGAGCGGACTTTCAATCGGCTGGCGCGTCTTGAGCAGACTGAGCGCCTCCTCCTGGGCCTTGCCCAGTTCCTTGAACGCGGCGCGGCCGGTCAATTTCTTTTCGGCCAGAATGCGGTCCTTTTCTTTCTCCAGCGGATCGAGTTGGTCGAAGAGCCGGGCGGCCTCGAAACCGAGCGACGCGCTGGCTTCGCCCGTGGCCCAAATATCGACCAGGCGGTGGAGGGCGTCCTCCTTTTGCTGAATGCCCAGTTCGTAGCGCGGCGTGCCGGGCGCTCCCTGGCCGCCTCGAAAACGGCGCCGCTGATACAGAATCACCGGCTCAATGGCGGAAAGCAGTTTGGCCGCAGTCATCAAGCCGACGGTGACGCGCGTGCGGCGAAAAACGGCTTCGATGATTTCGGCGTGCGAGTACTTCGGGATGATGACTCCGTCTTTGACAGTGTAACCGCCGACGATCCGGCTGGCGGGAACCTTCAGGTTGAAGATGGGGTCGTTGGTGGAGGAAAGCTGGTGGACAAGCTTCTTTGTCGGCGTGCCCCGATCCCACAGGCCCGGATCGCCCTCCTCCAGAATGACCATGCAACTGCCCTTGATCCTTGGGTCGTCGGAATCGACGGCGGCGGTGACGACATTGGCGAAACCCATGTTGGTGATGAAACGGCCGCGCTTGTCCACTTGCAGCAGCGGTTCCTGGCCGGCGATCCATTCGGCGACGCGCACTTTGCCGGCCAACATGCCGGTTTCAACGCCGACGAAGGGAATGGGTTCGGTAAGCGCGAAGGCGGCGCGCACCTGCCTGCGGTTTTCTCCCGGCTTGAGGGGAGCGGCGTTGGCGACGTATTTGGCGCGTTGCTCAGGCGTTCCGCGCTCGTGAATCGGGGCCAGGCCAAGGTTGCCCGCCAGACTGCATGTGGCCGCGCCCGCGTCCACCCAGGACAACTCAAAGGCCATGAGCGCCAGGGCGAGATTCTTCGGGCCGGCGATGAACCCGCCCTGTTCGGGGTCCAGGAACGCCGCGGTGATGCCGCTTTCATCAAAGTGCGGCAGAAGGCTGGCTTTGGCGGCCGTCCACTCGTGCGAGTTGCGGCCCCCGTCGGCGACGAGGCGCGCGACCGGCCCGCGCGCGACGGCCCGCGCCCCTTGCACGAGCATGTGCAGATCATAACGATCTGCAAAGCGCCACATGATCTGGCGGAGGTCGTCGGAGGGCAGCGTGGTCAGCTCCGGTGACGGTTTTTCCATGGTCTTCATATTTTTCATCGGAGGCATTCGCCTGGCAATTTTCCATCGCGCTCCGTGCGGAAAGGGTCGGTGAGCAGCCCGCAAGAATCAACCTAATTTCGCGGCGCCTTGTTTCGCGGGGGTGAGAGACAAAATTCTTCAACCGGTTTGTCTCGGCAGGGAGACCATGAGAGTCGGAAAAACCTTCATCAATAAACGCTGGGCGCGCAGGGGAAAGCGGCGCTGGCGCGCACGCACTCCAAGACGCTTCGCGCACACAGGAAGCTTACGAAAATCCGCCAGGTCTTGGAGTGCGCGCGGGCAAGACCACGGCCATCGACCTCATTTCATGGTTTGGAGCCGAAGGCGGATTGGAATTGGGGCGTCTGGCGCAAGCCGGCAAAGGGCGGGTCCTCGAAGAGGTGCTGGCGCAGGTTCATTGCCTTGGGGTTTTTGGCGAGTTCCCGGGCGTTGACCACCAGGCTCTTTTGCAGCGAGGCGATGGCCTCGGTTATTTTGCCGCGAGCGGTTTGAATGACGGCCAGGTTGTAAAGCGGCTCGGAACTTGAGGGCAAGACCTCGGCCAGTTTCTGGAGCGCCGCTTCGCTCTTTTCCAGATCGCCCAATTTCAAATAGGCGTTGGCCGCCTGCATCAGCACACCGGGATCGGACCCGGCCGCCGCGAGCAATTGCTGGAGCGCCTGCAGGGCGGCGTTGGTTTGATGATCGTCAATGGCGTGATCGATCTGGCTGAAGACCTGCGTGAGTTGGCTGGAGGCGGGCGCCCCGGCGCTTGGCCTGTTGCGTGTCAACTGGTCGATCCAGTCACTGATTTGACCGTTGTAAGGGTCCAGGCTGTGGCAGGTTTCCAGGATGGCGATGGCGTCGTCAACGCGGCCCTGGTTGAGCAACAGGTCCATCAAATGAAAGACCGCTTCGGGACTATAGGGGCAGTAGGCAACGGCCTGTTTGAGTGCGAACTCCGCTTCCCGGGTCACGCGCACCCGCTCGGAGGCAGACCTGGAGTTGGCCGGACGCGAGCGCCAGAGATAGATGCTGCTGCCAATCGAACTGCGCAGCTTGGAAAAGGCCTTCTGCCCGTCGTCGTCCCGGATGAAGGCGGGGTCGCCTTTGAAATCGCTGAAATCGTGCCGCAGATACACCTTCTCAGCCCAGTCGCAAATTTGCTTGATGCTTGTGTCGTAGGTGATCCAATTGCCGATGGTGCGCTGGGAGTATTGGCTCCAGAAGGCGTGGTCCTTGGCAATGACCTCCTCCGACAACTCCGCCACAGGCTGCCGGTTGATCTTCATGATGATTCCAAAGGGCACCAGGTGCGGATACATCCAATCGAGCGGGAAACTCTCCTCCACGTAGAATTCGTGGTCGGGGTTCTTGTCGAAGATCACCTTGGTCAGCAGGCCGTTGATGGCCATGACGGCGACTTGCCCCGAAATCTGAACGCGCCCGCTCTCATCCAGATGCACATCCTCGCCCGACCTGACCTGGTGCGGTTCATTGGGGAACTGCATGTCGTGCTGCAAACGCCGCTGCGCGTCATACATGTACTCTTGGAAACATTGCCCCGAGTCATCGGGTGAGGCCGTCAGGATTTCAGTGTCGGGATAGACGCCGCCGAGGCTTTTGACAATGTCGTCTGGATAGGCCTCTTCCAACATGCGGCGATTGAGACGGATGACGTTGTTGGACAGGAGATTTCCACCCGCCGCCGCGCGCTCGATCAAGACAGGCAATTTGATGTTCTTGAACCTTTCGGCGTCGTAGAGATTGGGGCCGGCGACCACGGCATTGAGGTCTTTGGACAGGGCCTGGCGCAAGGCGGAATCGTCGCCGCCGGAATCGACCAGGTGTTGGGTGTCCGGGTTCAGCTTGCCGTACAGATACTGGGCCAGGGCGTCCTGGCCGGCGGATTTGCGCAGCTTGGCGGCGAGGCTGTGCGGGTTGGTGATTTGCTCAGGGGTGAACCATGAGGTGCCGGCGCGGCGCCGCTTCTCCACCTTCGCGCCCAGCCCTTCAAAGATGTCGTCCAGAAAGGCGAACGCGCGGAAGGGCCTCTTGAAAATGCTGGGAAGCGAATCGCAGAGGAATCTCTGGAAAAAGGGCGGGTCGATTTGCGCGCTGCGATTGTACTGGGCGCGGATGTAATCCAGGTACGTGTTATCGGCCAGGGCGTTTTGCGTGATGATATAGACGTCGCGCCGGTCGTAATGCTGGTCCTGTTCGGGCTGGCAATCGTGAGGAATGAAACTCTCGCAGAAAATGGTGTAGGTGGGGCAGAAGCGGCCAGGATCGGTGCCGCCGTAGAGCACGGCGTCGCGCGCCATTTCCGGATAGACCATCGCGCCCTGCGGCCCTTTGGCGGCGGCGTCGCGCAAATTGGCGTCGTACGTCAGCTTCCCGTCCGGCCCGACAAACGGCGGGGTGAACATATCGTGTCCGAACCAGTAGCCAAACCAGTGGTTGTGCTGCTCGCTGTGGAACCAATGCGCCAAGCCGGAATAGACCGGCATCATGGCAAAGAGGCCCAGCGCGGCGGCCAGCGGCGCGCGCTGCCGATAAAGCAACACCGCCCCCAGAAAGACCAGCGTCATCCCCAGCAGCAGTATGCTGGCGATAATGGGCAGTCCATATTGGTTCGGAGCAAACGACTGCGCGATCAAGTGGGGCAGTTCCCCCAAGGAAATCTCCCCGTCCAACCCCCGGTAATGTTTGGCCGTCACATCCACCAGCGAGTAGAGCGCCAGCGCCACCCCCGCGCCGGCCCCGGCCAATCCCCAGCGCCGGAACCGTTGATAATTGGTCGCCATGAACGCCGCTGTCAAAGCCAGCCCGTATCCAATCAGGATCGCCACCACCGCGTGGGACGCCGTGAAGAAAACCTTGACCAGGTCGGCAGTCTGGCGCTCGCGGGTTGGATTGAGGGTGATGGCCAGGAGGACGCCTAGAAAGGGGTAAATGGCGCTTACGATGATGATCCACGAACGCTCGCGTTTTTTCATCTTGAAGATGAACAGGAAGGGCAGCAGCGCGAAAAACATCCCCACCCAGCTAAACGCGTCGGCCAATCCCGTGACCAACATCTTCAACTCCATGAGGAAATGGACCGGATCGTGGAACACGTCGGTGGGACTGACCTTGTCGTATTGTCCGCGGCTTAAGGCATGCCAAAATCCACCGACGGTGCGCGGATAGCCCCACTCCATCGGGGGATTGGTCATGCCCGAAATAGCCTCGTAAAAGTAGAAACTCGCCCCGCAAAATGAGAGCAATCCTATGTAGAGAATCGCCTTCCATTCAGTGGCAAGGCCGCTGGTTTTGATCGTCAGATAGCAGCAGGCCGCCAGCGAAGCCAGCCCGACGCCGTTGTAAATGGCGAAGACCATGTAAGTTGTGTTATCGAAGAATCCCGCCACATGCCCCGCCTTGGCCGCCAAGCCGATTAAATAACACACGCTGTTAAGCAAAAAGAGGTCCCGGCCCAGCTTGGCGTCCCGAAAGGCAACGCCAATTTCGATCCCCATGACGGCCATGGTCAAGGTTTGGTGGATGGTGGAGCAGATGCCGAGAAAGAAAAACGCTATGTAAAGGTAGCGCCGCTGGTGCGGGGCATAGTTCCACCGCATCAGGCACACCAGCACCAGCATCATCCAAGGCACGCCGAAGAGTGAAATGCGGTTGATGACCACCGATTCCTTCCACATTGAACTGCCCAGCCCCATCATCAACCCCGCCGTCACGCCGCAGACCATGCAAATCGCCCCTTCCCATTTGCCCGTCATATTCTTCAACTCCTCGATGCCCTCCATCAACATGCTGCTGCCGCGCGAAACCATGAAGCCCAGCACGCCGGCTGCCATCGCCGCCGTGCTGGCTTCGGCCAGCGCCACGCGCCAGGCGATGTTCTTGAACGGCACCAGCACCGTCCATAGCCAGGTGTAGATCGTCCAGAACGGATACCCCGGCGGATGCGGAATACCCGCATAATAGGAAGCCGTGCAAAGTTCGCCCGAATCCTCCAGCGTCACCTCCGGCGCCAGACAGACATAATAAATCACCCAGACAATCGCGAACGTGATCCCCAGCGTCAGCCAGTCGATGCGGCGGAACAGCGGGGGCACGGGCGCGACGGCGGGGGGTGTTGGGGCGGGAGGTTTGGCGTCAGCGGGCGCGGTTGCGCCTTTGGCCGGCGGCCCCTGCGGCGGTCGAGTTTTGGAATTCATCGTTTGTTTGGCCACTTATCGGAGTCTATCCACAGAATAGACACCCAAAGCGGCCCATTTGTATAAATTCGTTCGCCGCAATGAGCAATGACCAATTTTAGACCCCCGTCATCCCGCATCCTTGTTTTTAGACACGCCCGGCTCGGCAGGAGGGTTGCCTGCCATAGACACTCCGGTAGGGCGCCTCTCCTCCGTAGCAGCACTACTGCGGATGGAGGAACGCTCCTGCGGAGCCGCTCCCTTTTCCCCAAAAAACCGCTCCTGCCGGGCCGGACGCCCCGCGTCGCTCAAAAATTTCCAGGTTTCGAGTTGCATATCCTTGATTATCAACGATCTAAAGCCAGCCTGGCCCACAAAAGCACTCCAGCCCCCGCGCTATTTATCATGCACAAGGGTGCATAAGCCTGCATAAACCGCCGAAATATCCGCGCCGATCCCCCCTCCAAAACCCGCCCCGCCGTCAATTCAAGGCGTAAATAGGCGTAATTTACCGTAATTTACCGTAATTTTGTTAACCAGCGGGCAAAGGGATTTTCAACAAAAGGCAACGAAGATCACGAAGAAAAATCGCGCGTTTCC
>PLGF01000174.1:238-36087 GCA_003138485.1 Verrucomicrobiales bacterium | reverse complement strand
TCGAATTCCCTAACACCCTCTTCAAGCATGAAAAATGGCGCGCCCCGGCCGGCGTCGATCTCGCGGTAGAAAGTCGGGGCGACATAGAAGCCATTGAGGCCGGCGCTGTTGCCCATGTAAAAGAGCTGGAAGGTCTGCGCGATGTTGACGGCGATTTGCTCGGCGCTGAGGCCGGTTCCGTTGGCGCCCATGTTGACGGCGCGCTGTTCTTTGACAAGGAAGCGCTGCTCCAAACTGGCGACCGGGCCGGGTGTGTTTTCGAGCGGCGCCTTCAGGGTGGGAAAGAGGACTTCAATGGTGGCGCCGGCGCCGCCATTGCGGCCGGCCAGGCCTGATAGGGCCTTGTTGACTTCGGTGTCGAGACGTTTCTCTCGAATCTGAAAAATTGAGACTTGGTTGAAATACACCTCTGACAGAAGCTTGAAATAGACATCCGGCTGAACGTTTTCGATTTGGGCGGCGAGGCTCATGGTGGATCAGGATTAGGAACTCATCTGGGGCAGAAGACGCGCGGCCTGGCCGCTGATAATGGCGTTGAAGCCTGGCATTGGTTTCTTAGGTTTGACCCAAGCCGCGAAAGGATTCGGGGCCGGGGCCGGCCCCGTGGCGCACGATTTCAACGCGGTTGCTGGGACCGGCGACGTTTTGGGGCGATGCGGGGATTTCGACTTTTTCTTTGCCGTCGCGGATGCGGGCGATGTGGGTTTGGGCGGCGTCGTACTGGGCTTTGCGGGATTCGCCCTGAAGGCCGGTATTGGGAAGTGAAGAGAACCAACGCCAGCGGGCGATGGCGATGGCGTCGCCGCGGATTTGGTCGGGGATTGTGCCGGCGGCGCCGATCTGGTTTCCGCCCACCAGGATTTGAGCCTGCAACTCCGCCAGAACCGTGGTGAGGATCGTGGCAAGAATGGTTGAACTGCCGGCGATGGTTTGCAGGGCCGTGACTTCATCAGGAAGGATTTCGGCCTCGATGTCGGCTGTGGCTAAGGTGTTCCAGGGCATTTGAGATTAAGATTTCAAATTTGAGATTTCAAAGGGGGCGCCGGGCGGCGGGGAGAGGGGCGCCGCCCGGCGCGTTTCGGCGCGCGCTAAGGAGCGACGCTCTGGATGAGCGTGAGGGTGATGTTGCTCGATGTGCCGTTGCTGACGGTATAGCCCAGGGACGTCGCCGGTTCCCATAACGCGGCTGGGAGGTTGGTGCTTTGCAGCGAGTTGCTCTTGTAACTGATCGTCCATGTCAGGAGCGGCGTGGAGGAGAAGTTCGTGCCCCAAGCCAGGCCGATGCCGTTGGCGTTGCCGCCGCCAACGTCGTAGGCGGGATAAACAGTCACGGTCAGGTTGGAGGCGGCAACGAAGGCGTTGCTGTTGACAATATAGGCGGTGAGTCCGATGGCGTGGGCGCCACTAAACGGGATGAGGGTGTTGGTCCAGACGCCCACGGTTTGGCCGGGAAGCGCGGAGTTGTTGGTGAGCGCCTGGCCGTTGGTCAGGAGCTGGCCAGTGAGCAAAGGATATTGGCGGGGGCGGACCACTGTGGTGCTTTGGGCCTGAGTGGGTAGCCCCGTGGATAGGGCGAATGCGACTGATAGGACCAATGGAAGGGTTCGCCAGGTGAATTTTTGGACGATGTCGATGTTCATGTGATATTGGATTTTGTTTTGCGGTTTCATTTCGGGGCGGCGGTTTTCGCCGCCCCGGATTTGGTGTGATTAGTTGACTGCGATTTGCAGGACGCCGCTGGTGTGCTGGGTGTGGAGGTATTCGTAGTTCTCCACCGTCAACGAGATGAGTTTGGGACCGTGCTCGTTGATATAGACGGCGTAATCGCCGCCGCCATAGGCGGCGTTGGCGACGTGGCGGACGATGTTGCTGGCATCCATCACCGATTCGTCTTCGGCGGTGAACAGATAGACGTTGGAGCCGACGAATTCCGTCTTGGTTGTGGCGGCGGTGTTGCCGATGTAACGCTCGGCGTTGACGAGGACTTTATCGACTTGCAGAGCGGTGGCGATTTGTTCCTCGGAGTATTGGCCGGCGCGCATGATGCTCCCGGCCGTCAACTGGCTCTCGTAGGCGTTCTGGCGCTTGAGCGCGGCCTGGTCGCCGTAGAGGGCGCACGTCGGATAGAAGCCGGTCATGTTGGCCGTGGTGATGACGTCCTGCTTGAGTTCCATGTCGGGATTGGAGGCGGCGTCCCAAACGGTCGCGGCCTGGGTGGCGGCGGTGCTCAGGAGCACCAACGCTTCCTGGATGGTGGCGCGCATCATCAAATCGAGGAGCCACTTGGTGTGGAGTTGCTGCCATTCGGGCTTGTCCTTGATCTGGTCGCGGTCAAGCATAAGGGTCAATCCCCGGTTCGGCACTTGCAGGTCCGCCTTGGAGGCCACGCGCTGTTCGACACGGGCGAAGTCCGCCAGGGCGCTCCGCTTGACCTTGGTGTAATCGACCGACTGGAACGGCTCGCTTTCGTCGTAAGTCGTCAGCCGGACGATGCGGGAATTGCTTTCGCGGGCGGGGGCGATGAAGTCGCGCAGGACGCGGAGCCGGTTGCCGACCATGCCGTCGTAGCTGATGGCGAAGGTGGTGAGTTCCTCGACGTATTCGGTTTCGCGCAACAGGGAATCATTGGCCAGGCAGACCGAGCCGTGGATTTGCGGAATGTCGATGCTCGGAACACTGCCGGGCGTGACGCTGTTGTCCAGAACGACGCCCAGGCGCGTGAGGATGGGGCTGCGCCTTTCATTGCTGAGGGCGATCAAGTTGTTTTTCATAGTGAGATTGGATTTCAGATTTCAGGGTTTCTGCTTTCGGCTTTCGCTTACAGCGGGTTGGCGGGCAGGGTGAACATGCCGCCCGTGACGGTGAGCAGATACGGCAGGCACGGGACATAGCTGATCTGCATGTTGGCGGCGGCGACGGTGGCGGTGGCGCGACCGACGACCCAGTAAGTGCCATTGGCAACCGTTGTGGCGTCGGAAATCAGGCCGTTGCCCGAACTGACGACGAGGTGATCGACGGTGATCGCGGCAGCGCTCCAACCGAAGAGGGTCCCCACGTTGGCGCCAAGGCGATCGACGGTCAGCAAATCGCCCAACTGGTAAGGGGAATCTGGCGATGGCCCAAGCGGCATGGATGCGGCCCCCGCTCCGCCGTCGGCGAGCTTGGCGTAATAAATCGAGCTGCCGCGTTCGTAGAGCAGCCATTTGCTGGCGACCGGCAGGGTGACGCTTGGGTCAACTTGCAGGGTTTCGCGGCCGTTCTCAAAGGTGGCGGCGAGGATGTTGGCCAATGCCGTCCCGCCCCGGGGACGTGACAACGTGTTAAGGAGTGATGCCAGCGGCTGCAAGAGCCGCAGGCGGATGAGGTTGAACTTGGACATTGTTTTCATAGCGTGTGGATTTTGTGGACTCTGTGGACGGGGTTTAGGATTTTTGGGCGGCCTGGAATTTGGTGACTTTGGCGGCGCGCTGATTGGCGAGCGGCGTGGCGTCGTAGGCTTCCTGCCGTTCGATGACGGCGATGGCTTGGGCGCGGGTGAGACCGCGGGCCATTTTAGAGGCGATGTTTTTTTCTTTTTCCGTTTGCTGGACCTGCGCCGCGGTCAGTTGGGTGATTCTGGCGTTGGCGGCGTCAAGCTGGACCTGAAGGTCCGCAATGGACGGTGCGGACGCGGCGGACTGAGTGGACTCAGTGGCGTCGGCGCGGATAATTTTGGGCATAGGTTTTATGAGTTGAGTGTTTTGAGTGCTGAGTTACTTCTTCTCAATCAGGCTTTCCTCGCGAGTCTTGAGGGCTTCGGCGAGCGCGGGGAACGCTCTCATGACGGCATGGTGGGCTTTGACAGGATTGGATTCGCCGGTGTCTTTCATGTGTTTTTCCACGGCGTCGCAATAGGTGCCGCGGACATCGTCGTCGCTCATTTCGTTGGCGAGGATTTTGCCGCTTTGGGCGTCGCCGGCGGTCCTGGCGACGCGGGCTTTGTTGAAGAGGAGCTTGGCGGCGGCGTCAAAGTCGTTGCTGTTTTCCAGGGCGGCGATTTGCGCGTCGCGCTCGGAGAGATGGAGTCTGCCTTTGGTGATGGCCAGATCGACGGTGGCGGCGGCGCGGGCCTTCTGGAGCGCGGCGTTCTCCGTGATTGCGGCGTCGCGCTCGTTGGTCAGGGCGGTGATTTGGCCGGCGAGGGTTGCATTCTCGTTGCCCAGCGCCACGACCGCGCCGGCTTGGGCGGAGTGGAACTTTTCCAGGGCTTCGAGAACCTGAGTTTCGGTGGCGCTCTCCGCGTTGGCAAGGGCGAGGCCTTTGCCGGCGAGAAAGCCGATTATGAGTTTCATGCCAGGTTCTGTTTGTTCTTCTGCGCTGGAGCCTTTGGTGTTCGCCAAAGATTCAACTCCAGAAATGTTGGGCCAGGGCGTCAATCCTACGGATAGCAGTTTGAATGGCCGGCACAGCGTCGCGCCGCCGCGCCGGCCGTTGGGCAGGACCAGCCAGAGGGCGCTGGGGTATTTGCAGCCTTCGTTTTCGACGGCGTCCGCGCCGCCGGGGGTGAGATTAAAATGCCCCTCGATGCCGCGCGCGCCTTTGCGGACTTCATCGACGACGCCGATGACTTCCTTTTTCTCCTTCCGGTTGGCGAGCGTTTCCGGGGCGTGATCGGGAAGATCAGGATGGCCTTTATAGACCGGGATGCCAATGATCGCGCGGGCCATTTTGCGGAAGAATCCGTTTTCCTTGTCGAGCAGTTGATCCGCCGCCGCATTGTCAAGTATCTGGATGAATTTCTGCTCTCGCGGGCGGCCGTTGACGATGGCGACGCGGGATTTGGGGTGTTCGCCAAACGGGGCGATCAAGGCCCAGCCGTCGGCGTCGAGGCTGATGTCATTGGAGAGGATGAGGGAGAGGTTCATGGGTTGGAGTTTCTCAATTGCAAATGACCGATTTTCAATTTTTCGATTTCAATTGCTTGTTCATTGGGATTGAGAATTGGTCATTGAAAATTTGTCATTGGTTATTGTCGCGCACCTTCTCCCGCTGGCTGGCGGGCGGGGGAATCATTCGGCACCGCGATGGCCAGGGCGGGCACTTGCGGCGGTTTGTCTTTGCTCAAGGGCCGGATGGCGCGCAGCGCCGCCGCGGCGGCGCTCCAGAAACTGGCCGCCTCCACCTGCGGATCGGGCAATTCGTGGACGGCGCTTTGGATCGCCCCTGGGTTTGCGCCGGCGCCGATGGGGGATTGCTGTTCTTCCTTCGCGGGCTGGGTTGTGGCAGAAATGTCAGCGGTTTTCGGAGTGGAGCGGGCGCCATCCGGGGGCGCGCTTTGCGCGGGCGGTTCGAGGCATGGCTCGCCGGGGGCGGGGGCCTTCCAGCGGAATTTCTCGTAGATGTCTTTGAGCGCGATGCGCAGGCCCATCGGCACCAGGGCTTGCAAGGTCTTCAGGTCTTCATCCGCGTTGTCTTCCAGCGGCGGCATGATGGCGGCGGCGGCGCGCGGTTCTTCGTCAAACAGAAATCGGATCACCGGCCGGTCCACTCGCTCGTTCAAACAGCCCGTCGCCCACGCGGCGTCCCGCGACAGGAAGATGCCCGACTCCTCTTTCTGGACGCTGGCGCCCACCGGGTTTTGCGCGCCGCCGGCCTCTCTGGCGCCGTTGTTGGCAACGCGGCTGCCGGTGGCCAGGTCCACGCCGCGATAGCACTTCGCATAGAGGCTGTTGACCAGTTCAACCAGCTCTTTGAATGGCATCCCGCTTCGGGACGCCTGCTCGAGAAACTCAAATGCCACCTTCGGATGGGTCAGCACGGCCCCGTCGTTGGACAAAATCCGCATGGCTTCGGAGGCTTCGGCCCATTCGGGGCTGTCCTTGGCCGCCTCGGTTTTGCCGACCAGAAAACCGCTCCCGTAACGCGAACACCAGATTTGCCAGTCGCGCAGGCTGAACATTTTCATGCAGTAGGCGACAGACAGCGCCCGCATCCAGCCCAAGCCGACGCACGTGAGCCACTCTCCCTGGATGCACGGCTCGCCATACATGTCGAAGATATGAGGGAGATAGCCAAGGTAGCCGCGGCGGGCTTCGAAGAACCAGATCGGCGTGTGGCGGAATTCCGCGGTGACTTCGCGCGCGGCGGGGTTATCGACGCGCAATAGCATTTCGTGGATGCTATAGTAGTAACTGTGCGCGCCAGCCATTTGATAGAGCAGTTCGCTGACACCGCCGACTTTGTCCTGGTCCAGGGCGTGCGTGGCGCGGAGATGCTTGTAGAAATAGGTCAGGGCAACGGCGTGGCGGTCGCCGTCGGGAGAACCGTCTGAGACAATCTTATAGGGGAGGCCGGCGAGGTCGGAGTAGCGTTTGTCCGCGTTGACGGCCAGTTCGCCGTCGCGTTCCATCATGATTTCCCAGGTCTTGCCCACGACGCGCAGTTCGCCGATGCGAAAGGCATTCAATTGGGCTGAGAGCCATTCCATGTCCAGTTTGGGCATGGGAGAGTAGCGGAGGCGGATGGCCCACTCGATGCGGGCCTGATTAAACCGGGATTGGCCTGTGGGGTTCATGAGTGGATGGAAAATGGGCGCGCGTCGTCGATGGCGCCGGTGCGCGCGGACCGGTTATGGTTCCTTGTGCCGGTAAGACTGAAGACCGGCGGATGCACAGCCCTCGAACGACTCAGGCTGCCAATGCGGGGTGGCGTGGCGGGATTTGATTTGGCGGGAAATTGAGCGGGCGCAACAGATTGCCGGGCCGCGCGACGGAGTGTTGCATCCGTGTGTGTCATCCCGCCGCCGGCCCTCATGTCTAACTGATGCGTTAGCATGGAGCCACTACAACATATCCGGGGAAGTCCTGCCAACCGGCCGGCGGATCAAAATGCAAAGGGTGTAACCCTTTTCAAAAAGGGTCCCGGGGGCGGGTCCGGGGCGGCGGGATGTGTCAAGTAGTTGCTATTCGGAGACAGGAACGCCATTGAGAATTGTCAATTGCAAATTGCAAATTTCTAATTGACCCGCGGCGGCGGGAGTTTTTGAGAGGGATGAATGGCTGAATTCAAGCAGGCGCGGTGGAAAAAGAAGTCAAGTATTGGTTTTGACCGTGGATTACGCGCCTGGCAGGACCACATTCGCGCCGCTTCGGCGCGACTCAGGCTGTATGACGGAATTATTTGGGATCGCCCTCATCCTAACCTTCTCCCCCTGGGAGAAGGAACAGATGCCGCACGGCTCTGGTTTTGCGAAGTCACGTCCGGCCAATGCAGTCGCTGGATGTTCAGGAAGACGGCGGACGATTCACCTTCTCCTGGCTTGTCCCGGTTTGTTGTTGCTCCCCTCGCAAAATGGACTGGCAATTTTTGTCGTGGCGGTGTCTTAAAAAACGACAGCGAACCGCCTTAAGGTTTTAACGCTCTCAGTAAACCTTGGGATAGAGAATCTGCATTGCTGGCAAATCCAGATCGCCGGGAACCTTAATCAAGGTCGGCTTATCAATTTCGAGCAAATGATGGTCAGAAGTGACCAAACACGGAATGCAGGCGAGTGCTGTCTCAATGAGAAGAAGATTAGTGTCGAGAGCGAATTTTCTCGTTTGAACCAGACCCACCATAAATAACCTGCATACCCCGCTCAAATAGCCTGTCACGCTTCGACTCGCTCCACCCGTTTGCCTCTTTTCTGGCTTTGGCAACCGTTTCGCTGCCGGTGGTCACGCCTGGATAGCCGAAGTCTTTGGTTGAAGGGGCGCCGCACTTTTTATCGGCGATCATCGTAGATTTTCTATTTGTCGGCATGTTGCCTCCTGGTTGGCGCCCTGCGCCGGCTAAGTTGTTGTTGCTGCTGCCGCCTTTTGGTTTGGTTGCGTCGTGGGTTGCGCGGCTTTCTGAGATTGGGCACGGCTGTTCGTAACAATGAAAACGCTAACCAAGGCCGCAAGACTCGTGAAAAACACGGCAAAACCTGTGATTGATTTGTCCGAATGTACCAGATAGACGCCACCCCCGATGCCGGACATTCCAATGAGAAATCCAAAGATCTGACCAACCAGCGTTAATCCCGCCTGAAACGTATCCCTACGTCGCATCATTGTTTGTCGAAAACCTTGTTCTTTTTCGGCCATTTTGAAGATGCGATCCGCCGAGCCAACCAACACTTTTTCGTATCCAGCAAGAAGCTCAGGAGTGGGCAGCGGCCCACTATAGTTCGTGTGCGTCTCTGAAACAATTATGGGTACAGAGGATGTTCCGAGAATTTGTTAGGTATCCTGAGGGGAAAGATAATGGGGAGTCTCCGGCGACTGCTGATGAGTCGGCTGGGCAAAAGGCTTGTTTTTCTTCGACAAATCGCCTCCCTCTTTTTAGCCATCCAGTTTCAGGGAAAGTTGCTTTGATTCCCGTTCAATTCGGGGGCGCTCGGATTTTATGGCAAACTCCAAAAGGCCCCCAACCTGTTTCCAGTCAGCGGCAATGGCGTCATTAGGCGAAAAAGAGGTTAGTTGAGAATGAAAATAGTGCGACCCAGACACGTCAATCGCCATGCCGATGCCGCAGAGCAGAAATTCCTTTACCATAGCGTTGCCACTTCTTCCAAGTTGACCAAACTTGACCACAAATTGTCCACAATGTCAAACGGTCATTCACGACAAAACTTCAGATTTCCCTTATTCTCTGGCCCAAAATCATTTTCCAGCACACATCGTGCCAATGATTTAGGGTGGCCCTGCTGGCGTGAAAATCACGCAAGATCACGCAAGTAAACTCTTTACACTTTCGGAACACCTTGGGATGGCGCAGGGATTGTAATTTTGTCATCAATTCAGTCATAAATATACCTCATTGGACGGTTTGCCCAGGGGGAAGTGGCCGGGTTGTGGGGGGAGGCCGGGGATGCGGGCGTAGGCGACCGGGCCGCCGGCGCTGGCGGCGGCGCGCCAGGCCAGCGCGAGGGCGGTGCAGCGGTCGGCGTGGCCGTCGGCGGTGTGCGGGGCACGGTAGGTGATCTGGCCGCCGGGGGTCGTCACGCGGTTGACGCTGTGGAGGTCCTCGCGGATGACGCGGTTGACGGGCACGCGAACCGACCGCTTCTCAAAGGCCATCCGCAGCTTGGAGAATATCCCCACCTTGAGGTCGTTGGTGAAGGCGCAAAGTTCGATTTTGCCGAAGCGATGTTTGTCCGGGGCGTATTCGCCAAATTCTCTCACCAGGTAATCGCCCAGGCCCACGCCCGGACCGGTGTAGTCCAGACAAACGCGCGTGGCGGCTTTGAGGCGCGGACGGAGGGCGCTGACCTGGTCGGGCGTGGACATTTTTTCCAGGGGCAGGACTTCCATCGTCTGCTGGACGTCGCCGAGCCTGGCAAGGGTCCAGGCGACGGTGAGGTCGCGGCGGCGTCCGAAGTCGATGCCCATGCTCAGGCCAAAGGGGGGGGAGGACCAGAAGTCGGAGGGGCAGGTGTCATGGGCTTCGATGGTTTCGCAGGCGGCGATCAGTTCGTAGGGAAGGAGGGTGCTTTGGACGTCGAGGAACTGGCATTCGAATTCCTGCGCCCAGCATTCGGGATCGTCGATGGCGGCGCGGAGTTCGTCAACATCGACGGGGAGGCCGTCATGGAAGGCGCGGTAGATGTCAACGAAATGGCAACTCCATTGGGTGGAAGGGACGGAAGGGACGGAAGGGGAATCCTCACCCCGGCCCTCTCCTTCAAGGAGAGGGGGAATGATTGGCCGTCTCTTTTGCTCGGATGCCGCTTTTTTCCCATCCGTGTCATCCGGGTTATCCGTGGTTGAGTCCGGTCTGTAATTCTTGACCCAAATATCGTGGGCTTTGTTGCCGATGCCGTTGGGGGTGGTGATGAGACGGACCTTTTTCACGCCGCCACGCATGGGGTTGGTGATGCTGGGCAGGATGGCGCGCCAGGTGGCGTCGGGGTCCTCGAAGAAGGCGAATTCAGTCAATAATACATTTGCGCTGTAGCCGCGGACGGTGTCGGGGCGGCCCGGCACGGCGATGACGCGGCTGCCGCCGGGGAAGGTGATCGTGGCGCTTTTGAGGAGGGCTTCGACGCCGGAGCGTTCCTCTTTGTAATCGGCGGCGACGAGGCCGAAGGCGGAGGCCCATTCCTTCCATTTTTCAAGAGATTCAAGGCTCTGGCGCTCGGAGGGCGCGGCGATGAGCCAGGTGGTCTTCTTCTTTTTCGCCTCCGCCTCGGCGCAATCATGGATGCCCTCGAAGCCGGAGGAAAAGTCTTTGCCAACTTGGCGGGCCATGAGGCCGAATTTCCAGCGCGCCTCGTCTCGCACCCAGCCGAGCTGGTAGGGGAGAAGAATGTCAACCAGTTGGGGAGGTTCTTTGGGCATCGTTATCAGATTCCGAAGATTTCCTTGATGCGGGCTTCCTTCTCTTCGGGAGTCAATTCCGGACTGCTGACGGCGGCTTTGGTCTTGTCGGTCTGGTCCTTGTATTTCTGCAAATCCAATTGGACCTTCCGTTCGTCCAAAGCGACCTTTTCTTTGCCGAGGTTCATCTGCTGCATCAGCCGCCATGACGTGAGGTCCTGCTGTTGCAGTGCCAGGCGGTTGAAGAAAATCTGGGTTAAGGCTGCCTCCATTTTCGCTGTTTTAATCCAGCCTTCTTTGCGCCCCACCTCGATGAGGGATTCGGTGACGGCGGCGTTGGCCAGCAGTTGTTCTTGCATGTGGAACCAGCCGCGAAAGGTGTAGAGGGACCGCGCCCAGGTCTTGATGCCGCTCTCTTTGAGCCAGGCCAGGGTCTCTTTGTAGGTGTGGCTCTTCAGCCCTTTTTGCGGATTGCCTTCCAAGTAATCCATGATCGCGGTTTGCGTTTTGGCCGGCAGATTGTGCAAGACGGCCCGAACGTTGACTTTGGTGGGAACGCTCATGGTGCTAGAGATTGTGCTGGTCCAGGTAGTCGCGGCCGGCGTCGGTGATCTTCCAGGCCCGGTTGGACTTGCCGATGGTTTTGGCCACTTCGCATACCAGGCCCTTGTCTGTCAAGTATTCCATCCGATCCAGCACGTGGTTCGTCAGCGGCCGCAGCCCGGCGGGGCGCAGGAAGACGATGATGGGCAGGACTTCCAGCCCGTAACGGGTGTTGTTGGCGCTCAGGACGAGGAGTATCTCGTTGTCGAGCAGTTCGGTTTGATCTTGTGTTGTCATGGTTACCTTTCGATCAGGCGGTCTATCTTGGCGTCCATCAGGCAGGCGCGCTGGTTGGAGAGTTCGGCCTCTTTCTTGAGGGCGGCGACGTCGTTGCCGATGGAGGTCAATTCCTGGTGCATGGCGCGACGGGTTTCTTTGCCTTCGTCCTCGGATTTTTGGAGTTTGGCGGTGACGCGGGCTTCGACGCCCCGCTCGACGCCGCTGATCCTGTTGAAGAGCTGGTCGTGGACGGCGTGGCACTGCGTCATGAGTTCCTGACAGTCTCTTTTATCGACGGGCGTGCCGGAGAAGGAGATTTCGCGGCGCTGCGGGGCCTTGAGGGTGATCCAGATGGTGATCTGGCTGGCCAAGGCCAGGGCGACGGCAAAGATGCTCACTCCGATGGAGAGGTTGATGGCGAGGTCGGCAATCATAGGATGGCATGGGTGTGTGGAAGGGACTGAAGGGACGGAAGATGCGCGCTGGCCGGCGGGAAAAGGGCGAGGTAGTTTTTGATCGCGTGATCCGCGATCCACTGCTCGATGTTCAGGGGGCCGCGCAGGAAGATGTCCAGCGCGGCGATCAGGTTCGCGCAGGCGTATTGCCGGAAGGTTCTGTCAAGCATTAGGCTGTGGGGATCGTTTTGCTCATACCACGCCTCGTGGCCGGCGTGGTGGAAGGCTCCAAGGACGTAAGGGACGTGAGGGACCAAGTCTTCGCGGTGAACGACGCGCCAGGTGCGGTCGCGGAGCCAGGAATTGTAGAGTTGCGCAAACGCGCGCCCGCCGACGCGGGGCTGTCCGAAGGTATAGACGCCGGCGATGGCTTCGGCGCCGAAGTGCAGGTGAAGTTCAGTCGCAGCCAGCATGGCCAGCGCGCCACCCAAGCTGTGGCCGGTGATGAAGATGCGGCGTGTAACCAGCATGTGGTCTATGCTTTCCAGAACCGCCTCTCGAATGGAAAGCCAGGCATCCAGGAATCCCATGTGAACCCGCATTGGCTCGGAAGCTCCGGCGCGGCAAGCCACCGGCCACTCCAGCTTGCGGGCATCCAAGTCTGTGAGCCAATTCTTCACGTCCGCTGTGCCGCGGAAGGCGAGGATCACGGAATCATCGGGTCCCTCACCCTCCGCGGACCCGCCGCGCGCGCCCTCTCCCGCCTCCCGGCGGGCGAGGGTTATTGTGGCGACGGTGTCGGTGCTGGGTTCGACCAGGACGAGTTTGGCGCCGCTTTCGTGGACTTTGTAGGCGTCGGCGCTGGACTGGCAGAGGACGCGGGCGATGGCGGGGGAGAAGGGCATTATTTTTTCATTTGAGAGCGGCTTTGGCGGCGGCGCCGATGACGTTGCCGGTGGCGGTGCCCGCGGCGTTGAGTATCTGGGCCGTGTTGGTGTCAACGATGATCCCCAATTGGCCGGCGCTGAACATCGACCCGCCGCCTAAAGCGTCTTGATTGGTGTGGATGGCTGACATGGCGGACACCTTGGGATCGGTCAAAAGGAAGACGCCGCCTCCGGCTTCTTTGTCCAGGAAAGTGATGCGTTCGACGAGGCCATCCTGGCGATCCTGGAACCACTCGACGGTCTTGGTGGTCTTGGAGGCGCGGTGGCTGGAGGCGCATCCGGAGAGGATCGACACCAAGGAAACGAAGGAAACGAAGGCGAAAAAACCGCCGAAAAGTTTTTGGTTCATCTTCGTTACCTTCGTTTCCTTGGTGTGAAAACCCCGTTTTATTTATCGACTGTCACGGAGCCGCTGTAAGCCGCGTTCGTGCCCTGGGCGTAGCTGCCGCCGACGCTTACGGTGTTGCTGGCCACTGTGACGCTGCCGCCGATGAGGGTGCCGCTCTTGAGCACGGTCCCGGAGAGGCCAAGGGTTGTGCCGCCGAGGGTTCCGGCGCAGCCGCCGGAAAGGAGGGCAAGGACGGAAAGGACGGAAAGGACGAGAGGAAGTTTGTTTTTCATGGGAGTGATGTTTAGGACGGACCGGAGACAGGTTGTCTGACTCGTTTTCATCCCGCCGCCGGCCCGCATGTCTAACTGATGCGTTAGCATGGGCCTACTTCAACACACCCGCGGAAACCTTGCTAACCGCCCGGCGGATCAAAATGAATAGGGTGCGACCCTTAAAAAGAAGGTAACTGTTCAGGTAGGGACGCATCGCCGAGGCGTCCCTGCCAGCGCGTTCTCCCGACCTGAATCGTTACAAAAGAAGAACGCCCCGGAACCGGCTCCGGGGCCTGGAGTTTGGACATTTTATTGCCGGATTCAGAAACCAATCCCGAAAGGGATTGAATCACTCAACCCAGAAACCAATCCCGAAAGGGATTGAATCATTCAGCCCAGGGTTGCGAGGAACGAGCTACCCTGGGTAAGCATCACAAAATTGAAGCCAACCCTGAAAGGGTTGAATCAAGGATTGGCTGAACGATATTTCTGAGACGGATTCAACCCTTTCAGGGTTGATGGAACTTTCTTTGGATCATCTCACCCAGGGTAGCTGCTGCTCGCAACCCTGGGCTGAGTGACTGCAATCCTTTCAGGATTGCCTGGCAGAGCGCGATGCCCGCCGTCGTTCGCTTCGGCGATGGCGGCGAGTCGGAAGGGGGATTTTACCACGGATTTCACGGATGGGGATTCTTATCCGTGCCATCCGTGTAATCCGTGGTTGACCCCCCTCAAAAAAACTTATTCACAAGGACAGCGGATGTCCAACAGGAGCGCGAAAATGGGCGCGTGAATATGAAAAGTCCTCCTATTCGCCCTTTAGTGCAGCTTGAGCTTGACCTGCAAGAGCAGGCCGGCGACCTGAACGCGGCCGAGTGCCGCGCCTTGGCCTCGAAGCTGGCGCGCTGGGCGCATCAGCTCCGGGTGAAGGCCGCCGTCCTCGAAGCCCACGAAGCCCCGCAGCCAAGACCCGCTTTGCGCGCTCTTTGCCGGCGGCGGCTGCTTCTGAACTAGCCTTTCTGCCTGTCGCGGCGGCGACCGGCCGGTTGGGGCCGGTCAAGCCGTGCTTGAGGGCGGTCAGCTCGGCGACGCAGCGGTCCAGGGCGCGGACAATGCCGGCGATCTGGAAATCGCTGGGGGCCTGGTGCGCCTCCAACAGGGTGGGGTCCGAATCGTGCGCCTCCTTGTCGGCCACCAGGCGGCGCAGCAATTCCATGGTGTGCGGCTTGGGTTTGGACAAGCCGTTGACGTAGCGCGACATGGTCGCGGGGGTGAGATGAAGGGCGCGGGAGGCGTCGGCCGGTTTCCACCTGGCCCGCCACAGCAGCCCTTTGAACTCGGACTGGATTTTCTTTATTTCGCTCATTATAAAAAAGGTTACAATTGTTAATTTTTTCCCTTGACTTCCGTTGCGTAATGTAACACCTTGTTACGCGACAAAGGAAGCATGGCATTGGAAGTTGCAAAAGTAAATGGAAATGTTGAGGCCGCCGGAACGCGCCCCGGAACCCCCCTCCCCCTGGGCGCCCGGCGCATGCTCATCCCCCTGGAGGTCGCCATGGTGGCGCTGGACACCGACGAGGACGGCGTGGCCGCAATGGCCGAGGACGGGACGCTCTGGCCGTGCTGGAACCTGGCGGCGCGGACGACGGCACGGCGGCGGAAAATCCACGTCTGGCGCAAGTGCCTGGAGGGGAACGACATCCCCCGCGGCAGCCTGGACCGGATCATCGCCGAGGCGCTGCCCAGGCCGGTGCAGAACCGGGAGGAACTGGACTGGCTTTTCGGAAAGGACGCCCCGGGGCCGCCGCCCGTGGTGCGCGCCACGGAATTGGCCTGGCGCTTCTGCTGCTCCAAGGACTTGATCGCCCGCCTGATCGCCCAGGGGGAGATCACCGCGGGCCGGGACGCCCGGCGCAAGGCCAAGGAAAGCCCGAAAATCCTTTATGCCAGCGTGACGGAATTTTTGAAAAGACGGCTCCTTCAATGAAGAAATCATGATTACAAAAAACCCAAAAATGCTCAAACCCCACCCGCTCCTGGCCCGGCTGCCCGGGGTGGATCGCAACGATCCGGCGTGGGCTTCCTTCAGCGAGAACGTCCATGCGGCCGGCCCGGACCGCATTCCACCGATCTTCATCGCGGGCAGCCTGGTGTTGGACGGGCGGCGGCGGGTGGCGGCGGCGCAGGATTGGCAGTGGCCGGAAATCCGGTGCCTGGAAGTGCCCGAAGACCAGGCGGCGCTCATCGCGACGGAAACGCTGCTGGGCCAGCGCTCGCTGACGCGCGGGGCCAAGATGTACCTGGCGCTGGCGCTGATGCCCGAATACGTCAAGGCGCTGGAGGCCCGGCGGCAGGCGAACCTGAAATACGGTCGCAAGACGGGGGAAAAGCCGTTGTCAACACTAAATGAAAGCAAACTTTCCTTTGTTATTGACGACCCAAGGGCGGACCTCTGCGCGCGCCTGGGCGTTTCCGCCGAGGTTTGGAAGCTCGCGCGGCGCGTCGCCACGCTCTTCGCCGAGCGGCCGGAGACGAAGGCGCAATGGGAGCCTAAATTGTTGTCCGGCGAGCGCAATCTCTGGAACGTGCTCAGCGGCAGCGGCGGACAGCGGGCGACCAAGGACCGGGAGCGTCCGGTCAACTCGGTCCATCAACTGGAGCGGTTCAACTGCGCGCTGGAGCCGATGGTGCGGGCGGTCAAACCCTGGAGCCGGATCGAGGAACCGGAGCGGGAGGCCATCGAGGCGCGCTGGCGCCAGGCGGCGCTCCAGATGCCGCTGGAGGCGTGCGAACGGCTGGAGAACATCCTCCGCGAGGTGCTCAAGGAGCGCCGGGTCCGCCCGTGAATTTCAGACAAATCAAAAACCCCCAACAAAGAATGATATGAAAAAAAACAAGATACCCGTGTGCCTGGTGCTTTCCCGGGAAAGTCTCGACGCCGCCGTGGCGGACGTGGCCACGCTCAAATTGCGCTACGCCGCCGCCAAGGCGGAGATGGAACTGGCGGTGGCCGCGGCGCAGGAGCAACACCAGGCCGCGCTGCTGGACCTGAGCCGGCAGATTGAGGCCCGGGAGGCCGCCGTTTTTATTTATTGCCAGCAACACCGCGCCGAGTTGTTCCCGGAAAAAAAGTCGGTCGATTTCCTGCTCGCCACGGTGGGCTTCCGCACCGAGCCGCCCAGTGTCGAGAAGAATTCCAAGAAGGACACCTGGACGGCCGTCGCCAGACGGCTGGAGGCGCTGGAGTGGGGCGCCGCGTACGTCACCACGCCCGAGCCGGAGCCGGACAAAAAGGCGCTGTTGCGGGACCGGCAGGCGCTGACGGCCGGGCAACTGGGCCAGGCCGGAATCCGATTCGAGCAGGACGAGGTCTTCTACATCACGCCCAGGTCGGAGGTGAGCGGAACGACGACTTTGAGAGCGGCGTGAGGCTGAAAATGACTAATGCCTAAGCCTCATCCCACGATTTAATCTGTTGTATCACGGTATGAACATGAGAAACGTCTTGAGCAATCAAAAGCCCGGGCGTGGTTTCTCCGCTTGCCCTGCTGGAACGATAAGCGGACACCATGCCGACGAATTGAACCCCGTCCGCACTGCTGGAGAAAATAACCGGTCCACCGCTGACGCCAGGAATAGCGATTCCATCAATTTGTCGAATGAATAATGCTGGCAAAATGACCGTTGACAAACCCGAGCGGATGGGTTTTCTTGTTACCAGCATACCTGCCAAGCCTCTGGCGCAAGCCAAGCTCAAATGTGGCGGGTTTTTTATTGCCACGATTGCGTCGGGGAGGCTGGCGTGAAATATACCAGCGAACCGGGGCTGGCGCTTTGGATGGCGGCAGAAGTGGCCGGCTTCGGAACCTTGTTCACTTTTTACCGCTATTTGCACCTGCCAGAAGAAAAGCAACTCTCAGGCCAGATCGGCCTTCCGGCCAACGTGCTGCAAAACTGGCTGTTTTGCCTGAACTACATCCGCAACATCTGCGCGCATCATTCCCGGTTTTGGAACCGAGAATTGGGTATCCGAACACTCGTGCCCGACCGAAAAAACCTCCTGGAATGGCATGTGCCGACGACACCAGACAACCGCCGGACGTTCGCGGTTCTCACTTTGCTTAAATGGTTGCTTCTGCGAATAGCGCCACAAAGCCAATGGGCCAACCGATTACGCGAGTTGCTCAAAAATTACCCTGATATTCCGCTGAATCTGGCAGGCTTTCCGAGTGCATGGGACACGTCGCCAATATGGAAATGAGCCACAATTCAATAAATGTCGCTGCCATGATGACAGGCTTTCCGGGTTTGGCCAGCAAGAAGCGCCGGGGTTTTGGGCGGGGGAAGAAACGAGGTTTGACAGGATGAACTGGATGGACAGGATTGGGAGCTGTTTGGAATGAAAACACAAGAGGCTGGCCTGTCGTGGAAAACAACTTCCCAAGGATTTCATCCTGTAAATCCCGCATGGCCGCCATGGCATCCTTTGCGTCGGCGGCTTCATCGGGCGCGAAGGGCGGCGGAGATTGGTGGTGACGAAATGGGTTGAGCGGCGCAGGATCGGGGCGGAAGGTTTGATTGTGGCAACGTCATCTGCGCTGAGTCTCAAAGAATTCGCCCTGGAACTGCGGCCGCGCCTGCGCCGGCGCGGCGGGGAGGACGCGCTGGGGGAAGAGGAATTCAATCGCCTGGCGTTGCGGCTCTTCGCCTTGCAACACGAGGCGGTCCCGATTTACCGCCAATTCTGCGATCACCGCAAGGTCGTGCCAGACGCGGTGCGGCATTGGAGCGGGATTCCGGCGTTGCCGGCGGGGGCATTCCGGGATTTCGAGGTTTCCAGCATCCCGGCGGGGGAGAGGACGCGGGTGTTTCATTCCAGCGGCACCACGGGGGGCGCGCCCAGCCGCCATTTTCACCATGCGGATTCGATGGCGGTGTACGAGGCGTCGCTGCTGCCGTGGTTTGAACGCCATTTTTTTGGAGCCCAATCCGCGCCGATGACGCTGGTGTTCCTGACGCCGGAGGAGGCGCCGCAATCTTCGCTGGCGCAGATGTTCAAAACCGTGCGGCGGCATTGCGGCGCCCCCGGCTCGGTGTTCACGGGAAGGCTCCAGCCGGACGGATCGTGGAGCCTGGACACCGAACGGACGCTGGCGGCGGCACGCGAAGCGATTGGAGCCAACGAACCGATCGGCCTGCTGGGAACGGCCTTTTCATTCGTGCACCTGCTGGACACGTTGCTGGCGGCCGGGAAGGCGTTCGCGCTGCCCAAAGGCTCGCGCGTGATGGAAACGGGGGGGTACAAAGGCCGTTCGCGCGAAGTCCCCAAGGCGGAATTGCGCGCGCTGCTGACGCGTCTGCTGGGCGTGCCCGACGCGGCGATTGTCACCGAATACGGGATGTGCGAACTGAGTTCGCAGGCTTACGACCGCGTGGCGGCGGACCCGTCGCGTCCGGCGGGAATCCTGGCGTTTCCGCCCTGGGCAAGAGCGCGGATCATTTCGGCGGAGACAGGCGGGGAAGCCGAAGCCGGGAAAACAGGGTTGCTTCGGGTGTTCGATCTGGCGAATATCTGGTCCGTCATGGCTGTGCAAACGGAAGATTTGGCGGCGGGCCGGGCCGGCGGTTTCGATCTGCTGGGCCGGGCCGCGGACACCGCGCCGCGCGGCTGCTCGCTCATGCCAGGCCCTTAGATCATGAGCCAAACCCCATCCATCCCGGAGGACGGCGCGCCGCTGCCGGCGCCGGCGACGAACTACTTCCTGGCGGATTTGCCGCCGGAAGCGGAGTTGACCGCTGGGCTGATCACCGAGGCCTGCCAGACGCTCAAGCGCAATCGGCGGCGCTACCTCGAAGAGCGCTCCACCGAAAGCCTCCTGCGGCTTCTGGACGGCCTGGGGCGCGAATGGCAGTCGGAGGATTTCCCGTTTCGGAAAATGGCGTTGGAAACCGGGCCGGCGGCCACCGGCTTCTCGGCCCCGGTGCTGGCCAGCGGTCTGGACACGTTCTTCAAACAATTGACCGCGGCAAACCTGGAGGCTCTGCTCTGCCAGGAGTTGGGACACGCGCGGCGATTGGACGATTTTTTCGCCGGCGCGGACGAGTCGGACCCGCGGCGGACGGCGCTGGCGCGCGGGCCGGAACTGCTGGCGCACGTGGCGCCGGGCAACCTGCCGGTTCCGGTGCTGATGGAAATGGTGCTGGGCCTGCTGGCGCGCTCGGCCCAATTTGTCAAATGCGCCTCCCGCGCCGCCTTCCTGCCGCGGTTGTTCGCCCATTCCCTTTATGACGCCGACCACAAAGTGGGCGCCTGCCTGGAAATCGCCCAATGGAAGGGCGGGGAGCACGCCCTGGAGTCCGCTCTTTTCGCCGAAGCCGACTGCGTGGTTGCGACGGGGAGCGACGAGACGCTGGCGGCGGTGCGCCACAGGGTCCCGGCCGGGGCGCGTTTTCTGGGCCACGGCACGCGGGTCAGTTTCGGGTATGTGACGCGGGCGGCGCTGGAGCGGTCCCCGCGCGAGACAGCGCGGCGGGCGGCGGCGGACGTGAGCGCCTGGGACCAGCAGGGCTGCCTTTCGCCGCATGTCATATATATTGAAGAGGGCGGCGGCCCGTCCGGGGAGGCCTTTGCGTCGATGCTGGCGGACGAATTGGAGGCGCGGGAGAAGACGCATCCGCGGGGGGCGTTGGGCGCCGAGGAGGCGGCCGGCATCGCCCGGCGGCGGGCGTTCTACGAAGTGCGGGCGGCCCATTCGCCGGACACGCGGATGTGGGCCAGCCCGGCGTCCACGGCCTGGACGGTGATCTTGGAGAACGACCCTGTATTCCAGTCGTCGTGCCTGAACCGGTTCATTTATGTGAAGACCGTGGCGGGAGTGACGCAAGCGCTGCAAGGGGCGGAGCTGGCGCGGGAAAAAGTATCGACAGTCGGCCTGTCCGCCACCGAAGCGCAAGCGCCCGATCTGGCGCGCCAGTTCGCCCGGTGGGGCGCGAAGAGAATCTGCCCGCTGGGCCAGATGCAGAACCCGCCGCCGGGCTGGCGCCACGACGGCCGTCCGCCGCTGGGTGATTTGTTGACATGGTGTGATTGGGAAAAATAGAGACCCCGCGATGGAACTTCGAAAAACATTTCAATTTGAAGCCGCCCACTTCCTGCCGCTCCTGCCCAAGACGCACAAGTGCCGCCGGTTGCACGGCCACAGTTTCAAAGTCGAGATCGCCGTCCAGGGCGAGTGCGACCCCAAGCTGGGCTGGGTGATGGATTACGCCGACATGGGCGAAGCCTTCAGGCCGATCTGGGAAAGGCTTGACCATTTTTATCTGAACGAAGTTGCCGGCTTGAAGAATCCGACAAGCGAGAATATCGCGGTCTGGATTTGGGACCGGCTGAAACCCAGGCTGCCGCGGCTGACCGAGGTCGTTGTGGCCGAAACCTGCACGGCGCGCTGCCTTTACCGGGGGCCGTCGGGCGAAAGAAAATCATAGCTATGCGTTATCTCCCAGCCTTCACCTTTCTGGCGGTCGTCGGGGCCGCCGTCCTTGGAACCGCCGCGCGCGGCGCAGCCCCCGCGGCTGCTTCACCGAATATCTTTTACTCGCTCCCGGCCGGGGAGAGTCCGGCCGGAGCGCTGCTCCAGGGGCAAGATGGAAATATCTACGGCGCGACTGCCACGGGCGGAACGAACAATTCCGGCGCGATCTTTGAGGTGACGCTTGGCGGCCGCATGACCAACCTGTTTTCGTTCGATGGCACGAACGGCTCGGCGCCGCTGGCGGGGCCGATTCAGGACAGCGCCGGCAATCTCTACGGCACGGCGTCAAGCGGCGGCCCCGCGGGCAAGGGGACGATATATAGGATTTCGCCCGGCGGGGGGATCACATTGCTGGCGGCGTTCAACGGGACCAACGGCGCCAATCCGTCGGCGTCGTTGATGCTGGGAACCAATGGCTGGTATTACGGCACGACACTCAATGGGGGGAGCAATGGACTGGGCGGCATCTTTCGGGTGAACGAATCGGGAGTGTTGAGCAATGTATATTCTTTCGCGGGCACCAACGGGGCCAATCCGGGCGGCGGGTTGGTGGCCGGCGCGGATGGCAATGTGTATGGCACGACCGGTTACGGCGGCTCCACTGGAGCCGGGACGATTTTCCGCCTGACCTACGCCGGCGCGCTGACCACTCTGGCTTCCTTCTCCGACAGCACCGGGTCGGTTCCCGGAGGATTGGTTGAAGACGGAAGCGGGAATTTTTATGGCGCGACCATGAACGGGGGAACCAATCTTGCCGGAACGATTTTCGAATGGAATTCGCAGAAGAAGCTCCAGACTTTGTTTTCGTTCGGCCTCACCAACGGCTCCAATCCCAATTCCCCCCTCGTTCTCGGCAGCGACGGCAATTTGTATGGCACGGCCCTGCAAGGCGGTCCGGACGGTTTGGGAAACGTTTTCAGCTTCACGCCGTCTGGCGGGTCCTCGTCTAACGGGCCATCGGCTGGTGGGCCTTCGCCTGGTGGATCCTCCGGCGGGTTCAACAACCTGTTTTCGTTCACCACAACCAACGGGGCATATCCGAAAGCGCCACTGGTTTTGGGGATGGATGGGAATCTGTACGGGACAACCAGCGGAGGCGGTGCGGGAAAGTCAGGCGAGATTTTCCAACTCGCGGGCTTTGGCCCGCATATTGCCACGGAGCCGGCGACTCAGAAATGGACCACCAATGGCGCCGCGATCTTCTCGGTCAGCGCCGGCGGCTCGGCGCCGCTGAGTTATCAATGGCTCTTTGACGGTTCCGCCATAGCGGGAGCGACCAACTCCAGTTATGAGGTCCGGCCGGAAGAGTTGGCCAACGTGGGCAGTTACAGCGTGATCGTCAGCAATGCCAGCGGTTCCGTCACCAGCTCCGTGGCCCAGTTAAGTCTTCCCCTGCCAACCGTCGCCATCAAGACGCCGCCCGCGACTGTTACCAACCCGACGTTGACCATCTCCGGAACGGCCGCCGACCGGTATGGGCTGCGAATGGTCCAATACCAACTCAACAACGCCACCAACTGGCTCACGGCATTGGGCAGCAATGAGTGGTCGGCCGAGGTGACCCTGAAGCCCGGCAGCAACGTTTTTGCGGCCCGCAGCGCTGATTTGTTCACCAACTTCTCCACGGTCAAAAAGGTGAATGTGTTTTATTCAACGTCAAGTCCGCTGACGCTTAAAACCAGCGGCGCCGGCGCGATCTCCCACGGTTTCAAGGGGACCAATTTGATTGTCGGCCGCAGCTACACGGTCCGCGCGGCGCCGGGAGCCGGCTTGGTGTTCTCGAATTGGTCGGGCACGAATTGGCTGGGCACGATCCCGGCAACGAATAATCCGCTGACTTTCATCATGCAATCCAACATGGTCTTGCAGGCCAACTTTGTGCCGAATCCATTCCCCGCTGTCACGGGGGCCTACAACGGTTTGTTCTACGACACCAACGGCGTGGCGGCAGAGAGCGCGGGGCTATTGAGCGGCCTTGTCGTGGGCAAAATGGGAACCTACAGCGGCGCGCTCATTCTGGCCGGCACTCGCTACGGATTGAGCGGCGCCTTTGACGTTGAGGGCAACGCCAGCCATGCCATCACCCGGTCGCAGAGCAAGGGCGGCTCGCTGGTGGTGGACCTGACGCTGGATTTGACCATCACTCCGCCCCAACTGACAGGCACGGTGTCCAATAGAGCGTGGACGGCAACGCTCTTCGCCGAGCGCGCCAGCAACACTTTGGAGTCGGCTGAATATACCCTGCTCATTCCCCCCGCCACCAACGCGCCCACGGGATCGCCGCCCGGCTACGGCTACGCGCTCCTGACCAACCACCACGGAACCGTCACCCTCGGCGGCAGCGTTGCCGATGGCGCCGCCTTCAGCCGGAGCGTCGCTGTGGCCGGAACGGGCGACGTTCCGCTCTATGCCAGTCTCTACGGGAATACCGGGCTTTTGTTTGGCTGGCTCACTCTGACCAACGGGGGCCTGACTGGGAGCAATCTCTGGTGGTTCCGGCCCGCTTCCTCTGGCGCCAAACCTGTCAGTTACACCGCCGGATTTACCAACGAGGCCGCGGTTCTTGGTTCACCCTGGACGAATCAGCCCATCGCCTTGAGCAACGCGCAATTGCAAGCGGCTGACGGAAATCTGACGCGGACTCTGACATTCACGGTCGATCTTGCCAAGGGCCTGCTGAGTTCCGCCACGAACGCGCCCACGAATTCCCTGTCGGGTTCAGTCAACCAGAAAACCGGCCTGTTGAAGGTGACGTTTGGCGACGGCAATGGGCGGCAGACGCTGGCGGGCAAAGGCGCGTTCCTGCAAAACACCAATTTTGGCGGCGGCTTTTTCACCAACAACGCCAGCGACGGAACGATCACCCTGGAGAGCGCCAGCCCGTGAACGACGCCCGTTTTTACCTCGACTCCGCCGGGCGGCGCGTTTAGCGTGCCAGGCAGTCATTGAACATCATGTCGTTGCGTAACGAGTTTGAAAAATCCGGATCGTGGCTGTTTCGCTACCGGAGCTTTCTTCCGCTATTGTGTTTGCCGCTGTTCGCCGCCGCGCTGGCCGCCAACCACTATTTGTGGAGCAGCCACGTGGTCAACGAATGGTGGCAGGCGGGGTGCCTGGTGGTGTCGTTGGCCGGGCTGGGCGTGCGCGTGATCACCATCGGCCACGCCCCGGCCCACACATCCGGGCGGAACACCAAAGAGCAGATCGCCATGAGCCTCTCCACCACCGGCATCTATTCCGTCGTGCGCCATCCCCTTTATCTGGGAAATTATCTCATCATGCTCGGTTTCACGTTGGTCTTTCATCTCTGGTGGCTGGTGTTGCTGGTCAGTTGCATTTACGCGCTTTATTACGAGCGGATCATGATGGCGGAGGAGGTGTTCCTGCGCGAGAAGTTCGGGCAGCGCTTCGAGGATTGGGCCGCGGCGACGCCGGCGTTCATTCCCCGGCTGACGGGATGGAAGCGCGCCGCGCTGCCCTTTTGCTGGCGCACGGTCCTGCAGCGCGAATACAACGCCTTTTTCCTGATTATCGCCGTGTTTTTTCTCCTGGATTTGGTGGGCGATTCGGTGGTGGAAGGACAGTTGATGCTGGATTGGGGCTGGTTTGCCGTGTTCCTGGGTGGCTTTGTCATTTTCGCCACGTTGCGCTTCCTGAAGAAGCGGACCAAAATCCTGCAAGTCCAGGGGCGGTGATAAGTGAGCCTATGAAGCAGCCGCTGCTTTCCGTGGCATTGCTTTTCATCGCGGGTGTTTTGGGGGCCGGGATGGCTCATCCGCCGCTGGCCGTCCTGTTCGCCGCCTCCGCGGCCGCGGCCGTCGCGGCGCTGGCTTGGGAGCGCGGACGCGTCTGGCTGCTGGCGTTGCTTATATTTTTGACGGGGTGGACCGACGCCGCGTGGCACGCCGCGGTTCTCGCGCCCGGCGACTTGCGCGTGGCGCAGGGCCCGGAGACCTGCCAGGCGGGCGTGCGGGGAATCATCACCGCGCCGCCCGCGCAGCGGATTTTCGAGTTGGGCGGACGCCAGTTGTGGCATGGGTCCGCGCTGATTGAGGTGAGCGAGATGGATCGGGGCGGCGGGTGGCAGACGGTTTTGGGAAAGGTCATCGCCACCGCTAACCAGCCCTTGTCCACCAACTTCTTTGAAGGCCAGAGCGTCCAAGTGCATGGAGTGCTCCGTCCGCTGCGCGGTCCATTGGCGGAAGGTCTTTTCGACGCGCGCGCCTATTACGCCAGCCTCGGCGTCTTTCACCAATTGCTCACCAGCGGCGCCGATGATTGGGCGGTGCCGTCAGGCGCGACCGCCGCGATGCCCCTTTCGGAGCGGTTCCGGCAATGGGCGACGCGGACTTTGCAGTTGGGGTTGCCACCCGATGACCAGGCGGGGCGTCTGACGCTGACGCTGCTGCTGGATTGGAAGACGCCGCTGACGACTGCGGTGGAAGAACCGTTCATGCGAGCGGGCACGTACCACATTTTCGCGGTGGATGGACTTCGCATCGGGTTGCTGGCAGGCATCGGGCTTGGGTTGTTGCGCGGCCTGCGAATCCCGCGCGCAATTTGCGGGCTGATGGTGATCCCGGCGCTCTGTTTTTACGCGGGGCTGACCGGCTGGCCGGCGTCGGCGGTTCGCGCGGTCATCATGGCAAGCGCGCTCATACTGGGCTGGGCTTGCCGTCGGCCGGGGGACATGCTCAATTCCCTCTGCGCCGCGGCGTTGGTCATCCTGTTGTGGGACCCCCGCCAGCTTTATCAGCCCGGTTTCCAGCTTTCCTTCATGGTGGTTCTCTGCATTGGTCTCATAGTTCCACCGGCGCGGCGGGCGCTGCACGGCTGGTTGTTCAAAGGCGACCCCATGCTCCCGGACACCCTGCAACCGCGTTTGCCGCCCTTTCTCCACAACGCGGCTGTTTATGTTGTGGACCTGGTGGCGGTGTCCGGCGCGGCCTGGGTTGGCTCGATTCCGCTGGCGGCTTATTATTTTCACCTGTTTACGCCCGTGAGCGTGCCCGCCAACTGCGTGGTCGTGCCGGCGACGGCGCTGGCGTTGACCAGCGGGATGGCCAGCTTGCTGGCCGGCGGGTGGTGGACTTGGCTGGCCGTGCTGTTCAACAACGCGACGTGGGCGCTGATGAATTTCATTATATGGTTCAGCACCTGGGCCGCGGGCCTGCCCCTGGCCAACTGCAATGTCGCCTCTCCGTCGTTGGGCGTTATTCTTCTTTACTATGCCGTACTCATCCTGACTGCGACAGGCTGGATTTTCCGCTCGCGTTACAAATGGACGGCATGCGCCGCGCTGCTGGCCGCCGGCGCGGCCTGCCTGGTTCACGCGGCGGTTGAACGGCAAACGGCCCGCCTGACCATTCTGCCCCTGAGAAGCGCTCCAGCCGTGTTCGCGGACGCGCCGGGAATGGGGGCGCCCCTGCTGTTGGGCTGCGGAAGCGGCAGCGACTCCGGGGAGATCGTCAAACCGTTTCTGGCCGCGCAAGGAGTCAATCATCTGGGCGCGCTTTGCATTGCGGTCGGCCTGCGTCCTCATTTCGGCGGGGCGAACGTCATCCTGACAAACTTCCCGCCGCGGAAGATTTTCACCGGCGAGGCGGCGGAGCGTTCGACGGGCTATCGTGAACTGCTGGAAACGCTACGCCAAACAGGGCGCTGGGAGACGGCGCGGGACGGCGACACAATCGCCGGATGGACCGTGCTGCACCCCGCCGCCGGGGAGCGGTTCGCGCAAGCCGATGACAACGCGCTGGCGCTGCGCCGGGAGTTGGGCGGCCATTCGGTCCTGCTGCTCCCCGCGCTGGGCCGCGACGGCCAGGAATCGCTCATGCGGCGGCATCCGGAGTTGCGGGCGGAAATCGTCCTGGCCGGTTTGCCGGCGCGGGAGGAGCCGCTGTGCGAGCCGTTGCTGAACTTGGTGCAACCCCGCCTGATCGTGATTATGGACGCGGCACGGCCCGCAACGCGGCGGGCTTCAACGGCGCTGCGGGCGCGCCTGGCGCGCTGCCCCGCGCGGGTGGCGTATGAATGTGACAACGGAGCGTTGACGCTGGAGCTGGCCCGGCGAAACTGGTCCTTGCGCAACGCGGAGGGCGGGCCGGCAGTGGAAGGGCCGCCGCCGGAGGCGTCCGGGGAAGCGGAGGCGCAAGGGGAAGATGACGATGAGGAAAATTGAAAATTGGTCATTGAGAATTTGTGGCCTAAACGAAACGGCGGTTGTATATTAGGGGCTAAAGTCTTGGTGAACGCTGTCGCACTATGAGCAAACGCAACTTGGATTGGTATATTCCGCCGGATTGGTTATTTATTCTCACGTTTCCCGTCCCAGGAACGTTGGTGGTTATGTTGGCGGCCATTGTGTTGCCAATTATTGCACATTTGAAGACCGCCGACATGCGCGCGCTGTATGGTTTTGCTCTCGGAGCGGGGGGTATGGGCATTGTCCTGCTTTTCCTTGCCCGACTGCCTCTTTACAAGGAGCGTCGGTTTTGGACTATCGGCCCGGCGCAGTTGGACCGCAGCCATCGCCGAGTCTATTGGCTGGCGTATATTGTTGTCGCGGCCAGCCTGCTGCTGCTTGGCGTTGTCTGGCTGAGAGCAAATGAGATCTGATCTGCTATCTGGAGGAATCAGGCGTTTTAGGGATGCTTTTCTACCGCGGATTTCCCGGATGACACGGATAAGAAATGAAGGCTCTCCCATCCTATCCCAGCGGGCGCAAATCTGTTTTTGGTCAAATCCATCCTTGCCGTGCCACCCTCACCCCGGCCCTCTCCCACTGGCGCGGGAGAGGGAGAATCGTCGGCCGCCCACTGGAAAACCGACAGCGGAACTAGCCGGACGGCCACATAAATCGCCAAGACCTTTCCGTTGCTGTTCCTTCTCCCAGGGGGAGAAGGTTAGGATGAGGGCGNNCATTCACAAAAACAGATTTGCGCCCCATCCGTGCTATCCGGGAAATCCAAGGTTGGATTTTTTTGTTTGCGCCTCTTGCCCTTTGCGTCTTTGCGTCGCTTCTCTCCCCCGCCATTGTTTCCATGACATGAACTTCCTGGCCACCCTGCAATGGCATCCGCGGCTGGCGCCTTTCTGGTGCGCCGGGTTGCTGGCCGCCGCGGCGGCGTGGGGCTGGCTGCTGTGGCGGCGCATCAAGCGGCGGGCGCCCGTGGCCGCGCCCTGGATCGCCCTGCCCAAGTGGATCACGCTGCTGCTCCTGTTGCTGGCGCTTTTTGACCCCGTCTCCGCCCTCCAAAAATCCGAGCCGGCCACCGGCAGGCTCCTGGCTTTGATCGATTCCTCCTCCTCAATGGATGTCGCCGATGATTACCACCACTCGCGCGCCGACCGCGCCCGCGCCATCGTCGAGCAATGGAAGAAATCGCTTCCCGCCGGCGTCGCTCTCGACACGCTGGCGTTCGACACCACCCTTCACAAACTGGACCAGACGCCCGCCGGAACCATCCGCGGCACGGACCTGGGCGGCTGTCTGCTGGCGCTTTCCGAGCGCCAGGACCTGCCCTCTTATCTGGGCGTCGTCTTACTGACCGACGGCGGAGATGAAGCCATCGAGGATTTGACCCTGCCCAAAATCCCGCTCTCCGTGGTGGGCATCGGAACGGACCCGGCGACTTGGAATGATCTGGCCCTCACCGACGCGCAGGCGCCGGCGACGGCGGAGAAGGATACGGAGTTTGAAATCAGCGCAGACGTTGAGGCGCGCGCCGGTCACGGCGGAGGGTTCCTCCAGGCTGTGGCGCGCACACGGGTGTTGTTGGAGCACGCGGCGGGAACGGGATGGGAAAAGGTTGGGGAGACCAACGTCGATCTGTCCAATTTGCGCGCGCGGGCGCGGCTCTCGGCCCGGAGCGGTCAACTGGGCCCGCAACGTTACCGTGTGACGGTGCAGCCGGCCGGCGGCGAGCTTTCCACGCTCAACAACTCCCGCACGGTGTCGGTGAACGTGCAAAAGAAGGCGCTGCATGTGCTCTATTTCACGCTGGATTTGGGACAGGAGTTCAAGATGTTGCGCAACGAGTTGGGGCGCGATCCGGGCCTTGCGTTCACCGCTCTGTTCCGCAGCGCGGGAAACCGGTTTACCCTGCAAGGCGACCGCCGGCCCGGAGATGACGCCCTGGCGGCGGGATTTCCGTCCGGCAAAGAAGGTCTCAAGGCCTATGACGTCATTATCATCGGCTCGTTTTCCGCCGACGAATGCGGGCCGCGCCAGATGCAGGCCTTGATTGAATTCGTCGAAGAGGGCGGCACGCTGATCTTCCTGGGCGGCGACAAATCCTTCGGACGGGGCGGGTATGCGGGGAGTTTGGTGGACGCGCTGTTTCCCTGGCGGCTCTCGCCCCAGGAACCGGCGCCGGCGCAAGGCTCCTTCGCCGTGTCAGTCCCGCCGATGGCCTCGGGCCACCCGATCCTGGCGACAATCGAAGACACCCTGGCCCGCGTGCCGGCCCGCCTGGACAGTGTGAACCGGGTGGGCGAATTGAAGCCCAACGCCACGGCGCTGCTGACGGCGCAAACCGGCGGCCAGGCCGTCGCGGCGGTCGCGGTGCAACCCTACGGCAAAGGCAAAGTCATGGGGATAGCGACGGACACAATGTGGAAATGGGCGTTGCAGCCCGAACCGCTCCGCTCGGCTTACGGACTTTTCTGGCGGCAGGCGGTGCGCAATCTGACCGGCAAGATCGAAGGCGGCCAGAACCTGGCGGTGGCCTGGGACAAGGACTTCTACCGGCCCGGCGAGCAGGCGACGGCGGAGATTCGGGTGCTGGGCGCCGGCGCGGGAGTGCTGCGCTTCACCGCGTCGCTGTCAAGAACCAACGAAACCGCCGCGCTCGAAGTCGCCCCCGTGCCGGCGCAGCCGCAGACGTTCCAAGCCAAACCGCGTTTTCGGGACCGGGGTGATTACTTCTTTCGGCTGGTCGCCTATCAGGGCGAGCGCGTCCTGGAAGCCTACGAAAAGGCCTTTCCCATCGCGCCGCGGCTGGCGGAGGGATCGCGCCTGGAACTGGACGAGGTGTTCCTCAGACGCGTCGCCACGCTGGGAGGCGGAACCTATTTCCGCGAAAGCGAAGCGGGCCAACTGCCGGTCCGGGTGGCGGGCCGCCATTTGCGGAAAATCGAGGTGGAGGAATCGTCGCTGGTCGAGGCGGGGCCGTGGTTTGCGCTGGTTTTCCTGGCGGTACTGGTGTTGGAATGGACGTTGCGGCGCAAGGTGAACTTGTTCTGAAAACGCTTATGAAAATTAACCGTCCCCAAATCGCCCGCCAGCCGGTTTGCCGCGCGCGGGTGCTGGCCGCCGCCCTCCTCCTGGCGGCCCTTTTTCCCGCTCCGGCTGCGGAAGAGGCGCGGGAAGGCCGGATCGAATTTTCGGACGGGAAAGTGGTGGAGGGGAAAATCTCGTTGACTTCCGGGAGCGCCTTGAAAATCCAGTCCGGCTCACAGGTCCGCGCGCTGGACCTGGATCGCGTGCGGGAAATCCGGCAATCGGCCGAACAGGAGGAAATGGACCGCAACTGGCGCTTCAAGGAGGCGGGCCAGACGGCCAAGGAATTCACCGGAGAGCCGTACCCGGTGCGCTATGTGAAAACTACGGTCCTCCTGGCCGGCGGCGAATCCTTCAGCGGCCATCTCTACTCGACAGTCCTCTACGTGGAGAGCGGCGAGACGGCGCAAAAGGTCGTGCTGCTCTCCAAACAGCGCGGCGACGAGGGCCAGACCTTGAAGTCAATGATCTATCCCACTCGCATCTCCTTCGCCGGCGCCGCGGCGGCGGACAGCGCCACGGCCACGCTGCGGCTCCATTGGCCGGGCCTGGGGCCGAAATCGGAGCTGGCGGCCCTGACGCGCGGGGAATTGGTGCAGTTGACACTGACGCCGTCCGGCCGGGCCGGGGAATTCAAGATGACTTCGCCCTTGGGCAGGGAGTTTTTCCTGGCGATCAAGACGGGGGACAGGATCGTGGCCGGATGGCCGCCGGACAAGGAGGAGAAGGTTCTGGCGCAGGTCCAAATGGCGATGCCGAATTCGGAGGATTTTTTCGACGCCCGCAAGGTCTTGGGAGTGCTGCGCGACCCGGCCGCCGGGGAGATTTACGCTCTGGTCCTGGCCGCGCGCAAAGGCGGCACGACTCTTGAGCAACCCCGCAGCCAGCCGTGGCGCCTGGAGATATATCGGTGGAAGACGGAGGAGGGAAGCGACCGCCTGATGCTGGCGGGCCAGAATTATCTCTTCCGCGGCATCGTGGCGCCAGGCGAAACGGCCCCGGCGGTGGAATTGTCGGAGAAGCTATGGCGCCTCCGCCACGACGGAGAGACATGGACGGCGGGGGAATAGGCCGCAAGATGGAGTCCTTGGCCCCGTATTGGAGCCTGACTTATGATGACGATCACCCCCGGTGAGCCGCCATGCAGTGAATGAACCATTCGCAGTGTAACATGGTGGAAGTATGAATATAATGAAGAATCTGCAATCGACGGCGCGTTGGATTTTGCGTCTCTCGGCGGTTGGCGGCGCCGCGCTTTTTCTGGCCGGCTGCATCGAGCACACGGAAACAACCTACCGTGACGTGACGCGCGTCAAGGTGCAATTCGAGAGTGAGAAAGCCGGGCGCCTCTTCTACGAGGCCCTGAGCAAAATGCCCTTCGATAACCGCGCCGAATCCCATACCGAGGTGTCAATCCCTGTTGTGTTCGATAACACATATACCGTTAAATCCGGCGAAAACGAAAAATTCAACGAAGCCGTCAGGCGCTGCGATAGCAACAAGGACGGTGTGATCACTGAAGTCGAAGCGGAGATATTCGCCAGCCAATTCCATTAGAGCGCCGCTGATTTTTGGTGATTATCGAGGAATGTGAAGCCGTTCCGCAAGTGGAGCGGAGCGGCAGCGCAGCGCAATCCGGCGCCAAGCGGTGCGCCCCCTCCGGCCAAAGAGAGCCGGGGTCCTGCCTAACATTTCCATTCCAAAGGCCCATTTTTTCCTCATTTGTTCCAAGTGCTTGATGTACAAGGTAATATCCATGCCGCTTTTCCTTGACTTAACCATGAAGAACCTCTACAAGCAGCAACGTAAATTAACTACAGTATGAAAAAAGCCTGGAATACAGTGTGGCAAGTTATACTGGCAGGGATTTTGCTGTCGATGGGAAACCTTAACGCGCAAGAGGGCGGAGGCTGCAAGGATGATCCCACCACAGTCCTTTCCTGAAATGGAGCGGCTTCCATCATTGACACTGTAACCATCAGCCCAAATGCGGGGACAAACGCTCCTGAGGGCAGCATCGTCTGTGTGGGCGCCACGGTGACCTTGAATCTTTCGCAAGTCATTTATCCCTCCACCAATTCCACGCAGATATGCCATGCTTGCCCCTCGAACTATTGCGGCCCGATCTCCACTAACAATGGAGCGTCGCCGTACGGCATTACCAACTGGTATTTCTATGGGACACCAGATAACACGAACGGTTATGTGGAGGGCTTTGGCAAAAGCGTGTCGATCACAATAACTAATACTAATGGGTATTATGGCTGGGGCTACATTTGGCTTGATTCCGCTGAAATGCCTACAAACCAGCCGGACTGCCCGTGCGGCTGCCAAGATATCACAACAGAAAACACTTCGTACGCCTTTGTGGCGGTTTCGGGTATGTCCGTAAGCGGCGCCACATGGGTTACTAACGTGCCTTGCAATACCTACGTGGTTGGACTTTCTTGTTCCAACTTCGTGACAGTAACCGCCTCTCCAAATCCTAGCATCGACGACCAGTTCCTACCCGCAGGCTGGAACATGACCGGAGGAATCTCAACCACCAATGCCGACGGGTCCACCAGCCGCACCACGCGCCTTGTCGACGCCGGTAAAGTCGGAATCACCACTGTTACATCGACATCCGGGACTTCATCAGAAAGCGTGCGAATTATTGTCGTTTTCCAGATAACAAACCAATGTGTTGCAACAAGTCCCACCAATCAGGCAAGAACGACGATTGGCGTTGGGGAGCAGGTTAATCTATGGCTGCTTGACTCTCCAAATGGCACATTCCCGTGGTCCACTTCTGCAGGGAGTTTGAGCTCAACAAATGGAACCTCTACGACTCTAACGGCGCCTGGCACAGCACAGAGCGTCACGGTCACGGTGGAGTGCAGTTGCCGCTCCACCTCGTTGACATTTGCCGTAATAAGCCCGAGCGGATTTCTCTTTACCAACGGTTATGCCTACGGTGGGGCCAGCCCGCCAGCACAAAATTGGATAGGCTTTGATTACCATGCTAATGTGTATGTACAGCCCGATTCGGTTAACTTCGGAAACATTAGTTTTTATGAAAGTGGCGCTGTGCCGATTACAACAGGATATTATAGTAGTCCGCCGTATCCCTCTCAAAATCACCCACCCAATGGACCTCATTCAGTGACTAGTACTGTGGTTCCTGGATTGGGAACAGACACTGGGATTGGTGACGAAATTGGCGGAAGTGCGACGGTGCCATTTTCAAATGGCCAGTTCACCTGGCCAATTGTCTGGAGTCATTCGGTGGGGAATACAAGTCAAGTGTCAGTTGAAACCATTAACGAAATGTTTACACTTACCGGCAGCGCCTCGACCGGAACTCTACAAATTCAAAAGGGCGCTTCTGGATATACGCTTAGTTCGCCAAACTCCACGCCACAGCCGATTCAATGACAATTTTATGAAATTTAAACATCTATCGTTCGTAATCATGGCAATCATTTTGCCGATTGTTGACCACTCTTTCGCAGATGAAAACTCCACGGACACAAAGGTTGTTCAAGTCTCTGTCACAAATGCATTGAATGACTTTAAACAAACCGGCGACTATGCATATCTGGTTAAGGCCTGGGACGCGGTCAGCTCAATAAAGAACGCACAGTCGGGCATTGAATTGAAATTAACCGTTCTTCAAGTGTGTTACAAGGCAAGAGACATGGCCTATGATCCAACCGCTGACCACCATATTACTTTAAATGTAACTCCTCCCTTAGGGGGCAGGCAATCTCTATTTTCAGGCATGTATCCTAAAGATATACAGGATCCCGTAGTGCGCAAAAAATTTGAGGAGGATATTGCGGAGAATAATCGTCGTGAACAAAAATTGAACAAAGAAAGAAAATTGCAGCAGATCCAGGACGCATTAATCAATAATGTAAGAGTCGTGCTTAAAGGACAACCCAAAGAATCGCCGTTCAAAAAGCGCGTCATTCAACTGATTGATTCAACCATCACGGAGAAGGAGCTTAAGGAGAAATTGCTGGAACCATGAAGGTTTTAAAAACCGAAGGGCGAATTCCTGTTGAGGAAGACAGTTGCTTGCGGCAAGTCATGTATTCAGGAAACTATAGATTACTTTTCGCTTTTTGTTTCCGCGCAATTGATCCGAAGTGGGTTTTGGCACAAACCGCGAATCCAATTCGAGTTGGCGCCGAAACTAATTACAGCAACATCGAGTGGTTTCAGATTTCATTTAATGAATTGACTGACATTGTTAAAGGCGCCAATCCGTCACGGATTCCGTCCAATGTCTGGGGCATTATCCTTCAGAAGGTGGATTGGTTTCAACTGCCTACTAATGTCCAGTATTATATCAGTGAAAATGTCGATTGGTCGATGATTCCAACTGAGTTACTGGAGTTTTACAATCACCCCGGCGCATGGCCGGAAAGTCCGGAGAAAGAGGCTGCGCTCAGGCACTGCGCGGTATTATTGCGCTCCTCGGTTGACACAAATTGGCTGGCTATGGTTGCCAGCAAGCTTGCCAACGAACCTGCCGTCCTCGAATTCACGAATCATTTATATGCCTCAACATACGCACGACAAAGACAGCCATTTTTCGGAGAATGGCCAACTGCAGCACATTGGCTGGTTGCTGAACGAGAAATTTGCCATGCATATTGAGATGGATGCGGCCGCCAATCCAAAAGTCGGCGCTTACTTTTTGACAAAACCCATTCGTAAACGGCCGGAATAGCAACCTGCATTGACGCACCCGGTCGAAAAGCCTCGCATTTTGAAGAAGGCGATTTACTGCTCGATTCTTTGGTTGTTAGCTCCGATTGGAATTCTGACAACTGCCATTATCAGGCACCAGCCGACTTACCAATCGAGAACGATCTTGGAATGGTTTGACGGGATGCAAATGGATCCGAAGTCGCCAAACTTGATGGCCTTGCGGGAAATCGGCAAGCCAGCGGTGCTGTTGTTGCGGGAGGATCTGACTTCCGGGCACATTGACTATAGAATCAAGGCCGCCTGGGCGTTGGGGCAATTGGGACCGCCGGCGCTTGAGGCCGCTCCATCCCTCATTCAGGCTTTGAATGACGATAGTCCAATTGTCAAACATTATGCCATTTTGTCCTTGGCTGCATTACACATATCGACAGATGCCCTGATTTCCGGTTTGATGTCCAAACTGGACGAGAACACTCTTGGCGTCGCCAATAGTGCCGCTAATTTGCTCAATCAAATTGAAAGGGAACGGAATAGAGATAATATACCGTTCGTCGCTGATGAATTTGAATACGACATGGTTTTTCTTCGATCATCCGTGTATTATGTTAGAGGAATGGGCTTGGAGCGGCTCATAAAGATCAAGCACAAGGATGAAAGAGTCATGGCGGAGTTTTACTCGCTTACAAATGACGCGAATTTGAGTGTTCGGGAAATGGCTTTGAGTTATGCGAACCATCCGGGCATTATGGAGAGAATTTATCAAAACCCCTCGACTTTTGGGCCGCGCGAGTAACGTATTATGCGATGGTGAAGGCGGCGCTGGGGATTCCGGCGCTGGCGTGTTTCGCATACGTCGGGCTGAGTTAGTTTCCGAGACGAAGTGGTTTTGGCCCTCACCCTGGTTCTCTTTCCGCGTTGCGGGGCGAGGGGATGGCACTGACACCATCAGCCGCCCTTTCAGGGCTTGGGAAAACGGCGCCGGCCAATCCAGGGCGTCGCTCGCTGGCTGGCTTTGCCCTGGGCTATTTTCTTTCGCCCCGTCAGGGCTGAACCACGAAGATGGCGTCACGGCTGCGGGCACGAGCACAATTAACCAGTCCGCCCCATCCTCGGCGCGGTCTGCCAATCGGATGCGGGGAACGGCCTCTTGTTCGATTTTGCCAAAAGGAAGTTGCACAATGTAATTTGCGTGCTATTGTGGGGCCAGTGGCTGAGGGCGGATTGTTCTTTGAAAGGCCGCGGAT
>PLGF01000174.1:0-151 GCA_003138485.1 Verrucomicrobiales bacterium | reverse complement strand
TGAATTGACGGCGGGGAGGGTTTCCCGATCTCTGTTCATCTGTCCAAAACGGCTTTGGGGGTCGCAGCCGCCACGCCGGAGAATCCGGTGTCTTCCTCTGCCCCGGGGCACGGAGAGTGCCGGACTAAATGCAGGCTTGTGCAGGCTTATG
>PLGF01000067.1 GCA_003138485.1 Verrucomicrobiales bacterium | reverse complement strand
TCGAATTCCCTAACACCCTCTAAAAAGGAGATTCGTGTCCTATAAGATCGGTGGGCGCGAGACAGGATTTTTTGGGGCTCGCCCTCATCCTGACCTTCTCCCCCTGGGAGAAGGAAAAGCGGGCGCACGGTTCTGCTGTTGCATGGGCGTGCCCGGCCAATACAGTCGTTGGAATCTCAAGTGGACGGCCGATGATTCTCCCTCTCCTGGCCCGTCCCGTTATAGCCGCCAGGCGACGGCGGAAGGAGAGGGCAGGGGTGAGGTCGAGCCCCGAAGGATTCTTTCCTTGCCGTGGCGGTTTTTTGCCGCATCATGTGAAACATGAAATCAAAGTCGCCAATGATTGCAGCCTTGCTTCTTCTCTGTTCGACTTTATTCGCGCAGGACGATATTGGCGCCTCGACGCTGGTTAAAGTGGGCGACCCGATGCCGGCATTCAGAACAACGTCCCTTTCCGGAAAAGTGCTGTCATCGGAAGACCTGAAAGGCAAGGTCATCTTGATCCATTTCTGGGCCACCTGGTGCGGGCCATGCAAAGCGGAGCTGCCCCTGCTGCAAACCTATATTTATGAGGGGATTAAAGACCCCAATTTCGCGGTGCTGTGCGTCTCGCGCGGGGAAGCCAGGGATGTGGTGGGGAAATTCATCAGTGAAAAGGAATACACGTTCCCTGTTTATCTTGACAGCGAAACCAACACTTACAAACTGTTCGCGACGAAGTATATTCCGAGAAGCTTTGTCGTCGGTAAAGACGGGAGGGTGAAATGGGCCGGCACGGGCTTCGAGAAATCGGAGTTTGAGAAGATGACCAAACTGATTGAGGCCGAGTTGAAAAACTGACGCAAAGAATGCCCCGGTTGTCGCGGCTCTTTATCCTCCTTCGCGCTGCGCGCTACGGCGCGACAAGTCCGCCTTTGCGCGGAGCGCTGGCCCCGTTTCCGGCCCGCTGGGTCCTGGATTAGAAAGGGGACTTAACCACGGATTTCACTGATGAACACGGATAAGGAATTCCCATCCGTGGCATCCGGGAAATCCGTGGTTAAATCTCTTCATCTGCGGGATGCGTTTTGCCTTCATCGGCTTGTGCTCTGCGAATTTGTCGGTGGAAATGAAATCATCTGAACCGTGCCTGTGTTTCCAAGGCCAACAGATTGCAGTTCCGCTTCAAACCGGCTGGCATTCATCACCTGTAAAAAGTTTACAACGACTGTGCCATCTTTGAAACGGTAATCATACCACCAATAAATACGTGGTTGCTCCGTTCCGGGTGGTGCTCCCGCCGGTATTCCTGGATTGTGGCGATATCGCATCGTCGGTTCGCCGAGCATCGCCTCGACTTGGTCGGTGTGCATGTTAGTGGTCAAGAGAGACTGGGCGACCGACAAACGCAGCCCAATTGGAGTATTAGATGCTCGCCAGGCTGCAAGCAACTCGCGCTTGCTCTGCCCGCCGTTTGCACTCGGAATAGTGGGGGTCTCTGAGCATGAGACGAGCGTCGTGGTGCCAACTGCGAGGACTCCCAGAAACTGCCGAAGATGTGAAGTTGAGGTCATGGTGGGGCGAGTCGGTCTAACGAAAAAAGCTGAGCCACCGCCGATTCGTGACTTTCGCCAACCGCAGCTTCTCGGATTACTGATAGCGCCAACCGCCTTCGGTCCGAAGCTACGGTCGGACAGGACGGCGGTTGGCGCCGGCGACTTGTTAGGCGGCATTATTTGAGGTGTCATACCATCCTTCTCCATCGCACTTCTGGCATCGTGCTTCTTCGGAACCGCCCGTGCCGCGACACCAGAAGCACTCTCGGTCAGTCCGAACAATCTTCCACGTCTCGCCAAAAGATGCAAGGTGGTAACGTGTGCGAATATCAGCAGTCCTGAAATGCTGGCGTGAAATTGCCGTCGCTGAGACAACGGTCTGCTTCACTTCCTCAATCTCTGGCTCCGGTTTGTTGCCTAGCATGAAGTCGTGAGCGCGCTGCGACAATGGCTCACCAAAATATCTCGCGTAAACAGGTGCCAGATGCACATTCGCTGCTGCATAAACCGAAGCCTTCTCTTGAAAGAAGGACTCTAGGAATTGTTTTGGCGTAATCATGCTGCCTAAGAATCAATATACAACAGGTTGTTTGTATATTAAAATGGCCAAATGAGTACCGACGATGCGGCGCGGCGGCTTACGGAAGTGGTTCGACGCAAACACCTTGCGTTCGCGACCGGGCGCACTTACCGCGCCTGGCTCAGGCGATACCGCGACTTCCTCAAAGGGCTGCCCTTGCATTTGCCAAGTGAACATAAACTGGAACGGTTTCTGACCGTCCCGGTCCGCTAGGATGCCGCTGCCACCACCCAAAATCAAGCCTTTAATGCGAAAGCGCATGACAAAAATCTTTACCTTTCTGGTAGGGCAGAGCTGCAGATGGAACTGGATAGTCGATGCACAAGTGAACAAATTATTGGGCAGACGCTTGCGCGCGGGCTTTGCGGGCTGCTCCGCCCTGAATTCTGGGGCGGCGCAGCAGCACCGCCCTACCGACGGATGATGATTTTTGTCATGCGCCCTAATGCGATTATCTTTTTCCCAGCGCAGTCTGGGGAAAAGTGTATAATGCACCTCAGAGAAGTCTTCGTTTATAGCAAAGTTTTTTCTCTGCGGGTTTGCATGAGCGAATCCCCGGGGCAAGGGGACTCTGGTTGCGGCTTTCCGTGCTGCGGCTTCGGGATATTATCGGGAATGGATAGACCTGTTTTTCAATGGCCGCTGAGTTGCTGCAGACCGCGCGATGCATTGAAACGTTGGATTGTCAACGAAGTCAAGTTGGTCATGTTCCCTCCAGCGGCACGACGCAAGGCCGCCAGAGGATTCATGCCAGGGGACACGGTTTCGCATTGCACATGCATGGTAAAGAGCGTCTGTCCTGTCTTTGGATCCTTGAAATCCCATTGAATGCCCAAGGCGACTCCACCGTGTTCCGCGAGGTCTGAACTGGTGACCCGCGGAACAAGGAGAAGTCTGGCTTCGGGGCGGGAACTCTGGCTGTCGAGCACTTGCGCGTCTCCAAAGACCGAACGGGCAACGAAACTGGCGTATTTCTGCAAGGCGGGTCCGAAGTCCGCGTGATAGTTCCAACCATGCACGGAGTGCTGGTAGCTGGCGAATTCCTGGCTCAGACTCAGGGCCACGGGACACGGCAGGGTCGGGGCCGCAGTGGAACCGGTTTCATAGATGATTGGGACTGTAAATGCCCAACCCGTGCAGGCCGCCAGCATCAAAAAGGTCAGGGTCAGGATGGCAACGTGGCGATGATGGATGGATCTTTTCATACGAAACATGTTCCTGGGTGATTAAGGCTTGCTGCCTTCGAGGGAGGAGGGAAAGACCGCTTCAACTACCTCGTTGGCCATGAACTCCGAACTTCGGCGCATGACCGGGGGCGCGCGCCTCTCACGCACCGAAGCCAGCAGGTTGCCGGAGCGGGCATCGTAAAACTTCACGTCCAACGACAGGAGATACCAATAAGTGTCCCAGAACCAATGGTCTTGAATGAGCACTTTGCAGTCCGTGTCGGTTGGCATGGCCGAAATCAACCCGGAAGCAGCCGGAAAACCGTGATCTGTCAGCGCCCGCTCCACCGCATGAAGGCTGCGCAGATGTCTATCGTCCTGCCTGCCAGCCTCTTCCTCATGGGCCACGTAAAACTTCCTCATCCCGTTCATATTGACAGTCGGCGGTTGAGCGGAGAGGTCGGGTCTTGGAACGAACGCCCGGGTCGCGCAACCGGGAGCCAGGCAAACCAACAAGGCCGCAACCAACAACGGGCGGAACAGTGGCTTTCGGCCTTGAGATTCCACGGTTGGCGGACGTTTTGCATCGAGGTTATTCATAGGATTGCCTTGCTTCAGCGTGAATACCATAGTCTGCGGCTGATTGTGGGCTGATTCGGGGTTTTCGCAAGTCTTTTTTTGACAATTGGGATTCCGGGGCGATTGAAAACTTGTCTGCGGGCCGGGGGCTGATAGGTTGCTCTGGATGTCGGAGCATACGCCCGCCACAGAGCCGCAAACGCCAGCCGGCCACTCCGCCCGGCGGGACGCTCTATTCGCCCTGGCGGTCCTGGGCGGCGTTTGGGCGGTCCTCATCGCGGCGACGTGGCGCAAATGGGCCGACATGGTGCTGGACTTCGGAGTGCAGCTTTATATTCCGTGGAAGATTTCCACGGGCGCTGTGCTGTATCGGGACCTGGCATACATGACGGGCGGCCCGCTGTCGCAGTACGTTGACGCGCTCCTTTTTCGGGTGTTCGGAGTTTCGTTCTTGACGCTGGCGCTGGCCAATTTGGTCCTCCTGGCGCTGCTGCTGGTGTTGGTTTATCGCTGCTTTTATCGGGTCGCCGATCAGCTTACCGCGATGATGGCCTGCCTGGCCATCCTCCTGGTGTTCGCTTTCGGGCAGTACAGCGACTATGGGATATTCAATTATGTCACGCCCTATTCGGAGGAGATTTACCACGGGCTGATCCTGTCCATAGCGGCGGTGGCGCTCATGGCCAGGTGGGTGGCGGCGAAAAAGCGCGGCGACGCCCTGGCGGCCGGGTTTTGTTGCGGGCTGGTATTCTTGACGAAGCCGGAGGTTTTTCTGGCGCTGGCCGCGGGGGTTCTGGCAGGGCTCGTCCTGGCGTGGCGCGGGCTGGGAAGAAAGGATGCGGCCGTCAAAGGACTGGGGCTTATGACGCTGGCGGGCGCGGTTCCGCTGCTGGGATTCCTGGTCTATTTTCTTCGTTTTGCCGGTTTTCAGCAGAGCTTGCGGTGGACATGTTGGGCATGGACGCCTGTGCTGTCTTCCTCGGCGATGGACAGCCCGCTGTATCGGTGGTGCCTGGGTCTGGACGCGCCGGGGCATCACCTGGCCCGCATGGTGGGCGACAGCGTCGGTCTGTGCGCGATTGTCATTCTGGCGTTCCTGGTCTTTCGCGGTCGCGGGCAAAGCAGGCGCGATGCGGTGGTATTTATCCTGGTGGCGGTTCCGCTGGCGGCGTTGGCGTGGTGGGAGTTTGATTGGGTGGAATGCGGCCACAGCCTTCCGTTGCTGTGCGTCCTGGTCCTGGCCTGGGTGTTCTGGCGGGGGCGGCGCGCCGCCTGGGATTCGTCTTCGATCTTTATGACGCTGTGGGCGGTGTTCAGCCTGGTGTTGCTGGCCAAGCTGGGATTGTACCCCCGCATCTGGCATTACGGATTTGTCCTGGCGATGCCTGCGTTTTTGACAGCCGTCTTCTTCCTGCTCCGCGTCGTGCCGGAATTCCTGGAAGGCTTCGCCGCCGTTTCCAACTGGTGGCGCGCGCTTGCCTGCATCCTGCTCCTGACGGGTTTCGCGTGGTTATTCCTCGCCTCGAAGGGTGTCTATCAGGAGGAGACCGTGGTGGTTGGCGATGGGGCAGACATGCTCTTGACATTCCGCCAGGAATTCCGGCCCGCCGGCGCGCTCATGGGCCAGGCTCTCTCGTGGATGCAAACTCATTCCCCTTCCGGCTCCACGCTCGCCGTGCTGCCGGAGGGTGCCATGCTCAACTACATGCTGCGCCGCGACAATCCCACTCCGTTCCTTCGATGGAATCCGCCGGAATTGGCCGTCTATGGCCAGGCCAACATGAGCCATGCCCTCCAGGAAGGCAGGCCCGACTATATCATTTTGCTGGGCGTGGACACGCGCGAATTCGGCGTGCCCTATTTTGGCGCCAGCGACGGTTTCGGCGGCGAAGTTTTGCGCTGGATCAACCGCGCCTACGAGCCGGTCTGCCAGATCGGGCACGACTGGACTAGAGATGGCGAATTTGGAATCAGAATCCTCAAGCGCTCCGCGGCCCAAGCCGGGGAGGCCCCATAAGGGAGGCGGAGTTTTCTTGCCAGCGGGAGGGAGTTCCGTCATTCTACCAGACATGGAATCCCACGAGCTTTTGCGTGATGTTTTTCAGAAAGTCAGCCCCAAAAAGGCGGCCGCGGATTTGGGCCTTTCTCTATCCATGATCTATAAATGGATGGAGCCGCCGGGCCAAAGCAGCGGCGCCGCCAATCCGCTGGACCGGATCGCCGTTCTAACGCGATGCAGCAATGACACCCGCATCGTCCAATGGGTCTGCCACAAGGCGGGAGGTTTCTATGTCAAGAATCCCCGCAATATCCATCCGCATCCCCTCTATCTGGTGCCGGCGATGAACAGCGTTGTCCAGGAATTCGCCGACCTCCTCTCCGTCATGGCCGCCGCCGCCGCGGACAGCAAGATCACGGCGGCGGAGTCCAAGTCGATCCGGGATCGGTGGGAGGAGTTGAAGACGGTGACGGAGGAGTTTGTCCGGTGCTGCGAGGAGGGCAACTTCCGCGACATTCACCGCGCGACCGCCCCGACGCCAGCTCCCGAAAAAAGAGCGTCGAGCGCGCCGATTTGACTTCCGTTACACGGGGATTTGGCGTATTAGGAGGTTTGAGCAGATATGGCCAGCGACCCAAACATACCCGGCGAAAAGAGGCCCGCGCCCGATTACTCCGAGCCGGCTCCTCCGACCAGCAGGCCGCTGCAAATCTTCCTGCTTGTTGCTTTTCTCATCACGGCCGCGGCCTATGTGACGGATCAATGGACCGCGCAACGCATCCAGGAAATGCAGGTCAAGCGCCCCAACCCGCTCAAGCGCCTGGTGGAAAGCCAAAGCGCTTATCTGGCGCACATCAAGGCCGGCGACGACGCGTTGGCCAGGAAACAATACGACAAAGCGGTTTCCGAGTACCGTCTGGCCTTGCAGGGCCAGGACCAGTCGGAGGGTCACCAGAAACTCGGACAGGCCTTGCTCAAACAGAACAACCCTGACGCGGCCTTCGCCGAGTTTAGAGAAGCCGTCAAAATCAACCCGCGCCAGATCGAGGCCTACGGCATTTGGGGGCAGGCGCTGGTCTCCCAAGGCAAGGCCGGGGACGCCGTGAGCCTTTACCTCGGCGCTCTCCAAACCAATGCCAACGCGGGTGTGCTCCATTTCAACCTTGCCGCAGCCTTGCAGGACGAGCAAAGGAACGCTGAGGCCGTCCGGCGATTGTCGGCCGCAAAGGGCAAAACCAACGAAGCTGCCGCTGCCGCAGCCGAATCCCAGCGCCTGGCAACGGAGGCCCTGGAACAGTACACCCAGGCCGGCCGCTTGGGGGTGAAGTCGGCGGCCTTTTGGTCCAGCTTCGGCGTCCTGCTCAATGAGCAAGGCAAATTTGCAGATGCCGAAGCCTGTCTGACTCGCGCCATCAACGAAGACCCGTCCCTCTCCCGCGCTCATTCCGAACTGGCCCTGGCCCAATTCCGCCAGGGCAACTACGGCGACGCCATTGAGCATTACAATAAGGTCCTCACCCTCATCCCCGACGACCCGGCCACGCTTGACAGTCTGGCGCAGATTTACGCCACCGCCACCAACTCCGAAGTCCTCAGCCCCAAGATGGCCGTCCAACTGGCCCAGCGCGCCTGCGACGCGAACGCCAGCCAAAACGCCCGCTTCATGGACACATTGGCCCGCAGCTACGCCGCCGACGGCGATTTCTTGAAGGCCATGTCATGGGAAGAGAAAGCGCTCCGGCGCGCCGGGCAATTGGGAGACCGCAGCCTGGAAAGCGACCTGCAGGCGCGCTACACCCTGTTCTTGAATCACAAGACCCAATAGCCGCCCTCTGCGCATTTAGAGCCGGGCGTGGCTGCCGTCGCAGAACGGTTTGGTCTTGGTATGCTTGCACCCGCACCACGCCACCGTTTTGGCCACGTCAATATCCGTCTTGACAGGCGTGATATCGGTGCCTTTGTGGCTTCCGTCGCAAAAGGGCTGCGCCGCGGAGCGTCCGCACGCGCACCACCAATAGGCGCCCGGTTCCATCTTCTGGACGATTGGAGTTTTCTGGGAAATGATTGGGTCGCTCATGCCAGTCCTTATAGCCCGTCCTGGCGGCCGCCGCAAGCAAAACCTATTTCACCCCATGCACCTGGGCCGCCACCTTGAGCCGCAGCCCGTTGAGCCGGATGAAACCGGTCGCATCGTCCTGGTTGTAGGCCTGGGTCGGGTCCGCCTCCATCGTGGCGATGTGGGGATTGTAAAGGCTCACGGAGGATTTGCGGCCCGCGGTGATGATGTTGCCCTTATAGAGCTTGACGCGCACAGTGCCGGTGACGTTCTTCTGGCTTTCCTGCACTAGCGCCTGCAACGCTGCGCGCTCCGGTGAAAACCAGTAGCCGTAATAGACCAGTTCCCCATACTTGGGAATCAGCGAGTCGCGCAAGTGCATGACCTCCCGGTCCATCGTGATGCTTTCCATCTGCCGGTGCGCAAAGTGCAATATCGCCCCGCCCGGCGTCTCATAGACACCCCGCGACTTCATGCCGACGTACCGGTTCTCCACCAAGTCCACCCGGCCCACTCCGTGTTTGCCCCCCAGTTTGTTTAGCGCCTTCATCACGCCCAGCGGCGTGAGGTTATGGCCATTGACCGACACACAATTGCCCCGCTCGAAATCCAGCGTGACATATTCCGGCCTGTCGGGGGCGTCTTCGGGCGAAACGCTCAACTTGTACATGCTCTTGTATTCCGGGGCCGAGGCGTCCAGCCAGGGGTCTTCCAATATCCCCGCCTCAAACGATATGTGCAGGAGGTTGCGGTCCATCGAATAGGGCTTCTTGGCCGTCGCCTGCACCGGGATGCCTTTTGCCTCGCAGTAACCGATCATCTCCGCCCTGCCGGGAAATTGCGCCCGAAACGCGCCATCCCGCCACGGCGCGATCACCCGCAAGTCCGGCGCCAGCGCCGCGGCCGTCAACTCGAACCGCACCTGGTCGTTTCCCTTGCCCGTCGCCCCGTGCGCGATCGCGTCCGCCTTCTCCTGGCGTGCGATTTCGATCATCCGCTTGGCGATGAGCGGACGCGCAATGCTGGTGCCCAGAAAATACTGGTTCTCGTACACCGCCCCGGCCTGCATCATCGGGAAAATGAAATCCCGCGCGAACTCCTCCTGGAGATCGTCAATATAAATCTTCGCCGCCCCGGTTTTCAGCGCCTTCTTCGTCAACCCCCTCAACTCCTCCTCCTGCCCGATGTCAGCGCAGAAGGCGATCATTTCGGCGTCGTACTTTTCCTTGATCCACGATAAGAGGACCGACGTGTCCAATCCCCCCGAATAAGCCAGCACAATTTTCATAAGCTGGCATTAAACCGCCGCGCCGGGCGCGGATAAAGCGGAAAATTCGTCATTACCGGCGGCCGCCGCCATGAAAACCTCCACCGCCGCCGCCATGAAAACCTCCGCCGCCGCCGCCATGAAAACCTCCGCCGCCACCGTGAAAGCCGCCGCCGCCGCCGCGAATGCCGCCATGAAAGCCGCCGCCGCCCCAGCCGCCGCGATAATATCCACCCCAGCCCCAGCCAAATCCTCCTATCACCACCGGCGGCCAATAACCATAGGGATAGCCGTAGTCGTAATAAGGATATGGAGACGCGTAGGAGTAAGCGGGATAAACCGGCTGGGTGTAGGTCACGACCGGCGCCGGGGTCGTCGGCACCTCGACCGGCTGTTGCTGGTAGGCGCCTGAGTACGACTCGTTGCCAGGCGGCGGGGGCTGCTGCTGGTAAGCCTGCTGGGCCGCTTGCTGCTGGTAAGCTTGCGCGGCCTGTTGCTGCAATTGGCCGTCACGCTGGAGCAGCGCCTTGGTGATGTCCTGCGGCACCCCTTGCGCCTGCATATAGATGATGCCATCGGCGGTGAGGTGATACGGCAGCGCCGTGTTGGCGATGTAGTTCAAAATCACGTCCTTGCCAATGCCCCCCTGGTACATTTTCAAAACCTCCGAGACGCCATAAGCCAGGCCGGGCGCGGGCGCGCTGACGGGCTTGGCCACAGCGGGAGCGCTCGTTGCGGATGATTCGTCGGCTGCGCTTGCGGTGTTCCAGGGAACGCCACAACAAATGGCTGCCGCAACAATTGATAGGGATGCCCAATAAACTGACTTGCGATTTTTCATATCTCAATTTCTCCGGCCATGCAGGCCCGGCTTAAATGTGTCCCTTTCAGCCCCTCTAAAATGTATGCCCGAAACGACCGTTGGCAAGCCGCTTCCGGCTGCGACGGCCCTTTCCAACCGCTGGCATGCTGATATGCCATTAGACTCAATACGGGACCGCGCAATTCATCTTGCGCGGATCGCTGCTTCCCGCTTACGATCCGCCATGCAACAACTTTACTTGTAACCTTTCCGCCCCCGTTTGCGAATAGAGTGTCAAACGGGCCCGGCCGGCCCTTGGAAGATTTTGGTGAAACTTTCCGGCCAGCAGATTGTCTAATCAAGCAGGAACAACAGATGGCAAAGAAAAAAAGCAGGAAAAAGCTGATTATCTTTACGATTTTCGGCCTTCTCATCGTCGGCGGCGTCGCCTGGAGCAAACTCGTCAAACGGGACTTGCCGATTCCCATCTCCAAGGAGAAGGTCGCGCGGCGCAATCTGACCGAAATCGTGGTCGCCAACGGCAAGATTCAACCCGTCCTCCAAGTCAAGATCAGCCCCGAGGTGTCTGGGGAAATCATCGCGCTGGCGGTCAAGGAGGGGCAAAGCGTCAAGAAAGGCGACCTTCTCTTCAAGATCAAGCCGGACAATTATCTGGCCGCCAGCAATTCCGCCGCGGCCAATTACAATTATTCCCTGGCCAACCGGGACACCGCCACGGCCAACCTCGAAAAGGCCGGGTTGGAATTTGCCCGCAACGAAGCCCTCTTCAAAGCCAAGCTCCTCTCCGACTCCGACTTCCTCACGGCCAAGAACGCCTGTGACGTCGCCAAATCCACCCTCGCCGGCGCCATCGAACAGGTCAGCAGCGCGCGCGGCCAAATGGAATCCGCAGGGGCGGACCTCTCCAAAACCATCGTTTTTTCACCGCTCACGGGCACGATCAGCAAGTTGAATTCCCAACTCGGCGAGCGCGTCGTCGGCACCGCGCAAATGGCCGGCACGGAGGTCATGACGTTGGCGGACCTCAACGAGATGGAAGCCCGGGTCGATATTGGCGAGATCGACGTGCCCCTGATCCGGATTTCCCAGAAAGCCCGCTTGGAAGTCGATTCCTTCAAGGACCAGAAGTTTAACGGTGTGGTGACGGCCATTGCCAACTCCGCCAACAATAACGACACCTCGGCCACGACCGCAGCCAGCACCAGCACCGATGCCACGAAGTTTCAGGTCAAAATCCGCGTTGCAGAAAAGGACGCCTTCCTGCCAGGCATGTCCGTGACGGCGGAAATCGAGACCCGCTACCGCTCCAATGTCCTGTGCGTTCCGATTCAAAGCGTGACGACCCGGCTGCCCATCGGGACAAACAACCCGGCCCAGACCAATGCTTTAGCCGCCAAGGCGGCCACCAATAGCGCCTCCACCACTAATGTCGCCTCCACCAACAGCGCTGCCTCCACGAACATTGCTTCAGGCACCAATGCCGCCAGTCAGAAGAAGCCTGACGAACCGCCCAAACCGATCGAAGTGGTCTTCGTGGTCGAGGGCGATCACGTCAAGATGAAGCCAGTCAAGCGCGGGATAAGCGACGACAACTACGTGGAAATCCTTGAAGGGTTGGCGGATACCAATGAGGTGGTGTCCGGCGGGTACAAGGCGATCAATCGCGATCTGGAAGACGGCAAGAAGGTGGCGGTCAACCTTCAGGCCGCCGGCCAGGACAAAGAAACCAAGACCTACTAAACCCCGATGCGCGGTGAGTTTGATTCGCCTCCAAAATGTCTCGCGGCTTTACCAGATGGGCACGGAAACCATCCATGCCCTCCGCAGCATTTCGCTGGAGGTTGAGCGCGGCGAATACGTCGCCATCATGGGGCCTTCCGGCTCCGGCAAATCGACGCTGATGAACCTGCTGGGATGCCTGGACACCTGCACGGACGGCACCTACGAGTTGAACGGGGCCAAAGTGAGCGAATTGGATGACAATGAACTGGCCGAAATCCGCAATCGGGAAATTGGCTTTGTTTTTCAAACCTTCAACCTCCTGCCCCGGGCCAATGCGTTGCGCAACGTCGAACTCCCCTTGATTTACGCCGGAATGCCCGCCGACGAGCGCAAGGAAACCGCCTTGCAAGCCCTGGCCAGCGTCGGGCTGGCCGACCGCATCCATCATAAGCCCAACGAAATGTCCGGCGGCCAGCGCCAGCGCGTCGCCATCGCCCGCGCCCTCGTCAACTCCCCCTCTATCATCCTGGCTGACGAGCCGACGGGCAATCTTGATTCCAAAACGGGCGAGGAGATCATGGCTCTTCTCCGCCTCCTCTCGGACAAGGGCAACACGATCTTTGTGGTGACGCACGAGGAGGAGGTCGCCCGCCACGCCCGCCGCATTCTGCGCATTCGCGACGGGCTTATCGCCGACGATTCGGGCCAGAAAAGCAAACCCGCCCCGTGAACTTTTTCATCGAACTCAAGGAGGGGTTGAGCATCGCATGGGACGCCATCCGCGCCAACAAGCTGCGTTCCATTCTCACGACGCTGGGGATCATCATCGGGATTGTGACGGTGACTTCGATGGCGACGGCCATCGACGCGTTGAACCGGGCGTTTCACGAAAGTATTTCGATTCTTGGCGCGGACGTGCTCTTTGTCAGCAGACAAAGCTGGGTCAATCACACCTACGAGGATTGGGTGAATGGCAACAAACGGAACAAGATCACGCGCGAGCAAGTCAGGCAGGTCGAAAAGCAGATGCTTATGGCCAAAGCTGTCGCGCCGGAAGTTGCCCTCACGCAGTCGGTGTGGTATCAGAACCGCCGCGCCTCCAGCGTGCAGATCATTGGCACGACCGAGCAGTTCACGATCACCAGCGGATTCAACGTCGCCGTGGGGCGCTTTCTGACCGCGGCCGAGGCGGACGGCGGGCGGCCGGTATGCGTGATCGGCAACGACGTTGCGACCAACCTGTTCCGCAAAGAGTCCCCCCTGGGCAAGAAGATCAAGATCGGCGCCCGCCGCCTGGAAGTCATTGGCGTCCTGGAGAAGCGCGGAAGCTTTCTGGGCATGGGCAGTTTTGACAATGAAGTCATCATTCCGGTGCAGCAATTATTGATCGGGTACTGGCGCAACCCCGATTTCACCATCCAGGTGAAAGTCAACCGCATGGATCAATTGGAGGATGCCAGGGAGGAATTGCGCGGGGTGATGCGAAAAATCCGCCACGTCTCCCCCCTGGACCCGGATGACTTCGCCATCAACCAGCAGGATCAATTCATCAAGATATTTGACAGCGCCACCGGCACCATCGCCGCCGTCGGCCTGCTCATCACCGGCATGTCCCTCTTCGTGGGCGGCATCGGCATCATGAACATCATGTTCGTTTCGGTCGCGGAGCGCACGCGCGAGATCGGCGTCCGCAAGGCCATTGGGGCCAACCGCCGCACCATCCTCCTGCAATTCCTCATCGAGGCGGCGGCGATCTGCCTGATGGGCGGCCTGGCCGGCCTGGCCGTCACTTATTTGTTGACATTGCTGGTGGGGCTCGTCTTCCCGTATTTCCCCGTCACCATGTCCCTGCCGGTCATGGGCCTGGCCGTCCTGACCTCCGTCCTCACGGGCCTGACATCGGGGTTTTTGCCGGCCTGGCGGGCGGCCCGCATGAACCCGGTGGACGCCTTGCGCAACGAGTGAACCAGAGCGCCTTCATCCGATCTTTGAGCCTTTTCCGCGCGGAATTGAAGGAGAGCTTTTTCATGGCGATCAGCGCGGTGGTGTCGCACAAGCTCCGCTCGGCCCTGACGCTTCTGGGCGTTTTGGTCGGCGTCTTTTCCATCATCATCGTCATGACCGCGATGCGCGCCGCGCAGCAGAGCATCGAGTCCGACCTCAACCAACTGGGCGGCCAGACCTTCGTCGTGCAGACCTGGCCCGCCATGTATATGGGCGGGCCGGAAGGCGAGCAAAAATACTGGCGCCGCAAAAGGATCGACGTCCAACAAGGAATGGAACTGGCGCGGCGGGCCACTTTGGCGCTGAATGTGGGTTTGGAAGACAGCGGGCTGGCGGCGGGTCCGATGAGTTCCCGCTACGCCAAAGGGCCGCCCACAGTCTGGATGACCGGCGAAAGCCCGGGCAGTTTTCCCGCCCAGGGTTGGACGCTGGCCCAGGGGCGCGCCTTGCTGGATTCCGACATGGACAGCCAGCGCGACGTCTGCGTGCTGGGCAACAGCCTGGCAAAGGACTTGTTTCCCTTCGGCTCCCCGCTGTCGGAACAGGTCTCCTTCAACGGAGTCAAATATACCGTTGTAGGCGTACTCGAAGCCAAAGGCTCCATGGAGGGCGGCCAGCAGGACAACTTCGCCCTCATCCCGATCACCACCGGCATCGGGCGCTACGAGGACAAACGCTGGCTCAACCTGAGCATCCTCGTCCAGGCCCGCGGCCCGGCGCAATACGACGACACCGTCGATCAAGTGCGCGGCGCCATGAGGCAACTGCGCAAAGTGCCGCCGGGCGAGCCGGATGATTTTGAAATCTTCTCCAACGACTCCCTCATTGAACAAATGAAGTCGTTCACCTTCAAGCTGCGCGTCGCCATCATGTTGATCAGTTCCGTCGCCCTTGTCGCGGCGGGCATCGGCATCATGAACATCATGCTGGTATCCGTCACCGAACGCACCCGCGAAATCGGCATCCGGCGCGCCATCGGCGCCAAGAAGCGCAACATTATGGCGCAATTCATCATGGAGGCGGTCGTGCTCTGCGAACTGGGCGGCGCGGCGGGCGTCGCCCTGGGCGTGGCGGGCGGCGACTTGGCCGCTTACTTTCTCCACCTGCCAAAGGTGTTTCCGCTCGACTGGATCGTGATCGGCCTGGGGATTTGTTCGCTGGTGGGGATCATCTTTGGAACCTACCCGGCCTATAAGGCCGCGAATTTGGACCCGATTGAATCCTTGCGTTATGAATAGCCCAACAACCAACCCTGTGACTCTTATGGCCAAACGTTCGCCCAAGCTGTTTCTGGCCGCGCTCTGCGCGGTTTGCCTTCTGCATGACTGGCACGGCGCCGCCGCCCAGCAAACCCCGCCGCCCAAAAAAACCTGGGAATTGGGCATCGACGAGGCCATTCGCATCGCGCTGACCAACAACCTGGACATTCGCATCAGCCGCCTCAACCCGGAGATGGACCAGTATGCGCTCACCGGCCTTCGCGGGGCCTACGAACCCTCACTGACCTACTCGATGACGCACGATTACAACTCATTTCCCAACGGCGTCTTCACTCAGGCCGGCCTCTACTATAACTCCGAAGTCCAACAGATCAACTCCTACACGCCGGGCCTTTCGGGCAGCCTGCCTTCGGGCTTGACCTACAATCTGACCGCCCCGTTTTCGGAACAGAATGTGCGCGGATCGCAGGACCTCTACAACACCCAGCCGGGAATCACAATGAATCAGCCGCTGCTGAAGAACTTCTGGATCGACAACACGCGGTATCAGATTCTGCTGGGCAGGCAGACGCTCAAGAATGATCAACTGGCCCTGCGGCTTCAGATCATGACGGTGATCTACAACGTCAAGGCCGCCTACTACAACCTGATCTACGCGCGAGAGAACGTGAAGGTCGAGCAGGCCGCGGTGGATTTGGCGGAGGAGACTTTTCACGAGGATGAGCAGAAGGTCCGGGTCGGCGCGCTGGCGCCTCTGGACGAAAAGCAGGCCGAATCCCAGGCGGCCAGCGCCCATTCCGACCTGCTTACGGCCCAAGTCAATCTGGCCGCGCAGGAGAACGCCATGAAAACGCTGCTGACCGTGCCGATGGGCCAGTGGGGGGAGATGTCGCCCCTGCCCACGGAACCGCTGGTGGCGGTGCCCGCCCACCCGCTGGTGCTGGAATGCTGGCGCGCCGGCCTGGAAAAGCGCCCGGATATGCTCCAGGCCAAGCTGAGCATTGAGAAACAGCATATCACCCTGAAATACAACTTCAACCAGCTTTTCCCTGAAATTGATTTGACAGGCAGTTACGGGCGCAACGCCACCGAGCCAACCGCCGGCGGCGCGCTGGATTCCATCCGACGCGGGACGTATCCCTCTTACTCCTATGGCGTGGCGATGACCATTCCGCTGGGCAACACCGGTCCGCGGAACACTTACAAATCGGCCAGGGCCGCCTTGGAGCAGCTTCTGTTGCAGGCAAAGAAGGTCGAACAGTCCATCGTGGCGGCGATCGATAACGACGTGAAAACCGTTGATGCCGATCTGTTAAAGGTCGATATTACGCGCAAGGCCCGCCTCTACGCGGAGGAGGCTCTCCAGGCGGAACAGACCAGACTGGAGCATGGCAAGAGCACCAGCTTCATTGTGCTGCAACTCCAGAACAATCTCACCTCCAGCCGCTCCGCCGAAATCCGCGCGCTGGCGGATTACAACATCGCGCTGGAACAACTGGCGCTGGACGAGGGCGCCACGCTGGAAGAGAACCACATCAGCCTGCAGGTCCGTTAAGGATCAGTTGGCGCAGGTGAACGAGCTGGCGCCCGACCACGAGCCAGTGTAGTTGCCGCCGCCGCCGCCGCAGGCGCCGCCCTGGCAGGCAGACTTGCAGTTCTCAGGCGTTCCCGCATGGTCGCTGTTCGGATAACCGCAGGAAGTCTGGTGGCAGGGCTTGACGCCGGCTGTGCCGCAGTTGCTCAAATCCGTGTTGTAGCAAGCCCCGCTCCATTGCCAGTTGCAACTGATCCCCGGAGTGTCGGAGCAAAACGTTCCTGTCCAGCAAACCTCCTTGCAATTGGCGAAGTCGCTTTGCCACGGGATGCCGCAGCCGGAGAGGAATATCTCGTCGTCGCCGGCGCACGGCAGGGTCGTGGTCCATTTCGAGCCGTCGAATGAACAATTGCCGGTCGTGCAGGATGGGCTGAAATTAATCTGGCAGTCGGGCGCCGGGAAGGTGTAAGTCTTCCCATCATTGCAGGTCAGGGTAATGGAGGCGTTCTGGCAGAGGAGGGTGCATTTCTTGCCGGGGTTCGCGCTGATGTGCGCGTTGCACCAGACGTAGCCGCAGCCGGGATTCTGCGAATTGAAGCTGCCGCAAATCGTCTGCGTGACGCATTTCGTGCGGATGATCGCCACAGTGCTGTTGGTATTGGTGGCGGAAGCGCCCGACGGCGAAGTGCCAATCGCCCAGGCGGAATTGGTCAGGGAGCCGTTGGTCTGCGCCACCGTGAAAGTGCGCGTGAACACGAAGCCCTGGCCCGGCGCCACGCTGTTACTGGTAACCATTGCCGTGGTCGCGTTCCCCTCCAACAGCGGATCCATCACCGCCAAGGTCTCGCACGTGTTGCCCGTGTTGGTCACGGCGAACGTGTAAGTAATGACCTGTTTGTTCGTTGCGGTGCAGGGGCCGCTCTTGATGAGCTTCACGGCCGGGGTTGACCCGGTGTAGGAGAAATCAACGCCGGTCTGGCCTTCGCAAGCTGTCAGGGTGACGGAGAGCGGATTGTTCGCGCTCGTGAGCGTGTAGCCGCTCGGGGCTGCCGCCGTCACCGTGTAAGTGCCCAGAGCGAGGCCGCTGAAGCTGTAGCTGCCGCTCGAACTGGTCGTGTTGGTGGCCACGGCGACACCGCTCGAGTTTTTAAGCGTCAACGTGACGCCGGCCAGACCTTCGTTGTTGCTCAAGTCGGTATCGCCGCTGCAAGCCAGCACTACCAGGCCCGCCACGCTCGCGGAATTGGTCTGCGACACGATGATCAACTGGGTGCAGCCATTGCTGTTCCCGCAAGCATCCACGACGCTCCACAGGCGGCTGACCAGGTAAGTTCCCGGGCAGCTTTCAGCGGTCACGGTGTCATGATTGGTTAGTGTATAACTCGCGCTGCAAGTATCGGTGACAGTGGCCGTGCCTGTCAGGGAAACAGGCGGGATGTAAACCGAGCAAAGATTGGTGCTGCACCAACTGCTCACCTGGCAACCCCTGAAGCATTGATTGATGTTCGAGCAGAGGGAGCACAAGGACTGGACCGTGCAGCCATCCGGGCAGGCGCCGCCGCCCAGGACGCAATTGCAGAGGCCAAGGATGTCGCGCACTTTCATGCCGTTGCATGGCGAGGACGGGCAATTGAGCGCCAGGTCGCCGCACTTGCCGATATAGCCTGTGTCGTTGCAATTGTCGCCGAAGTCGCAGTTCAACTTCAAGGCCAGCACCTGGGCGCAGAAGCTGCCGGCGTTGCAAGTGGCCGGATTGACGGCGCTGCCATTGAGGACGCCGCAAGCGCCAGTGAGGTTAAGGCATTTCTGCGCCGCGCCAGCCGAGGTGAAGGTGAGGCAATTGCCGCTGTTGGGCTGGCCGATCTGGCAGCCGCCGCTTGAATAAATGCCGCTGAAGCAGTTGTTCAGGATCGTGTCCGGGTTGTTGCCGCCGCACGGCACCCAGTTCTGGCTGCCCGCGTTGAAGTTGTTCCAGCCGCCATTCCAGTTGCCTTTTTCACCGCCGCCTTTCCAGCCGCCGCACCAACCGCCCGGCTGGTTTGTGCAGAAGCCATTCCACCAGTCATTCTGCCGGTGGTCGCCGCCGCAGGAACTCCACCAATTGTTCCAGGTGGAATCACACTGGGAACAAGGATTTTGCGAGCACCAATTCTGCCACCAGTTGTTGTTGTTACGATAATCGCCGTTGCAGGAACCGCCCCAATCCCCCGGGCCAAACGTGCAATACACGCGGCAGAAGTTGGTCACTATCGTCACGCTCGGCGGGCAGACTACGGTTGCAGCCACGTTGTTATATTGTGTAATGACCTGCGCGCCAGTGACCGTCTGGCCCGCGCAATCCGTCGCTTTCCAGGTCCGCGTAATCACGTTCGAGCATGTCGAAGTGGGATTGCTTTGCGTCTGGTTTGTCGTCACGGTAAGCGCTGTGCCGCTGCTATCCTTCCCCGTGACCGTCGGCGCCGTCGGTATCTCGCTCACGCATTGCACGGTCGTATTGGCCGGAACGCCGCTCAAAGTCGGCGGGGCCGTCAAGATTGTTGCCGTGTAAGTTACGGACACGGTGTTGCCGCACGCATCGATGCCCTTCACCGTGATCGTCGCCGGGTTATACTGCCCATTGTCGCTGACCGAGAAGGTCAGGCCTCCGCCGCAACCCACGGTGCCGGTCGTCGTCGCCGCCTTGGCCGCCGCGTCCGCCGCCGCCAGACTGTTGAAGCAACTGGCTATCGAACCCTTGCTGGCCGTCGGTGTGACGTTGTTGTATTGCGT
>PLGF01000153.1 GCA_003138485.1 Verrucomicrobiales bacterium | reverse complement strand
CCGCGAAGCGGTTTAGTTCAAAACTGGAAAGGCTAAAGCTGAATTATCTGTTGCCAGCGCCGGACGGAGTATAATCTCCGGCCATGCGAATTTTATCCGGCATCCAGCCCTCGGGCGCGCTGCACCTGGGCAATTTTTTCGGGATGATGAAGCCCGCCATTGAATTGCAGGAGCAGGGAGAGGCGCTCTATTTCATCGCCAATTACCATTCGATGACCTCGCTGAGAGACCCCGCCGAGCGCCGGCACAACACCTTGGACGTGGCGCTGGATTTCCTGGCGTGCGGCCTCGATCCGGCCAAGGCCCTCCTGTTCCGGCAATCCGACGTGCCGGAAGTCACCGAGTTGGCGTGGCTTTTGACGACGGTGACACCGATGGGCCTGCTGGAGCGATGCACCAGCTACAAGGACAAAATCGCCCGGGGCCTCCCCGCCGATCACGGTTTATTCGCCTACCCGGTGCTGATGGCGGCGGACATCTTGATTTACGATTCCAACATCGTCCCCGTCGGCCGCGACCAGAAGCAGCACGTCGAAGTCACCCGCGATATCGCCATCAAGTTCAACGAGGCTTACGGCCAGACGTTTGTCCTGCCCGAACCGCGCATCCGGGAAGAAACCGCGCTGGTCCCGGGCGCCGACGGCCAAAAGATGAGCAAGAGCTACGGAAACACCATCGAGATTTTCGGCGACGAAAAAATCCTGCGCAAGAAAATCATGTCCCTCAAGATGGACAGCCGGACGCCCCAGGAGCCAAAGCCGGACGCTGAGAAAAATCTGGCGATTCAATTGCTGCGTCTTGTGGCCCCGCCGGCTGTGGCCAGGGATTATGAAGATCGGCTCCGCGCCGGCGGCTTGGGCTACGGCGATCTGAAAAAGGCGCTCTTCGAGCATTACTGGAATTATTTTGCCGCCCCCCGCGCCCGGCGCGCCGAATTGGCGTCCAACCTGGATGCGGTCAACAAAGTGCTCGACGGCAGCGCGGAAAAGGCGCGAACGCTGGCCCGCAAAGTCCTCGCCCGCGCCCGTCTGGCTTGCGGATTGGATTGAGCGGAGCTTCGGAATCGGGTGCGTTCCCGGCCTGTTCATCCCGCGAAAATGAAAAAAGAGACAATGCTTTTGAGTCCCCCCACTCCAGTAGAGCAAAGGTTACTCGCAGCCGAGTCTCCACGCACAATAAATCAAATTTGAGAGGCGTTGCCAAGACCTGTTTTTGATAAAATGCCCCACGGGGCGTGAGATGGAATTCTTCGGGGATCGCCCTCATCCTAACCTTCTCCNNTCTCCCCCAGGGAGAAGGAACAGGAGGCGCACGGTTCTGGTGTTGCGAATGAGCATCCGGCAAATCCAGTCGCGTGCCTTTGCGGTGGGACGGTGAATGAGTCTCCCTCTCCTGGAGGAGAGGGACGGGGTGAGGTCGAGCCCCCAAAGAATTCTGTCTCACACCCGCCGCTGGAAAGGGAAGCACGTTTTTCTTTCAAGTCGCAGAAGCCCGCGCTAGACTGCCCGGCATGGCTCGCAAAGATGCTTCGCAGTCTTCGTCGCGCGGTTTGAACGACGTCGCCGGGATCGCGCTGGCCACGGCCGCGCTGCTCCTCATGGTGGCGTTGCTCTCTTATGATCATGGCGATTCGGCCGTGAACATCGTTCCGGCCAACAATCAGCCGCACAATTTGGGCGGGCCGCTGGGGGCGTGGGTGGCGTTGAGGCTGTTCTGGGTTTTTGGGATTGGAGCCTTCATGATCCCGGTGCTGCTGTTGATGTATGGTCTGGGGTACATTTTCCAATTCCTGGCCTATTTGCAGCGCCGCTGGTTGTGGGGCGCGGTTTTGCTGCTCTGTTGCATGGGATTGGCCAGCACGTTCGAAACGGATTTCCGCTTTCTCCAGCATTTGCAGCGGGGCCTCAACGCTCCCAGTGTCGGCGGCCTCATCGGCCAGTTCCTCGAACAGCACGTCTTGCATTACGTCGGCAAAGTCGGCGCCACCATTGTGCTCGGGGCGGTCTATCTCATCAGCCTCATTTACCTGACCAATTTCAAACTCGGCGAATGGTGCCGCAACCTTCTGGCAGGCCGCCCGGGCGGCGGCGAAGCCTCCTCTTCGGCCAGGGAGAACGACCTCGAACGGCGCGCGCGCGATTTGGAGAAGCAGGCCCGCAAATTGCAGGAACAGGTCGAGAAATCCACCAAAACCGGCGGCGCCAAGGTCCTCGAACCCGGCGCTTTGGGCGCTGATATGCGGCCCGTGCCCGAACCCACCGTGCGCGACCTGAGCGTCCCCCAGGGCAAACCGGGCGAGCACCCCAAAAAACAGGCCGCCGCCCCGCCCAAGGAGCCGATCCCGCCGGAGGAGGGAGTTGTCATCCCCGCCAGGGAAGTCGCCGCCGCCACGACCGCCGACATCCTCGGACAGCCACCCGAAGCCAAGGCGGATACGTCCGCTCCGCCTGTCAAGATGGAAGAAGCGGGCGCAACCGCAAAGGCAGGCCCCGGCGAACCGGAGCCGTCCGAAGCCCTGGCCGCCGCCGCGCCCGCTCCCAAACCCAGGCCCGCGCCGCGCAAACCCAAATCCATCGCCGCCGCGGCCCCGCCCAAAATCGGCAATTACATCCTGCCGCCGCTGGATTTTCTGCAATTCCCCGATACGACCACCAAGCCGACGGAATCCAAGGAGGAGCTGATGGCCAATGCGCGCCTCATTCAGCAAACCCTCGCGCAGTTCGACATCGAAGTTTCCCTGGGCGACATCACCAAGGGGCCGACCATCACCCGTTACGAGCTGCATCCGGCCCCCGGCGTCAAGCTGGAAAAGATCGCCGGCCTCAACAGCAACATCGCCGCCGCCCTCAAAGCCGAGCGCATCAACGTCCTGACACCCGTTCCGGGCCGCAGTTCGGTGGGCGTGGAGGTCCCCAACGCCATCAAGACCAAAGTCATCATGCGCGACGTCTTCGAGTCGGACGAATGGCGCAACACCAAGGCCCGCATTCCGCTGGCTTTGGGCAAGGACGTTTATGGCCAGCCGATTGTGGCCGACCTCTCCGAGATGCCGCACCTGCTCATCGCCGGCAGCACCGGCTCCGGCAAATCGGTCTGCATCAACGCCATCATCACCTCCCTGCTCTACAAGTTTCCGCCGGACCAATTGCGCTTCGTCATGATCGACCCCAAAGTCGTCGAGCTTCAGCAATACAACACCCTGCCCCACCTGGTGGTCCCGGTGGTGACGGACCCCAAGAAGGTCATTCTCGCCTTGCGCTGGGTTGTCAACGAAATGGAGAAACGCTACCAGATTTTCGCCCGCGTCGGCGTCCGCAACATCCGTTCCTTCAACGACCGCCCCAAACACAAGCCCATCCCCCAGCCCGAACCCGAATTACCCCTCCTCGCCCGCAGGGAAAAAGTCGAAGCCGGTTCCGAGGGCTTCGCCGTGGAGCTGGACGACGAAATCGCCGTCCCGCGCGAGGAGGAGATCGTCATACCCGACTATTTGAGTTACATCGTTGTTATTATTGACGAATTGGCCGACCTCATGCTCGTCGCGCCCGCCGACGTGGAGATGGCCATCGCCCGCATCACCCAGATGGCGCGGGCGGCGGGCATCCATTGCATCGTGGCGACCCAGCGGCCCAGCGTGGACGTCATCACGGGCGTCATCAAGGCGAACATCCCCGCCCGGATCGCCTTCCAGGTGGCGGCGAAGGTGGATTCGCGCACGATTCTTGACGCCATGGGAGCGGACAAGCTCCTGGGCAAGGGCGACATGCTTTATCTGCCGCCCGGCTCGGCGCAATTGAAGCGGGTGCAAGGGGCGCTCATCACTGACGCGGAGTTGCAAAGCATCGTGGACTTCATCGCCCGCCAGGGCAAGCCGAGCTACGAACTGGAAATCCATCAGCAATTGCAGAAGGCGGGCGCCGTTCTGGAGCCGGAGGAAGGCGGCAGCGGCGAGGACGAGAACCTCATCCAGCAGTGCATTGAAGTCATCCGCAGCGAGCAGAAAGCCAGCGTCTCCCTCCTCCAGCGCCGCCTGCGCCTGGGCTACACCCGCGCCGCCCGCATCATGGATGAATTGGAACTGCGCTCCATAGTCGGCCCCAGCAAAGGCGCCGAGCCTCGCGACATTTTGATTGACCTCGATGGCGGCGGCGCCGACGGCCGCCCCCCCACCGAGCCGGAGCCGCCCCCGGCCTGAGACGCGCTTGCCACAGCGGGAGAATGGGGTGCTCTGTCATCCGTAAGCATTTTCAAAGTCAATGTCATTGCCCGCAGTCCCAAGCGCGAGGAAATGGCCACCAAGCCCTTGGAGGCGCTCGTGGATGCCGGCTCCGAACTGACCTGGCTGCCGGCGGACGTTTTGAGAGGCGCCGGCATTTCCCCGCGCCGTAAGCGGATATTCGCCACGGCCACTCAGCAAAAAATCGAGCGGGAGGTCGGCTACGCCATCCTCAGCCCCGAAGGCTACGAAACCAACGATGAAGTCGTCTTTGCCGAGTCTGGCGACATGACCCTGCTTGGCGTCAGGACTTTGGAAGGTTTTGGAGTGGTGGTGGACAACATCGGCCATCGGTTCGTGGCCACGGCTACCATCGTCGCCGGCGCGGGGATGTCCGTGGAGGGGCCCGGTCCTACCTCATCGTCAGGATTTTGCGCTGGTTGTCGTATTCGACGGTGACACTGGTGGGACTGATGTCCAGAACGCGCAGGCCGGCTTTTTGCTGCTTCACGTACATTAGGTTGCCGTTGATGATGGCGGACGGATGGCTGGCGGAGTAAAAGATGCCTTCCAGTTTCAGGGTCTTTTCATCAGAGTCCGCCGCCGCAACGAGGGCGGATGCGGGCGGGGAGGGGTTGGCTGCCGCCAAGGCATTGGTCACCGCCACAGCCTTGGGCGCTGCCACGGCGTTGGTAGGCGCAACGGATGCTTGCGCTGGCGGTGTGACGGGCGCCTGGGGAGCGGCGGCGGCAACCACCATGACCGGCGCGGGAGCGGGCTTGGGCGGGCTTGACGGGACGGCGGGAGGCGTGACAGCCGGCTTGTGCGCGACGGCGGCCACGGTCGGCGCGGGTGCAATGGACGCGGCAGCCTTGGGCGCGACGGTTTCCGCCGCCTGCGATTGATCTTCCTCTAACGAGGCGTTTTTGAGGCGCTGGACTTCGACCCCGCACAGGAGCGCCACCGCGGCCGCAACACCCAGTCCGGTCAGCAACCATTGCCGCAGGCCCCAGGGTGGCAGGACCTGGCCGCTGGGTTGAACCGGCTCGGGAGCATTGGGCTTCGGAACGGATTTGACGGGCGCCGCGGTCGCTTCGGGTTCGGTGGTGGTGGCCATGCCCAGAGCACGGCGCCACTCGGGCACGCGGTGGGTCAAACCCAGTTCCTCCAAGTACGACATGTCAAGCAAGGGTATTGGCAGGTCGTCCGGGTCGGCGTTGCTCTCATGATCGAGCGCGTTGGCGACGTGGACGGCGGTGAGGGCGTTGAAAGTTCTTTCGGCGCAACGATAGGGATGGTGGTGCAGAGAAGCGGCGTCAATCACGCCCGGGAGCATCCCCCACAGGCTGAAAAGATAGGCGGCGATTTGCCCGTGGTTGGCTCCGAAAATGTCGCTTTCGACTTCGCATAACTGCAGTTGGTTCTTGCGGGCGATGGCGTGGGCGCCGCTGTACTGGCTGTCGAAGTTGGCCGCGAGGATGATCTTGCCCAGGTCGTGCAACAGTCCGGCGGTGAATGCCGCGGCCGCCATGGCGTTGTCGCCGGTTTCCAGGTCGGCCAACTGCTTGGCCAGGTGCGCCACGTTGGTGCTGTGCCGCCAGACGTTGTCAATGGAGAAGTAAACCGGCTTGATCTTGTCGTATTGGCTCCGGAGCTTGACGCTCATCACCAGGGATTTGACCGTTTCAAAACCCAGAAGGCCGACGGCCTCGGCGGGGTCGGATATGGTGCGTGGAAAGCTGAAGTAGGCCGAGTTGAGCATCTGCAACAGTTGGGTGGTCATCGCCATGTCTTTGGCCACAATGCCGCCCACCTCCGCCGTCGTGGCGGTGGGATTGCTGAGGGCGCTGACGACTTCCAGGTAAAGGGACGGGATGGTGGGAAAGGAGCGGATGCGTCCGATCAGTTCCCGCATGCTGTTGTTGATGATCCCCTGATCGGCGGCCAGGCAGCGTTCGACGGTGGCTTTAAGGGTGGCGGTGTCGAAAGGCTTGGGCAGGAACTGGTTACCCCCGGCCACATGGCACATGGCCCGTTGCTTTTGGACTTCTGTCGCGGCCAGGAAACGGATGGCTCTGGGATGGGCAATGCGGATGAGATCAAGCACTTCGGCCCCGTTCAGTTCCGGCAAGTCCAGGTCGGCGACTATGACGTCACAGACCTGTTTCTGCATTTGAAAGAGGGCGCCGGGGCCGGTGGCGACCCCGACAACGTTCCAAGCCGCGCCCAGAAGCTGGCGAATTTCATCCGCCGCTTTCGGGTCGGCATCGGCTACCAAAATGCGTCTCTCTGGCATACTAATAGTGCCTATCATCTGTTTATCGGCATCTGGCTTAATAGACTTGAATCCAAATTTCACTTCTCATGCGGCGTTGGGCGGGGCATACTACCAAGTTGCGCGGCGCGGCGAGCCGCAAGCGAAGAGATTTGACCACGGATTTCACCTCCGCATTCGCGCCGTTTCGAGGCGACAAGGATGGGAAATCCGTGGTGAATAATCTTCAGGAACCGCGTGGCGCCGACGGACTTGAGTGCGTAGCCCGGAATGAAACGAACCATTTATGTAGTGGACGACCAGCCGGAGGTGCTTGAAACCACCGTCATGATTTTGCGCGCCCTCATGCCGGATGCAGAGGTGACGGGCTTCACCCAGCCGCGGGGGGCGCTGGCGGCCGTCCAGACCAGCCCGCCGGACCTGATCCTGACCGACCAGCTCATGCCGGACATGCGGGGCGGCGAACTGCTCGAAGAGGTGCGCCGGATCGCGCCGTCCACGCTGCGGGTCGTGATGTCCGGCTACGTCTCACTGGACAAGCTGACGACGACGACATCGGCCCATCAGTACATGGCGAAACCGTTTGACGGGATGAAACTCAAGGCGATGCTGGCGCGGATATTTGCGGCGCAGGAACGGTTTGCGGACGCCGGCTTGAGAAGGGTCGTGACCGAGATGCGCACCCTGCCGTCGCTGCCCCAGGTGCATCAAACGTTGCTGGCGGAATTGGAGGACAATCGGAATGCCGCTGCGGCCATTGGCCAGATGGTGGCCCAGGACGCGGGGCTTTCGGCCAAGGTGCTGCAATTGGCCAACTCGCCGCTGCTTGGACGGGCTTCCTACCTGATAACCAGCCCGGCGGAGGCGGTGTTGTGCCTGGGAACAAACATGATCGCGGCCGTGATCCTTGGGCAGACTCTCTTCAAGCACTTCGACGCGAAGACCCATCCGGCGCTGGACCTGCCGCGCCTCTGGAACCATTGCTGGGAAACCGCGGCGCTGGCGCAGGCTTTTTGCCGCGAGCAGGGCCTGCCCCGCGCTGTCCGCGAAGAGGCGTTTCTGGCCGGCTTGCTGCACGAAACGGGCCGCTTGATTCTTATTGACAACTTTCCCGACAAGTTCCAGGAGGTCTGCGACGCGGCCGTCCGGGCCAATGTGCCGCTGGGGCCGCGCTTGCGTGAGGCCTTCCAGGCTTCACCGGCCCAGGCCGGCGGCTACCTGCTGGATTTGTGGGGGATGCCCGAAAACGTGGCCGCCGCCGTGTCGCTTTTGGACGCGCCCGAAGATGAGGGCGCGACGCAGTTCTCCCTCGCCGCGGCTCTTTATATTGGCGATCACGTCGCCACGCTCAAGTATCCGCCGGACCCGTGTCCGCCGATGGAATGGAAGGCCGCCTATGTGCGCTCCCTGGGCTGCGCCGAGGACCTCAAGTTCTGGCTGCGCGACGAGTCGAACATGGAGTGAAGGAGAGGCGCCGAAAGGCGGGCGCTCCGGCTAATCCCGTGAAGTGCCCATGATCGCACAATTCATCGCAAGCTGCTTGCTATGTGTCCTTATCCTCGCCATCGGTAGTCTGGATCGCGCTAAAAGGCTGGGGGATCGACTTTTCAGGTTCGTTTTTGGCATTCTTTAAATAGGCTGAGTGAGGTGATCGCCATCACTTGTTCAGCATTTGTTCGGAGGGCGCTCGTTCTGGCGATCACCTGGGCTTACGTTCGTTTAGGCACGAAGCCGCGCTCATTTTTCACCGCACGCCTTACCTCTAACCGCTCTTAGAACTTGCCAGCCAACACTTTGAGGTCACTGCGCGTCCGCGGCGGCGCGGCAGCGCTTGGCCACCCAGGCCAGGTCTTTCAAAAACTGCTCGCGCTTGCGGGCCGGCCAATCCGCCAGCACTTCGGTCTGCAAGGCCAGGGCGATGTGCCGCGCCATCTCGAATTGCTCGCGCCCCGCCGGCAACAGGCGCAGCCGGTTCGCCCGCCGGTCGCGCTCGTGCCGCACCCGCGCCACCCAGCCCAGGCTCTCCATCCGTTCGAGCAGCGCCGCGATCGTGTTCGGGTCGCTGACTATCAGCCGCGCCAGATCACTTTGCGTCAAGCCGTCCGGCTCGTGTTCCGCCAGGGTCCGCAAGGTCGTGAATTGGTCCGGCGTAATCCCCGTGGGGGTCAGGCGCCGGCGGAAGGTCTGGTTGAGGCTGAACCAGGCCTGCCGCAGCAGAATCGGCAGGCGGCGGCGGCCCGGCGCGTCGATGCGGCGGCGGCGGGCGGCGGGTTTCGGAGGCGATGGGGCGCGGGGCATGGGGATCAAAAATCGTACGTGTAGGTATTATTCCATTTGCATTTCCGGCTAATGTGTAGAATAATAATCTCCATCTTGGAAGACAATTGTCGCCCGTTCGTGTCGGGCGCCGGTTGCCTCCAGGGACGTTGTCTGGAATGTTGGTCACTTGCGTTGATTTGATATGAAACTGATTACCGCGGTCGCGTTGGGCCTTCTCGGTTTTTGCCTTTCGATCCGCAATCTCGCCGCGGCTCCCACGGGCTGGTTTGGCTGGCGCGGCCCAAACCAGAATGGCGTCTCGGCGGAGACGAATCTTCCCGCCACGCTCGACGCGGCGCACCCGCTGTGGACGGCGGAATTCCCCGGCCTCTCCACGGCGGTGGCCAGCCAGGGGCGCGTTTACATCATGGGCTACCTGGGCCAGGGGCCTGAATTGTCCGAAGGCGTGGCCTGCTTCGACTCCGAAACAGGACGGAAGCTCTGGCAGAAGCTCTACCTGGATTTTCTGAGTGACACCATTTACCTGCGTTATTCCACCTCCAGTCCCGCGATTGATCCCGAAACGGGCAATGTTTATATCCAGGACACTCAAGGCATCTTTGCCGGATTCACCGCGGACGGGCGGCCGCTTTGGGAACATTCCTTGATGGAGGAATACGGACGCCTGACTTTTCCCAATGGCCGCACCGCTTCCCCCGTGGTGGATCGGGATTTGGTCATCACCCGCGGCATCACCGCCAATTGGGGCGCCCAAGGCCCCGCCGCCGACCGCTTCTACGCCTTCGACAAAAAGACCGGCGAAGCCGTCTGGGCCTCCACTCCCGGCGGACGGCCCAAGGACAATTCCTACTCGCATCCCGTCCTGGCCTGGCTGGATGGGAAGAGGGTCTTTTATTCGGCCACGGGCGACGGCGCGGTCGTGTGCGTCAACGCGCGCACAGGGGAGCCGATTTTTCAAATCCCCATTTTCAAGGCCGGCATCAATTCATCGGTCTTGCTGCACAACAACGATGAGATCATCGCCATTTACGGCACGCCTTACGAACCGGGCCAGATGGTCGGCCTGAAAATCCCCCATCTCGCCCCCACCAACGCCGCCGGCCCGGTGATTGTGCCGCGCTCCGAGGTTGAGCTTTGGGACAACGAAATCCGCACCTCCGCCAGTTCCCCAATCCTTGTCGGCGACCGCGTCTATGTCACCAGCGAGATCGGCTACCTGGTGGCGGTGGACGCGCTGGACGGCAAATTGCTCTGGCGCTTGAAACTGGGCATCGAGCAGCGCAATTCCTGTCCGCTTTTTGCCGACGGTAAAATCTACGCGCCCATCCTCAACGATCCCGGCGCCGCCGCCGCCGCGGGCGAAGAAACCGCCGAAGGCGGCCACGGCGGGCTTTATGTCATTGCGCCGGGCGACAACGAGGGCCGCATCCTCTCGCACACCGTCCTGGACGGGCGCTGCTACGGAACGCCCACCGCTTACAACGGCCGCATCTACATGCAGACCACCAAAAAGCTCTACTGCTTCGGTCCCGCCGCTCCCGCTTCCGCCTCATTCGATACCGCTGACGCGGCCCCGGATGGCAAATGGCCCGATCCCGGCCCGGCCAGGAGTTTGCAGGCAGTCCCATCCGAATTGTCCCTGCAACCAGGCGGCGCGGCGTCATTCCATGTCCGCGCCCTGGATGCTGGCGGCCTGACTGTCAAGACCATTGATGATCCCAAGTCGATCCACTGGGCGTCGTTCATTCCGCCGACGGCGAAAGTCAAGGCGACGATGAACGCCTCGTTCAACGCCGAGGGTCAATTGGTGGCAGCCCCGGACACATCGCCTTCCGCCGGCGCCTTCGAGGCCAGGGTGGACGACCTTAGAGGCTACATCCGCGGCCGCGTTTTGCCGGGATTGCCCATCTTGGAGGATTTCGAGGGGGCCACCCTCGCGGAAATCACCACCAACACCTTCGAGCCGCCGACGAAATTCGCCTACCCGCCGCTGCCCTGGATCGGGGCGCGTTTCAAATTCGAGGTGCGGGATGTGGGCGGGAACAAGTGCCTGGTCAAGACGATTGACAACCCCTTCTTCCAGCGCGCCACCGTCTTCATGGGCACGCCGGATTTGAAGAACTACACCGTTACGGCCGATGTGATGAGCGAAGGCAACAAGCGGAAAATGTCCACCGTGGGCGTCATCAACCAGCGCTACCGCGTTGTCCTCAAGGGCAATGAGCAAATGCTGGAAACCACCTCCAATGAAGAATTGCTCCGCTCCCAGACCCCCTTCCACTGGGAGGCCAATGTCTGGTACGTCTTGAAGGCCCGCGTCGAGGTCGCCTCCGACGGCTCGGGCGTCATCCGGGCCAAGGCCTGGAAAAAAGGCGACGCGGAGCCGTCCGCCTGGACGAGCGAATTGCCCGTGGCGCGTGCCAACGCCAGCGGCTGTCCCGGCTTGTTCGCGTTCTCCCCCCAGAATATGCGCGTTTATATTGACAATGTCGCCGTCACGGCGAACTGAAAGCACTCTCCCATGACCATGAAACCCATCTTCACCTTCACAACCGCGCTGCTCCTGTGCCGTCTGGCCGCCCAGGCCGCCGACTGGTCCCGCTGGGGCGGACCGGACCCCGGACGCGACATGTATTCGACGGAGACCGGCCTGCCGGACCGTTTCACCCCTTCGACAAACGGTCACATTGATTTCAAGCCGGGCGGCAATGAAGTCGATTTGAGCGGTGCGCCCAACGTCAAATGGGCCGCCAAAGTCGGCTCGCAAAGCTACGGCAACGTCGTNNCAGCACCAGGGCGACCGCAGCATCCTCATGTGTTTCGATGAAAAGACCGGGGCCTTTCTCTGGCAATTGGTCGTTCCCAAACTTGCTTCGGGCAAGGTCAATGATTGGGAAAACCTCGGCCTGCTCTCTTCTCCGTGCGTCGAAGGCAACCGCGTTTACCTTGTCACCAGCCGTTGCGAAGTGATATGCCTGACCACCGAGGGCATGGCCGGCGGCAATCAAGGCCCCTTCACGAACGAGGCGCAATATGTCGCCGGCCCCGGCAATCCCCCCGCGAAAATCGGCCCGCATGACGCCGACATCATCTGGAAGTACGATATGATGGACGAACTGGGCGTGTTTCCGCACAATGCCTCCAATTGCTCCCTCCTCATCGTCGGGGACTTGATTTACGCCTGCACCTCCAATGGACAGGACTGGACGCACGTCAACATCCCCTCCCCCAATTCCCCCAGCCTCATCGCCATCAACAAGATCACCGGCCAACTCGCCGGCGAGGACAACGCCGGCATCGGCCCGCGCATCTTTCACGGCCAATGGAGTTCCCCCTCCATGGGCGTCGTCAACGGTCGCACTTTGATTTTCTTCGGCGGGGGCGACGGCGTCTGTTACGCCTTCGACGCCAAGCCCCAAAAGGGCGACGGCTCGCCCATCGTCCCGGTGGTCCCCGGTCCGCCCATCAACCGCGTCGAGGACAAGGACACCTACTACCTCAAAAAGGTCTGGTGGTTTGATTGCAACCCGCCCGAACGCCGCGTCCATGACGACGCCCACAAGTATCCCGCGCCCGACGGCCCCAGCGAAGTCAATGCAACCCCCGTCTTCTGGCACAACCGCGTCTATGTCGCCGTCGGCCAGGACCCCGAACACGGCGAAGGCGTCGGCATCCTCAATTGCATTGACGCCACCCAAACGGGCGACATAACAAAGACGGGCAGAATCTGGAGTTACGAAAAGATACACCGCAGCCTGTCAACCGTTTCCATCACGCCGGATGGGGTGATGTTCATCGGCGACTTTTCCGGCTTTCTCCACTGCCTGGATGCGAACACGGGCGGGGAGTATTGGACCGATGATCTCAAGGCCCATATGTGGGGATCGACCCTGGTGGCGGATGGGAAGGTCTATTGCGGCGATGAAGACGGGGACTTCTTTGTGTACGCCGCCAGCAAGGAAAAGAAACTGATCAGCCAGACCAATCTGGGCGGACCGGTCTATTCGACGCCCATCGTGGCCAACGGCGTGCTCTACGTCCATTCCAACACGCACCTTTTCGCCTTTTACGACGCGCGGCGCCAGCAGATGCCCACCGACGTGAAGCCGAAGGTGGAGATCGAATTGAACAAGCCGGACGGCAACAAATGATGAAAAAAATCCTGTTGGTTCTGTTGATCGCGGCGGTTTATCTGGCGCACCAGGACAGTTGGAACTGGAGCAAAGCGGACCCGATGATCTTCGGCTTTCTGCCCGTTGGCCTGGCGTATCACGCGGGCTATTCCATTGTGGCCGCCGCGATGATGGCGGTCCTGGCGGCCCTGGCGTGGCCCAAACACCTTGAGGATCAGGAGAAGTGATCCCCGTCATCGTCATCCTGGGCTACCTGGCGCTGATTGCGTTCATCGGCGGCATCGCGTTCAAAAAAAGCAAGGAAAACACCGAGGACTTCTTCCTCGCCAGCCGTTCCATTGGACCGCTGGTTTTCTTCTTGTCCATCTTCGCCACCAATATGACGGCGTTCGCCATACTGGGCAGTTCCGGTCAGGCCTACCGCCAGGGCATCGGCATTTACGGGTTGATGGCCTCCTCCTCCAGTTTCGTCATCCCGTTGACGATCTTTTTCATCGGCACCCGGCTCTGGGCGCTGGGAAAGAAATTCGGCCATCAAACCCAGGTGTCCTTTTTCCGGGACCGCTGGGAATGCAACCACATCGGCACGGTCATCTTCGCCCTCAGCGCCGCCATGCTCGTGCCGTACATGATTATCAGCATCATGGGCGGCGGCACGGTCTTGTCGGCGATCTCGACCTCCCCGGAAACTCATCAGGCGCTCATTGCCTACCCGGTCGGCTGCGCGATTGTCGCCGTGGTCGTCACCTTGAACGTCTTCCTGGGCGGCATGCGCGGCACCGTGTGGGTCAACATTCTGCAAACCCTCCTCTTCCTGTGCTTCGGCGCCGTGGCGGTCGCCGTCATCAGCCATAAGCTTCCGCATGAGTTCAGCTATTACATGCGCAATCTGGCCGCGGACCCCAAGACCCGCTTCCTGGTCACGCGGGAGAAAATGCCGCCGCAGGTTTTCTGGAGTTACACCCTCATCCCCCTCTCCTCGATCATGTTCCCGCACATGGCGATCATGTGCTTTTCGGCCCGGCGCGTCTCCGCTTTCAAGCAGACGGTCGTCGCCTATCCGCTGGCCATCCTGGCCATCTGGCTGCCGTGCGTGTTCCTCGGCGTGCTGGGCTTCGCAACCCTGGGGAAAATACCCGATCCCGACGGCGTCTTGCTGCGCCTGCTGGACGCCTACGCCCCGGCCTGGCTGGCGGGCGTTCTGGGCGCGGGCATCATCTCCGCGGTCATGGGCTCGGACGCGCACCAGGTTCTGGCGTTGAGCACCATGTTCACCCGGGACATCTTCGCCCATTACGGCGGCCGGGAAAGATTTGGCGAGAGGCGCTCCGTCCATTTCGCGCGCGGATTTATTGTTGCCGTCACTCTCATCGCCTACCTGGTGGCGCTGGCGCTGAAGGAGAAGCAGGGCATCTTTGAAATCGCCGTGCGCTACGCCTTCTCCGGCTTCGCGGCGATGGCCCCGGTCATGATCGCCGCGCTGTTTTGGAAGCGCAGCACCAAATGGGGCGCCCTGGCCGCGACGCTCTACGTCGCCGCCTTCCTTCTCTGGACCGCCCTGATGCAAACGGGCCACAAACCCGGCGACATCCTCTGGCAGGCCGGCGACATCAAGGTTTTCTTCATCAATCCTCGCGGAGACGTTGCTTTTTGGAACGGTTTTATGACCGTGCTTCCCATGGTCCTCGGCTCCGCTTTTTGCGTCTTCTTGTTTTCGGTCCTGACGCCGCCGCCCAGCGCTGCAACGATTGCCAAGTATTTCAACGCCACCGCGCCCCATGCCCAACCCTGACCCAATCGCCCTCAAGACCGCCGCGGACCAACTCGACGCCCATGTGCGCGAAATTGTCCGCTGGCATTTCTCCCCGGAGACAGGCTGCCCGTTCTGGCTGGACTGGGCGAAAAAGGCCGGCTGGAATCCCGCCGCGGAAGTCAAATGCTTTGGCTGCCTGGAGCGCTTCCCGCACTTCCAGGATGAATGGCTTCGCGACTTGCAACCGGAAGTCTGGGTTCCCGGAAAATTTCGCGGCCGCCCCTTCAACATCTTTGAAACCGGGGGCACCACCGGCATGCCCAAGCAACGCATCGGCTGGGACGATTACAAGACGGACTATGAGGAATTCTCGGCCAAGCTTTCCGACGCCCACTTCCCGCCCGGCGGCTACTGGCTGATGGTCGGGCCGACCGGCCCGCGCCGCTTGCGCCTGGCTGTCGAGCATCTGGCCAATTTCCGCGGCAGCTCCTGCTATTTCATCGACCTGGACCCCCGGTGGGTCAAGCGCGTGATCACGGAAAAGAAAGCCGACGTGGCGCGCGCCTACATGGACCATGTGGTCGAACAAGCCGTGACCATTTTCAAGCATCGCAAAGTCAGCGCCCTCTTCACCACGCCGAAGCTGCTGGAGGCGCTGGGGGAGAAGATCAACTTATGGGAATCGGGCGTTCGCGGCGTATTTTGCGGCGGCACGACCATGGCCCCGCAGTACACGCGCTTCCTGGTGGAGGAAGTTTTGGAAAATCGCATCGGCTTCTATCCGACCTACGGCAACACCCTCATGGGGTTGGCGGCAAGCGTCCCTCTGGAGCCTGAAGATAATTTCTCGGTCACCTATTATGCGCCGCAGCCCCGCGCGGTGCTCCGCGTGGTCGATCCCGCCAAGACGGACGATCTGGTCCCCTACGGCCAGTGGGGCCGGGTTGAACTCACCACCCTGACCCGCGAGTTTTTCATGCCGCGCTTCCTGGAGCGGGACGAAGCGGTCCGGCGCAAGCCCCGCGCGCCCTACGCCTGGGACGGCGTCGCCGAAGTCCGCCCCTTCGGCGCCATGGAAAAGAACATCGTGGAAGGAGTTTACTAGCGGCGTGCCCCCCGGTGAAAAAAAGTGGGGATATTTAACAGCAGGACGAGCGCCATTTTCGGCAGGTTTAGGGGGCCATGAGGCGGAAGAATTGCGCTGAACCGTTGGTGGGCAAGATTGTCAAGTATTGTGTTCCGTTGCTCGGCGCGGCGGACGCGCTGACCAGGTTCCACACCGCCGGCGG
>PLGF01000027.1:7294-29888 GCA_003138485.1 Verrucomicrobiales bacterium | reverse complement strand
AATGTCTTTTATGCCGCGTTCGCCTTTATTGGCGGCTGGCTGGCCGACCGGTTTCCAAAAAACCGCCTGCTGGCCCTCGGCTACATGCTCTCAGCCGCCATGTCGGTGGCCATCATAATGCTGCCGGCCAGCTTCGGCGCGCTGGCGCTGATCTTCATTTTGGGCGGAACCAACGTCGCCCTCGAAGAAACACTCGAAGACTCCCTCTGTGCGGAACTCGCCCCCGAAGAACATCGCGGCCTGGCCTTCGGCGCGCTCGCCACGGTCAACGGCCTGGGCGATTTCACCTCCAGCATCATCGTCGGCGCCTTGTGGACGGTCTTTGGAACAGGGGTGGCCTTTGGTTACAGCGCGATCTTGTCCACAGCGGGCGCGCTGATGATCTGGCGCCTGCGCGCCCCGGCACCGTGAAGAATTTTGGCTTCGCTCAACGACGGCGGTGATGGCACAATGGCCCCGCCATGAACATTCATTCCAGCAGCCCGGCGCATCTGTTTCAACCGCTGACCCTCAAGTCGATCACCTTGCGCAATCGCATCGGCGTCTCTCCAATGTGCGAGTATTCGTCCAACGACGGAGTGGCGACCGATTGGCATCTGGTGCATTTGGGTTCCCGCGCCGTGGGCGGAGCGGGCCTGGTCATGGCGGAAGCCACCGCTGTTTCGGCCCAGGGCCGCATCACCCCCGGCGACGCCGGCATCTGGGCGGACAAACACGTCGAACCGATCTCGCGTATCAGTCGCTTCCTTAAGGAACACGGCGCCGTGCCCGGAATTCAGATCGCACACGCCGGCCGCAAAGCCTCCGCCGCGCGGCCTTGGGACGGAGGCGCGCACCTGGCGGACGCCGACGGCGGCTGGGAAACTATTGCACCCAGCCCGCTGGCGTTCGGGGGCGAATTGCCAAAGATCCCGCGGGCCATGACCGAGGCGGACATCGCATTGGTGCAAAGTGAATTTGCCGCGGCTGCCGGGAGGGCGCTGGCCGCGGGCTGCGAACTTCTGGAATTGCACGCCGCGCACGGTTACTTGATCCATGAATTCCTCTCGCCCCTGACCAACCGGCGCACAGATCGTTACGGCGGCAGCTTCGACAACCGCATTCGTTTCCTGCTCGAAACCACCCGCGCCGTCCGCGCCGTCTGGCCGGAGCGACTTCCCTTGGCGGCGCGCCTTTCCTGCACGGATTGGGTGGACAACGGCTGGGACATCGAGCAAAGCATCGAACTGGCGCGGCGATTGAAGGCGGAGGGAGTGGACCTGATCGATTGCAGTTCGGGCGGGACGGTGCCGGACGCGAAGATCCCCGTGGGGCCGGGTTATCAAGCCCCCTTTGCCGAACGGATTCGGCGCGAAGCGGGCCTGCCGACCGCCGCCGTCGGCTGCATCACCGAACCGACCCACGCGGACGAAATCATCCGCAACGGCCGGGCGGACATCGTGCTGCTGGCGCGGGAATTCTTGCGCGAGCCGTACTGGCCGCGCCTCGCCGCCAAAATCTTGGGGAAAAAAGACGCCGTGCCGGCTCCGATTCAGTACGGCCGGGCGTGGTAAGGAGTCGTAAATAGAGTCATTGCGCGGAACCTCGTTCTCCTTGCCCCGCCATCACGAATTCGTAGGTTGGAGCCAGTTGTCGGGGTCGAACCGACGACCTACGGTTTACAAAACCGTTGCTCTACCACTGAGCTAAACTGGCTAAAAGTCTTAACATAAACTACTTACAACCACACTTTTTGAGCCTATTTTCTATTTGCATACTCAATTTGTATATGGTATGTTTTTTCTGCCATGAAAACGACATTACCACCGCTCAACGAGCGCAAACCCAAAACCGACGCTGACTGGCTCAAAACACCGTATCCCAATCTCATCCGATACAGACCCAGCGGAACATATTTTGGCAGAGTCCGGGTCAATGGCAAGTTGATTCGCCGCTCCCTCGAAACACATGTGTTGAGCGTGGCCAAGGTCAAGCTGTCCGATTTCCTGCAAGATTACCGGCGGCTGGCCATCAACAAAGGCGAATCGGTCAAGGGCGAGGTCATCATTGAGCTTTTCAGGAAGGAGATCGAGGACGACGCCAACAACCAGCCGCGCACCAAGCTCTACAAGCGGGAAGTCCTGATCGCCCTGAAAAAGACCTGGCCGGAATTGTATTCGAGTGAAATCGCCCGGATTTCACAAAAGGACTGCAACGATTGGGCCGCCCGCCACGGCAAAGACTATAGTCCAACCCGGTTCAACGGCGCATTGGGCATCGTGCGCCGAATTTTCGACATTGCGGTGGAACATGGCTACCGGGTGGACAACCCGGCCAAGTTCGTGGACCGTCGGCGGGTGAAGCCGAAGGAATTGCATCTGCCGTCCCAGGTGCAATTTCAGGAGATGGCCACGCACATTGAAACATCGGGCGCGGGGCAGGCGAAAGATTGCGCCAACCTGTTTCGATTCCTGGCCTTCTCCGGCGTGCGGATTGATGAAGCCCGGCACGTCCTTTGGAGCGACGTGGATTTCGAGAAGGGACTGCTTCTCGTCCGCGTCACCAAAAACAGCAAGGCCCGGTGGATTCCACTGAACAGCAGCCTGCGGCAATTGCTGGAAAAAATGCGCACGGAGCGGCCTGAAGATTCGCCCGACAAAGCCGTGATGCAAGTTTTCGAGTGCCAAAAATCAATAGACCGTGCCGCCACGCTGGCTGGTGTGAAACGCATCACGCACCACGATCTGCGTCATTTGTTCGCCACGCGCTGTATCGAGGCCGGAGTGGATGTTCCGACGGTGTCACGCTGGCTCGGACATCAGGACGGGGGCGCACTTTGCATGAAAACCTATGGACACCTACGGGACGAGCACAGCGCCAACGAAGCCAAGAAAGTTACATTTTAGCGCCACATTTTCCCCCGTTCGATGAGTGTTCATCAGTTTTTGAACACAAAATACAGGATGGCAAAGACAATCAGCCACCAGACCCAAGCTGGCCACGCATCTTCTTTCTTTACGGGCGGAATTCCTGACCTTGGAGCCGGTTCTGCGCCTGTACTTCGTCCTCGCGAACTTGGAAGATTGGAAGACGTACTCTGCTCCCGCTCATACTCGGTTGGTTCATCGCAATCGTGGATTGAATTCGGCCCACCGAAAGCGAGCCATTGTCCGTGCGGCATCTCCCGCATATGGATGAGCTGGCCGCACATATTGCAATTGGTAAAGTACGAGTCACCACTATTACGCCGCGAGCGATTGCTGCGCCTGTACCTCATAAAACTCGGATGTGTGGCAAATCACTCATGTCTCGTTTACGGGACCCGGCCTCCTGTCTTCCAAGCCTCATCCAGCGCCTGAATAAGCGCGTCTCGATTTCGCTTGTCCTCGACGACACGTATCATAAAGGCTCTCGATCCCGCGTGATTGACTGAAGCACCAAGATGGACGCACGTTTTTTGGTCCACAATGAGAAACCGGTCGTGAAAGTCCGATGAAGTTCGCAATTCGATATTTAATTTATGTTGAGCGCCAAAGGTTGCTGCCTCGGCTTTGAGAGCCGTCGGATTATTTCGGCACAGCAACTGGATGGCCTTTGGCCGTGCCGTTGATGACTGAAGAATGCCGAAAAAAGCGCCGTCGCAATAAGGGTCAACGAACATCAAATTACTTTGTGCTTTATCAATCACCTCGCGGATGGCGACAAACGCATCCCATTGCGAGCCTTTCGGGAAAAACATCTCTCTGACCTCTGGATCCAATGCGACCAACCGGTCATCTTGGAATCCCCACCCAATCTTCCGAAGCGCATTTAACATCCGCTCAGGAAGCCCTTTGTAGTCAGGCACCTTCTGTAATTGCTGGATGCGTGATAGGAATTTCCCGGTGGCCGCATTCGCGGCTGCCAGTTTAGCGGCTGGCGACAACCCGTCGTATGATTTTAGCACACGGGGAGACAGAGCACGGATGCGGGTGCTGTGCGAATAATCGTCCTTGCCGCTGAGTCCAATATCGAACATAAGACCGACTCCGTTAAACGTCTCGACGAACAAGTCGGCGTTGGTCGTCTCCGAGGCGAAAGTCATAACAACCCGGAACGGATCGAACTCACCTGAGATGTGTTTGTTCACAATCTTACATTTTGTCTAATAACTGCGTAGCCGGAACAAAAATTCGTGGGTCTCTTCACCAACTCGAACGCGCACTTTGTAAGATTCGGCTTGCGAGAATGGAAAAAAGACAAGGGCCACCCCCTTCCCGCCCGGCGGAACCTTCCCCCTCCTTATTAAAAATCTGTCAAGTGTCCGTATCATTCGGGTTTCGTCCTGTGTCTGCGATTGGTTCGCGGCCGTTCCAGAGCTTACTGTTTGCGACACCTTACCATAGTCAACGTTCGCGCCCGGATCGTGGTGTGCTGCGGCTAATGCCTGGAAGAAAGTTGCCCAACCCCTCCCAGATTCACCTGAACGCCTCTCCTTTGAAAATTTCGCAATCAGTGCATTGGGTTCAATGGGGGACATCCCTCGCTCAGAATTCACGTTGCAGTATTGCACGTCGAAAGAATTGTAGCCAACGTCAAGTGTGGTGCTCGACGTGTTGGAGATCAAAAGAACCACAACGATGTATTTAGATTTGAAAAAATCATCCACTTCCGCAGCCACCGATAGGTTTGCTAAACTAGCGGTCGCGTTTATATATTCGGTATCGCCGATTGTGGAGGAGGATTGGATGGATGCGGGCGCTGGTCTCAGCCCGTAATTCAGGGTGGAACATCCACACAGCACGCGTGCGCACAAGGCGATTAGCGCCGTGCTGCCAAGTCCAGTTTTCGTGTGCGAATTACTCAAAAGATGACCGTATGATATTCCTGTTTTCCCGTGTTGCAAGTCTGATGGAAGTGCAAGCGGTAGCGCCCCACTTTCACGCCGCATCACGCGCATGGATTCCTCCAGAGCCGACAGGCTTCAAGGATTCGCTTCGTGTTTCCTAAGCGCCACAGTTCCCGGCGGAGCGAGCATTGTCAAGGTGGAGGCGGCGGGAGGAGGGGGCACTACCTTGACAAGCGCAGCGCAGCCGTACAATGGCAGCGGCAAACACGAAGGCAGGCGGTGCCTGCACCCATTACAGCTTTTGCTGCCCGGATTTATCGTTGGCCGTTTCGTTGAAATATCGTTGGCCATTGCGGCGATTCTGCGGCGGTGGTCGTTCGTGGATGCGGCATTGCTGCGGTAAAAGTCGTTCAAGCCTGCGCTGCTTTTGCGGCAACATTCGTTGGTGGCTGCGGCGGTCTTGCGGCAAAATATCGTCGAAGCCTGCGGCGAGGATCATTGACCAACTGCTAACGTACGTTAGAGGTAGGGCGTCCCTTCTGTTTTATGGGTTTCTCTTGCAGCGCATCTGCGCGCCCGGTTTCGAACAATTTGACCGGCATTTGCGCGAACACCGTTTGCTTCGCGTCACGGTTTTTCCGTCGAGCAGCCATTGCGCCAGGCTTCAAGCAGAGTCGTCACCGGCACGAGGCGGGGTAAGTGTCATACCCCAAAACTCATATTATGGCCGCTCACTTGGCATACAGAAGAAACTGGCATCGCGGCCAACTACGTGGTAAAAGAAGAGCATGAAGACGATCCATGCAGTCTATGAAAGCGGCGTGTTCCGACCCCTGGAAGCGGTCGAACTGCCAGAGCGCACCGAAGTGGAGTTTGAGCCGCGACCGGTTGCGCAACCGGAAGACCGCAATGGCCGTCTTGACGGCATTTACGCCATATTGGGCGAGCGTTACCAATCCGGCGAACACGATGTGGCCGCCCGCCATAATGAGCACCAGCCATGACCGTGTTTTTGGACACGGTTGGTCTCTTGGCCGTCTGGGATGAGAGCGATCAATGGCATCGTAGGGCGCAGGCGTGTTTTTCGGAATTGTTGGGGGCTCGGGTGGATTTGGTCACAAGCAGCTTCGTCCTGCTCGAATGCGGCAACGCTGCCGCGCGCAGGCCATACCGCTCCACAGTCAGCCGATTGCGCAAGCAGATGGAGCCAGGGCATCATCTAATCGTGCCGACCGTCGAGGACTGGAATGCCGCGTGGTTGGCCTACGAGCGTGGTGAGGCTGACAGCGCTGGCATTGTGGACCAGGTTTCGTTCACGATCATGCGGCGGCTGGGAATATCCAAGGGATTTACCAATGATGGGCACTTCCGGGCGGCTGGATTTGAGACGCTGTTTTAAGATCGTCAGAAATTTGTATATCGCTTTTGGATACGGGTTGGGGTTTTTGGGGCAAAACGGAGCCAGCCATAGCAATCGCGAATTCGGGAATACCCTCGTAAACACAGGTGAAATCAAGCGTTGCCAAAGAAGGCAAAGGGTTGGGTTAGAATTACAAAACCGTTGCTCTGCCACTGAGCTAAACTGGCTGAAGGATTTCTCAAACCCAGCAACCCTCATTTTGGCAGACTTCGCCACATTCGCAAGCCGATTCGCCGCGACTGTAGTTGTCATCCACACCGGTGAATGACAAGTTGGCTGGTTTGGCGCGGCGACTTCGATTGGGGCAGGCGGTCCCAGAAGCGGCGCTGGCTCGCCAGTCGCACAAAAAATGCGGCTTGCCCGCGGCGCGGCAAGAGAATTGCTTAATGAGTGCGAATGCGTTGTTGTCATCCCAACGGAACGAAAGCCTTGGACGTGAGATGGAACTATTCGGGGCTCGCCTTCATCCTAACCTTCTCCCCCTGGGAGAAGGAAAAGCAGGCGCGCGGTTCTGGCGTTGCGAAGGAGCGTCCGGCAAATCCAGTCGCGTCCTTTTGCGGTTGGACGGTGAATGATTCTCCCTCTGGTGGCTTGTCCCGCCATAGCCGCCAGGCGACGGCGGAAGGAGAGGGCAGGGGTGAGGTCGAGCCCCGAAGAATTCCGCCTCACACTCGGGAGCTTGGAACCGCGGGATTGGGCTGGATTTCAGCCTTCCGGGCGGGTATGGTTGACGTGTCTGGAATTGGCGTTGTCAGGTTAGATTTGGACAGGGTGCGCAAAACGAAGCTGGCGATCTCATGTTGCGAAAATATAATCACGACGGTTTCTTTGATGAAATGATGGATGCGGAGGGCGAGATTCGCCCCCATTACCGCCAGTTTGGCGCTTTGTTTGAAACCCTCAAGCGCGATGAGTTCGAGGACAAGCGCCGCTCTGTCGATCTGGCCTTTCTGCGCCAGGGCATCACCTTCAACGTCTATGGCGATTCGCAGGGGATGGAGCGGATTTTCCCCTTCGACCTCATTCCGCGCATCATCCCCGCCCGCGAATGGGAACACCTCGAGCGCGGCCTGGTGCAACGCATCACCGCTCTCAACCTTTTTCTGCGCGATATTTATCACGACCAGAAAATCGTCAAGGACGGCGTCATCCCGCCGTTCTACGTTCTTTCCGGCAAGCATTTTCGGCGCGAGTTCGCCAATTTCAACGTTCCCAAGGACATCTACATCCATGTGTGCGGGACGGACCTGATTCGCGGGGCGGATGGGGCCTACATGGTGCTGGAGGACAACGGGCGATGTCCCAGCGGCGTGAGCTATGTGCTGGAGAACCGCCGGGCGATGAAGCGCAGTTTCCCGGACTTGTTCGAGAGGATCGGCGTGAGGCCGGTTGACCAGTATCCGGCGGAACTGTTGAAGATGCTGCAATATATCGCGCCGGCGGGCGTGCCGAACCCGACGATTGTATTGTTGACTCCTGGCGCCGCCAACAGCGCCTATTTCGAGCATACTTACCTGGCCCGCCAGATGGGCATCGAAATTGTCGAGGGGCGGGATTTGGTGGTGACCGACAGCCGGGTCTATATGCGCACGACCAAGGGCTTGCAGGCGGTGCATGTGATCTACCGGCGGATCGACGATGATTTTCTCGACCCGACTGTTTTCCGGGCGGACTCGATGCTGGGAGTGCCGGGCCTGGTTCACGCGTATCGCGCGGGGCACGTCTCGCTGGCCAATTCCATTGGGACGGGCATTGCGGACGACAAGGTGATGTATTATTTCGTGCCGCGGATGATCAAGTATTACCTGGGGGAGGAGCCGATCCTGGCCAATGTGCCGACTTACCTGGCCAGCGAAGAGTCGGACAAGAAGTACATCCTGGAGAATCTCCCCAAACTGGTGGTCAAGGCCGCCAACGAATCGGGCGGCTACGGCATGTTGATGGGGCCAAAGGCCTCGGCCAAGGAGATCGAGTTTTTCCGCGAACGCATCCAGGCCGACCCGCGCAATTACATCGCCCAGCCCATGATCGCGCTTTCCCGCCATCCGACCCATGTTGAAAGCGACCTGTTCGAGGGACGTCACATCGACCTGCGCCCCTATATCATCTGCGGGGAGAAGACGACCATTGTTCCGGGCGGCCTGACGCGCGTGGCGCTGCGGGCGGGTTCGCTGGTGGTCAATTCCTCGCAGGGCGGCGGCAGCAAGGACACCTGGGTGCTTTACGGAGACGAATAATGTGTTGAGGTGCGTTGCCAATTGTCTTTACAATGAACAATATGTTGAGCCGCGTTGCCAATTGTCTTTACTGGATGTCGCGCTATATCGAGCGCGCGGAGAACATCGCCCGCATGGTGGATGTCAACCTCCAGTTGCTGCTGGACTATCGCGATCTCAACGACGAGAGCCTCTTGGACCATTGGATGCCCGTCGTGCAGAGTAACGGCGAGGAGGAGGCCTTCCTGCGGCTCCACAAGAAAGCCACCGGCCGGACCGTGACGGAGTTTCTGGTCTTTCAGTTGGAGAACCCCAATTCGATTGTCTCCTCAATTGTCCAGGCGCGTGAGAACGCGCGCATGGTGCGGGACCAGATCACGATGGAGTATTGGGAGGAACTCAACCGGCTCTATTTGTTTGTCCGTTCACCTGAAGCGCGCAAAGTGTGGCGGCAAAGCCCCAGCGAATTCTTCCAGCAGATCAAGGAGGCGTCGCTCCACCTGGTGGGCATCGGCTACGCGACGATCCTCCACAACGAGGGTTGGTGGTTTTCCCAGGCCGGCAAGTTCATCGAGCGGGCGGACAAGACCTCGCGCATCCTGGACGTGCGCTACGAGAGCCTCCCGGAACGGGGCGTGCCCAAGAGCGTCAGCCAAACCGAAGCGCTGGGCTGGCAGGCGATCCTGCGGTCGTGCAGCGCGTGGGACGCGTACAAATCGCTGCATGGGGCCGAAGTGCATCCGCGGCTGGTGGCGGATTTCCTCCTCTTCAACGAGGATTTTCCCCGCTCGGCGCGTTTTTGCGTGGGGGAATTGAACGCGGCTCTGCGCCACATCTCCGGCGTGCCCAGCGGGCGCTTTTGCAACGACGCCGAAAAACTCGCCGGCCGCCTGGAAGCCGAGCTGCAATTCAGCACTGTGGATGAAATTTTCGAGCAGGGTCTGCACGGCTATCTGGACCAATTTCAAACCAGACTCAACAACGTCGGCAACGCGCTCTTTGACGCCTACATCTTCCAGGAGTTTTCCAACGAAGGCGCCGAAATGATGATTCAACAGGAAGAACAGCAACAACAGCGCAAAGAAGCGTCTTGAAAGCCAAATCATGTCCATTCATGTCGCCCTCCATCATCGCACCGCCTACCTCTATGACCGGCCCGTCAACCTCGGCCCGCAGGTGGTGCGGCTTCGGCCCGCCCCGCATTCGCGCACGCGCATTTTGAGTTACTCGCTGCGCGCGCTGCCCGCCCAGCATTTCATCAATTGGCAGCAGGACCCCCAGGCCAATTACCTGGCCCGCCTGGTTTTCCCCGAAAAGACCAGTCAATTCGAAATCGAAGTCGATCTCGTGGCCGAAATGGCCGTCTTCAACCCATTCGATTTTTTCCTCGAACCCGAGGCCGAGCGAATGCCCTTCGCTTACGCGGCCGCGCTGGATCACGAACTGGAGCCGTTCCGCCTCAAATGCGCGTTGACCCCGCGCTTCCAGGCCCTCCACGAGGAGATCATGGCGGATTTGCGCGGCAAGCAAGGGGACGCACGCCCGCGCACGATTGATTTTTTGGTCGGCGTCAACCAGCGCCTCTGCCGGGACATCAAGTACCTCATCCGCCTGGAGCCGGGCGTGCAGGCGCCGGAGGAAACCCTCGCCAAGGCCAGCGGTTCGTGCCGCGACTCGGCCTGGCTGCTGGCGCAATTGTTCCGCCACTCCGGCCTGGCCACACGGTTTGTCAGCGGCTACCTTATTCAATTGACTCCCGACGTCAAGGCCCTCGACGGCCCCGTCGGCGCCTCGGCCGATTTCACCGACCTCCACGCATGGTGCGAAGTTTATTTGCCCGGCGCGGGCTGGATCGGTCTGGACCCGACTTCCGGCCTGCTGGCGGGGGAGGGGCACATTCCGCTGGCGGCCACGCCCGATCCGCAAAGCGCCGCGCCCATCACCGGCCAGGTGGACGAGTGCGAATGCAAACTCGCCTTCGAGATGAAGGTCACGCGTATCTTCGAATCGCCCCGCGTCACCAAGCCTTACTCGGACGAACAATGGGCGGCGATGGATAAACTGGGCCGCCAGGTCGATGCCGATTTGAAACGCCACGATTGCCGGCTGACGATGGGCGGCGAGCCGACGTTCGTCTCCAGCGACGACCGCGAGGGCGAGGAATGGAACACCGCCGCCCTGGGCCCGTCGAAGCGCAAACTGGCCGACGACCTCATGCGCCGGCTCAAGAAGCGCTTCAGCAAAGGCGCCCTCCTGCACTATGGTCAGGGCAAATGGTATCCCGGCGAATCCCTGCCGCGCTGGGCCTTTGCGGCCTATTGGCGCAAGGACGGCCAGCCGCTCTGGGTCAACGAAGAATTGTTCGCGCTGGAAACCAAAAACTACGGCCACGGCGAAAAGCAGGCCGAGGTGTTCATCCAAACTCTGGCCCGCCGCCTTGGCTGCGGCGCCCAATGGATCATGCCCGCTTTCGAGGATGCATGGTATTATTTGTGGAAAGAGCGCCGCCTGCCCGTCAACTCGGACCCGTTCAAATCCAATCTCAAGAATCCGGAAGACCGCGCGCGCCTGGCCAAAGTCTTCGAGCAGGGCCTGGACAAAGTCGTTGGTTACGTGCTGCCCCTGCAACGCGCCCCGGCCGGCCAGCCGCCCTGCTGGATCAGCGGACCGTGGTTTCTGCGGCCCGAACGATGCTATTTGATTCCCGGAGATTCACCCATCGGCTTCCGGCTCCCGCTTGACTCCATGCCCGCCGTCAGCCCCGGGGATTTTCCGCATATCTTTGAGGTGGACCCTTTTGCCCACCGCGCGCCACTGCCGCCGCGGACGGCAAAGGATTTGCAGCGCATCGCGGCCCCTCCCTGGAGCGACTCGCGCCGGCAGACGGATGAAATGCGGCGCATGGCCCAAGGCGTTCGCGAGCAAGGACCACCGCGCAAGCCGGGGGCGGACCCGTTGCGCGCGCCCGCCCAGGGGGAATCCGCCTGGTGGATCGCCCGCACCGCCTTGTGCGTGGAAAGCCGGCAAGGCCGCCTGCACGTCTTCATGCCCCCGGCCCGCGCCCTGGAAGATTATCTGGACTGCATCGCCGCCGTCGAAGACACCGCCCAGGAACTGGATATGCCGGTCGTCATCGAAGGCTACACGCCGCCACGCGATCACCGGCTGGACGTTCTGCGCGTAACGCCGGACCCCGGTGTCATCGAGGTCAATCTGCATCCGGCGTCGTCTTGGGACGAATTGGTGGATCAAACCGAGGGCCTTTACGAGGAAGCGCGCCAGGCGCGGTTGAGCACCGAGAAATTCATGCTCGACGGACGCCATTCGGGCACGGGCGGGGGCAATCACCTGGTGCTGGGCGGCCCGACGGCGGAGGATTCGCCTCTGTTGCGGCGGCCCGATCTGCTGCGCTCGCTGCTGAATTACTGGCAGAACCACCCCTCGCTCTCCTTTCTTTTCAGCGGCCTCTTCATTGGCCCGACCAGCCAAAGCCCGCGCGTGGACGAAGCGCGCAACGATTCGCTTTCCGAATTGGAAGTCGCCTTCCGGCAATTGCCCCAGGGAGCCGCCGGGGAACTCCCGTTCTGGCTGGGAGACCGCCTGTTCCGCAACCTGCTGGTGGACGCCAGCGGCAACACGCACCGGGCCGAATTCAGTATTGACAAACTTTACCCGCCCGAAACCGGCGGCGCGCGGCTGGGCCTGCTGGAATTGCGCAATTTTGAAATGCCGCCCCATCCCCGCATGAGCCTGGCCCAGCAACTGTTGCTCCGCTCCCTGGTCTCCCGATTCTGGCGCAAGCCTTACGCCCAGACCCTGGTCCACTGGGGCGCCGACATCCATGACCGGTGGATGCTGCCGCATTTCGTCTGGGGCGACTTCCGCGACGTCCTCGAAGACCTGCGCCATCACGGCTACTCGCTGGAACCGGATTGGTTCGGCCCGCATTTCGAGTTCCGTTTTCCGCAGTACGGCGACCTGGACGTTCGCGACATGCATGTGGAAATCCGCCACGCGCTCGAACCGTGGCACGTTTTGGGCGAGGAAGCCGGCCCCGGCGGCACGGTCCGCTACGTCGATTCCTCCCTTGAACGCGTCCAAATCAAGGCGCGGGGACTGACCGACACGCGCCATGTCATTACCGCCGGCGGCTGGGCGCTGCCGCTGCACCCCACGGGCGTCAACGGCGAATATGTCTGCGGCTTGCGCTATCGCGCCTGGCAGCCGCCCAACGCGCTGCATCCGACCATCAAGGTTCACGCCCCGCTGGTCTTCGACGTGGTCGATACATGGAACCAGCGCAGCGTGGGAGGCTGTACCTATCACGTCTCCCATCCGGGCGGCCTGAGCCACACGACGTTCCCCGTCAACGCCTACGAGGCCGAGAGCCGCCGCCTGGCACGCTTCTTCCGCCAGGGCCACACCCCCGGTCCGATGGAGCCGCGCCGGCCGGAACCAAACCCCCAATCCCCCTTCACCCTGGACCTGCGCCGGGTGTAATTTGCGCCCGCAAACATCCGCGGAAATGGTAGCCGAGGCTAACGCGCCGCGCAGCACTTTGTTCTCCAAGAGCGTCACGAACCCTGTGGATTAACCTCCACTTTGGACCTCGACTCAACGACGTCATACCAATGCCGCACTCATCGTCCGATGCCTCTATGGCCCGTAATGCATTTCCAAAAAACAGTTTGCGTTTGGGCGGGGGTCTGGTAGGTTCCAATCCCTCTCGGCGTCCATCGCCGGGGGGCAACGGCCTCAAATCCGCGCCTGAGTCGGCGCGGGCGGCCATAATAACACTGAACGTAATCCCGTGTTCCGCGGGATGGTTCGCCGCCTTCGGGCGTCGCGAACTTCTAACAAAAGGAAAAAGAGTGATCAGCATAGGCATTAAGGAATTACTGGACGCCGGCGTCCATTTCGGGCACCAGACCAGGCGTTGGAACCCCAAGATGAAGCCCTTCATCTTCGACGCCCGCAACGGCATCCACATCATCGACCTGAGCAAGATGCCTTGTCCAACTGGAGACGGCTTGCGACTTTCCTTCGCGGTGTCGTCAGTCAAAGGCGGCAACGTCCTGTTCGTGGGGACCAAGAAACAGGCCCAGGAAGCGGTCAAGGAATCTGCCAAAGGCCTGCGGGCAACTCTACGTCACCGAACGCTGGCTGGGCGGGACCCTGACGAATTTCAACACCATCAAGCGTTCCATCGCCCGCCTCAAACACAATCGAGAAGTGGGAGACCGACGGCACCATGGGCAATTACGTCAAACAGGAGCAGTCGATGTACCGCCGCGAGGCGGCCCGCCTCTTCAAGAACCTGGATGGCATCCGCTCGATGGACAAGTATCCCGCCGCGCTGTTTGTCGTCGATATCAAGCGCGAGCACAACGCCGTCGCCGAAGGCCGCCGCTTGAAAATTCCCATGGTCGCCATCGTCGATACCAACTGCGATCCCGAGCTGGTCGATTTTCCCATTGCCGGCAACGATGACGCCATCCGCTCAGTGCGCCTGATCTTGCAGACGGTGGTACAGACCATCACGCAGGCGCGGGCCGAATACGAAGCCAAATACGGACGGCGCAAGGCCGAACAAGGCGAGGAAGCCCAGGCTGCCGCCGCCGCTCCGGCCCCGGCGGACCCCGCTCTGGTCAGCACGCTGGCCACCCCGGCGCCGTCCGGCGCCGTCCCAATCCCTACACCAGCGGTCGCTCCCGCAACTCTCTAAACCTTCAACAATTTATTATTTGAATCATGGCTGATTTTACCGCCGCGGATGTTGCCCGGTTGCGCGAAGCGACCGGCGCGGGCTTGATGGACTGCAAAAAAGCATTGCTGGAATCCAAAGGCGGCTTCGATGCCGCCGTCGATATCCTGCGCAAACGGGGCAGCGCCTCGGCCGCCAAGAAGGCCTCGCGCGCCACCAAGGAGGGCGTCATCGCTCAATACATCGCGCCCGGAGCGCGGGCGGGCGTGCTCGTGGAGATCAACTGCGAAACCGATTTTGTCGCCCGGAACGAGAGCTTCCGCGCATTTTGCGACGACTTGGCGCGCAAGCTCACCGGCGGCGCGACACTCCAGGGGTTGGAAGCGGAGCGGGTCGCGGCTGTGGCACGGATCGGCGAGAACATTCAATTGCCGCGTTTTACGCGCTTTGAAGTGAGCGGGCAGGGGATTGTCGCGGCCTACATCCACACGGGGGCCAAGGTGGGAGTGCTGGTGGAAGTGGGCGCCGGCAAAGAGGCGACGGTCGCCAGCGAGGAGTTCAAGCAATTGGTGCGCGACATCACGCTGCAAATCGCCGCGGGCAACCCCTCGGTCATTTCCCGCGAGCAGGTGCCGCCCGCGACCGTGGCGAAGGAAAGGGAAATCGCGGCTGAACAAGTCAAAAACAAGCCGCCGCAAGCCATCGCCAAGATCGTCGAAGGCAAGCTGGAGAAGTTTTTTCAGGGCGTCTGCCTGGTGGACCAGGGGTTTGTCAAACGGAATTCCGAAGTGTCCGTCAAGGAACACATCGGCGGCATTGCCAAGCAACTGGGCGATGAGATTGTCGTCCGCCGTTTCGCGCGCTTCCAGGTGGGCGAAAGCCTCGCCGCTTGATGCGCGGAGTCTCCGCTGGTGGCACGGGTTTGCCAACCCGCGTCTCACACTCGCGGACGGCCGCGTGAGGGCAGGGGGCGTCTGGAGGCGTGGAATTAGCAGGCTGACAGTTGCGCTGGCGGCAGGGGATGCGGCATATTGAGGCCGCGCGGTTGCGTGTAGCCGCGGAACAATGAAGAAACCATCGATTGCGATCATTTTTCTCACGGTCTTGATGGACCTGGTGGGGTTTGGGCTGATCCTGCCCCTGCTGCCCATTTACAGCGACAGTCTCCACGCGCCGGGCTGGATGATTGGGGTGATCATGGGGTCTTACTCCTTGATGCAGTTTATCTTCTCGCCCATTTGGGGGCGGCTTTCGGACCGGGTGGGGCGGCGTCCCATTTTGCTGGGGAGCACGGCGTGCGCCTGTCTATCGTACGTGATTCTTGCCGTTGGCTCCGGGATGTCGGGACACGCCGCGCTGCTGGTGATTCTCTTATCCCGGCTCTTCGCCGGGATATGCGGGGCCAACATTACTGTCGCCCAGGCCTACATTGCCGACATCACGCCTCCGGAGAAACGGTCGGCCCGGATGGGATTGATCGGCATGGCCTTTGGCCTGGGCTTCATCCTCGGACCCGTGCTTGGCGGGTTGAGCAGCAAATACATCGGACCGCAGGCGCCGGGTTGGACGGCCGCCGTGTTGTCCGGGCTGAACTTTATTTTGGCGTATGTGATTTTGGTGGAAAGCTGGCGGCCGTCGGAGCACTCGCTCACGCAACGGCCCCATGTTGAGCAGTGGCTTCACATCCTGCGCGCGCCGCGGCTCAATTTGCTCATCGGCATTTTCTTTCTGGCGACCTTTTGTTTCACCTGCTTTGAAACAACCGTCGGGCTGCTGGTCATCCAGAATTTTCATATTGATAAAAAGGCGGCCCTTGGCACGGCGTCCTGGCTGATCGCCTACTGCGGAGTGGTGGGCGCGGCGGTGCAGGGGGGCGCCATAGGACGGCTTGTCAAGATGATGGGCGAGCCGAAATTGATCGCCCTGAGTCTGTTTCTCGCCTCCATCGGCATCGGCATCATTCCCTATTTGCGCTCGTGGGGGTGGCTGCTGGCGGGTTTGGCCGTTTTTTCCATCGGCTCCAGCCTGACGCGTCCGCCGGTCTTCGGGATGATCTCCATGCTGACGCCCGCGAACGAGCAAGGGGCGACGCTGGGGGTGGCGCAGGGCGTGGGCAGTCTGGCGCGAATCGTCGGCCCGATTTTCGCGGCGACCTTGTTTTTCCAGACGGCCCCGCTGCCCTACATGATCTGCGCCGTGCTTTGCTTTCTGACGTCGGTTGTGACGTTGCAATACTTGACACACATTCCGCCCGCCGCCTCGTAGCCGGGGCTGGGGGCGCGCCTCAACTAAATGAGATGCGATCCGGGGCCGGCCGGGGCGTTTGCAATCGGGCGCGGAAGGATTACTTTCCGTGATGGACCGGTTGCAACAGGCTCTGGATCGATTTGATTCCGAGAACGCGCGTGATCCGAACGTGGAGATTGCCGGCGGCGCGGGTCATCCGCGCGAATTGCTTTACGCGCGGCGGCTGACAGCATGGGTGCTGAAGCTGGAGCCGGAAGCGTCCGAGAGCCTGCGGCTGGCGGCGCGCTGCCAGCACCTCTGCCGCTGGATGATTCCGCGGGAATCCCAGCCGATGACGCGGGCCGGCTACTTGCGCTGGCGCGCCGAGTTGAAGGAGTTTCACGCGCGCCGTTCCGGTGAGATTCTGCGGGCGGTGGGTTATGGCGAGGAGATGATTGGCCGGGTGGGGGACTTGAATCTCAAGAAGAATTTTCCGGCGGACGCGGAGAGCCGGGTTTTGGAAGACGCGCTCTGCCTGGTTTTCCTGGAATTTCAATTCGCAGACCTGGCCGGGCGGACGGATGAGGGGAAAATGATCAACGCGACGAAAAAGGTCTGGCAAAAGATGACCCCGGCGGCGCGCGAACGGGCGCTGGAGTTGCCGATGAGCGCGAGGGAGAGGCGGTTGCTTGAACGCGCGTTGGCCTGAGGGGTGTGGTCGGAATGACCTTCGTCATTTTCCCCCGGCGGTTTGACGGCGCGCCTTGCAAGTGATATACCAGCCCGACTTTTCTTTGTGAAGTCGCGCAATCTGTGGTACGCAGGCCTGATCCTGCTGGTCGTGCTGGCGGTGGTCGTCCGCCTCCGCCTGCTGGCACTGCCCTTGGAACGGGATGAAGGGGAGTTCGCCTACGCCGGCCAATTGATCCTGCAAGGAATCGCGCCGTACAAACTGGCCTTCAACATGAAGATGCCCGGAACGTACGCGGATTACGCGGTTCTGATGGCGGTGTTTGGCCAGAGCGCGACGGGGCTTCATCTGGGTTTTTTGTTTGTCAACCTGGGAACGATCTGGCTGCTGTTCCTGCTGGCCCGCCAGCTGCTGGAGGGGGTGGCGGTCCCGGTCTGTTGCGCCACGTATGTTTTGCTCTCGCTCAGCCCGGCGGTTTTGGGACTCGAGGGCCACGCGACGCATCTGGTGGTGATCCACGCGCTGGGCGGCTTGTTGCTGTTGCTGCGCGCCCGGCGCACGGGGAAAGCGGCGGCGCTGTTTCTGAGCGGGCTGCTTTTTGGCCTGGCGTTTTTGTGCAAACAACCGGGTCTGTTTTTTGGCGTCTTTGGCGCCGCGTTACTGGTGCGCGACGCGTTCGCCGCGCGATCGGTTTCCTGGCGGTTGTGCGCCCGGAATCTCGCCTGGTTCAGCCTGGGCCTGGTTGTGCCGCTGGCGCTGACGGGCCTGATTCTCTGGCGGGCGGGCGTGTTCGCGCGCTTTTGGTTTTGGACGGTCGAATACGCGCGGGTTTATGGCGGCTTTCAGTCGCTGCCCGACGGGCTGGAGCGGTTGAACGAGTTTTTCGGGGCGGGAATCGACCGATGGTATTACCTGGCGGGAGCGCTGGCGTTGCTGGGGATGGTCTGGAGGAAGAGCGGGGCGGAGCGGCAGTTTTTTTTCGCGGCTCTGTATGGATGTTCATTTCTGGCGACGGCGGCGGGGCTGTATTTTCGGCCGCACTATTTCATACTCATGCTGCCGGCGGCATGCCTGCTGATCGGGGACGCGGCGGCGTGGCTGGAAGGGACGCGGGGGCGGTGGGCGCGCGCGGCGGGGGCGGGGCTGTTCGTGGCGGCGGGCGGCTGCCTGATCTGGCAGAACCGGGCCGTGTGGTTTGAGCTGCCGACGGCGGCGGCCAACAAGGCGATTTACCCACCGGAAGTGTTTATGGAAGCGCAGGAGGTGGGAAAGTATATCCGCGAACATTCGGCGCCAGAGGACGAAGTTGCGGTGCTTGGGTCGGAACCGGAGATTTACTTTTACGCGCAAAGGCACTCCGTCGATGGCTACATCTACATGTATGATTTGGTAAGGGACCAGCCTTACGCGTCGGAGATGCGGCGGGAATTCAGGGAGGATGTCGAAAGGCGCCGGCCGCGGTACCTGGTCCTGGTGAACGCGGACTTTTCATGGATGAAATGGTCGCAGGAGGCGCTGCCCTTTGTGGATTGGGTCAAGGGGTATCCGGGCGAGTTCTATGACTTGGCCGGCTTGGCGGCGGTTTACCCAACCAGCAGCGCCTATTTCTGGGATGCGGAGGGGATGGCGCGGCATTTGAACACGCCGACGTCCGTTTTGATTTTCCGGCGGAAGCCGGGCCGGTGACATTTGAGCTTTGCTCCGGCGAATTTGAAACTAAGCTAGTGGGAATGACCGATACAGAGTCCAGTTTGCCGTTGTGGCCGTTTCTGGCGGCGGACGCGGTTTTATTGACGGCCGGGGGGCTGCTTTTGTGCCTGGGGCACAGGCCTTTGCTATGGTGGGAAGCCTCGTTGATGGCCGCCTGCGTGGCGGGAGCGGCGGGGAGCATGGTGGCCCCGTTTTTGCGCCGCGACAGCGACGCGCAATCCCTGGCCCAGGCGCGGCTTCTGGCCGACGCGATGGGTCAACTGCAAAAACTCGAGCCGCTGGCCGCCTACATCACCACCGCGACCAACCAATGGCGCGAATACCAGGAGCAAACCGCCCAGACCGCCGCTGGCGCCAAAGCGGTGGCCGACGCCATGTCCGTCGAAGTCAAAGCCGTTGGCGAATTCCTGCAAAAAATGAATGATGGCGAAAAGGCGCACTTGCGTCTGGAAACCGAAAAGCTGCGCCGCGCGGAGCAGGAATGGCTGCAGGTTCTGGTTTATTTGCTGGACCATGTTTTCGCGCTGTTTCAGGCGGCGCGGCGTTCGGGCCAGCCCGCTCTGCTCGAGCAGATCAGCCTCTTCCAGAACAGTTGTCGCGACGCGGCGCGGCGCGTGGGATTGGTTCCCACCCTGGCGCCGGCGGGCGAGCCGTTCGATCCGAAGGCCCATCAGCTCAAGGACGACGTCGTTCCGGCCGCGAACGCGGTGATCGCGGAGACCCTCGCCACCGGCTACACTTTCCAGGGCCAGCCGCTGCGCAGGGCGCTGGTCGCGGTGCGGGAGCCGGAAGCCGCGGCCGCGCCAACGTAAGGCCGGACCAACAGCCCGACGGCGCCGCCGCGCGATCCTCAACACTTTCACGCTCAATTCGCATGGAATGCAAAAGCCCGCGCCTGCCAGCAAGCGCGTTCGCGCGCCTCCTGCTCCCGGTCTGTCTGGCGGCAGCGGGAGTCGGCGCGCAGAACGCCGACGACCTTCCCGCTGGCATCGAGAAGCGATCCTACGAGGGCTGGGACAGCAGCATTTTTCTCAACGCGACCGAAACGGCCGTGCAGGTGGTCATCGTGCCGGCAACTGGCGGACGCGTCGCGCATTTCAGCCTCGACGGCGAGAACGTCCTTTTTGAAAACGCCGCCACGTTGGGCCAGACCTTCACCGAGGGCGGCGCCCCCCTGTGGCTGGGCGGGTATCAATGCGATCTGGGGCCGGAATCGCGCGGCTGGCCGGCTCATCCGCAATTGACCCAGGGGCGGGCGCGGTGGAAGTTCAACGGAGATTTCTCCGTCCATGTGGCCGGCCCGCTGGACCCGCGTGCCGACATCGCCATCGAAAAGGACTTCGTACTCGCGCCCGACACGGGCGATCTGGGCCTGACGCAAAGAATCCGCAACCAATCGGGCGCGGCGATCTCGTGTTGCGTGTGGGACCGGACGATTTGCAAAGGGGGCGGCTTTGTGTTCTTTCCGTTGAACCAGAAGAGCCGCTTCCACGCCGGGTGGTCGCAGCGCCGCAGCCAGGAAGCCGGGAGCGCCTACGACGGAGAGCATCCGGCTTCCGTCCAAACGCAAGTGATCGAGGGCGTGCTGGTGGCGGAGGCCGTGGGAGCGGTGACGCGAATTGGCGCCGACAGCCCGGCGGGCTGGATCGCCTACGCGCGAGGCAAACTGCTATTTGTCAAGTATTTCCCATGGTTCGCCCGCGGCCGCTACGGCGACGGCGGCAATTCGGTGGAAGTCTATTTTGACCAGCGCGCCGTCGAGCTGTCTCCGCTCAGCCCGGAAGTGGAGATTGCGCCCGGTCGGGACTACACGTTCCCTGAAAAGTGGGTCTTGATCCGGCTGCCCAAAGAAGTGACCACGGCGGCCCAAGCGCGGAAGCTGGTCCGAAAAATTCCCCCGACGCCCTTTCACACGCCAAACGGGGCCGTGCCATAATCACTGGCTCGCGCGTTCCAGTAGGTCTTCGGCGTGACGGCGGGCGGCGGCGGTCTGGCCGCCCAACATGCGGGTGATCTCGTGAACGCGCTGCGCCCGGTCCAGGGGCGTGATTTCAGACAGGGTGCGGCCGGCTTCGGTGCGTTTGGTGACGACAAAATGGGAGCCGGCGACCGCGGCGACCGCCGGCAAATGAGTGATGCAGAGCACCTGGCGCCTGCGGGCGATTTCCGCCATCTTCCCGCCCACGACCGCGGCGGTTTCCCCGCCGACGTTGGAGTCGATTTCATCGAAGATCAGCACGGGGATTTCGTCTTCGGCGGCCAGAACAGTTTTCAAGGCGAGCATGACGCGCGACATTTCGCCGGAAGAAGCGATGGAGCGCAAGGGGCGTGGCGGCTCGCCGGCGTTGGGAGCGAATTGGAACTCAATTTCGTCCAGGCCTGTCAAGGTGAAATACGGGCCGGTGCGGAGGTTGATTTCAAAAAGGGACTGCTGAAAGCCAAGGCCCCGCAGTTGTTGCATGGCGGCCTTGGCCAGGCGGGGGATGGCCTGGCGGCGTTGCGAGGTGAGCTCCCGCGCTGAGTCAAGCAGATACTGGCGCAGTTTTTCCAATTCGCCATTGAGACGGGCCAGTTCGGCGTCGCGGCCTTCGAGGTTGCGCAATTTGGCTTGGGCGTCGGCGCCAAAGGCGATGACCTCGTCGAGGGTGGGGCCGTATTTGCGGCGGAGGGCCAGGAGCAGATTGACGCGCTCTTCCAATTGCCGCAGGCGGGCGGGATCGACTTCGACGGAGTCGGCGTAACGACGCAAGGCGGATTGCAATTCGGTCCAGGCGGCGGCGGCCTGTTCGTGGGCGGCGCAGAGCGGGGCGGCGGCGGGGTCGAGCCGTTGCAAGGCTTGCAGGGTGCGGCCCAATTCACCGGCCTGGCGCAGAAGGGAATCGTCCTGGTCGGAGAGCAGATTGAGGGCGGCCTGGCAGAGTTCCAGGAGGCGGGCGGCGTTGCCGGCGCGTTTGAATTCCCGCTCGACCTCTTCCTCCCCGGCGGGCTGGAGCTTCGCGCTGGAAATATCGTTGACCTGGAAGCGGAGCAAATCCAATTGGCGGGCGTAATCGCGCTCATCGACGACGAGGGCGGCCTTTTGCGCCTCCAACTCGTGCGATTGGCGGAGGAGGGAGGCGAACTTCTCCCGCGCCGGCTTGAGTCCGGCGAAGGCGTCCAGAATGCTCAACTGGCGGGCGGGTTGGAGCAGGGATTGATGCTCGTGGGGGCCGTGCATATCGACCAGTTCCTGCCCGATGGCGGCCAGGACCTGGAGGGTGGTGGGGGAACCGTTGGCGAACTGGCGGTTGGCGCCGGCGCTGGTGAAGACGCGCTTGAGAATGAGTTGCTTGTCCGCGCACGGCTCCAGGCCGTTTTGCTCCAGAAGCTTTTCCACGACGCCGCGGCCCGGCCCCAGTTCGAAGACCGCCTCGACGGAGCAACTGTCGCATCCGGCGCGGAGCAGGGTGCGGTCGGCGCGTTCGCCCAACAGGAGGTTGAGGGCGCCGACGATGATGGATTTGCCCGCGCCGGTTTCGCCGGTGATGACGTTGAAGCCCGCGGGCAAAGAGAGAGTGAGATCGGAAACCAGGGCCAGATTCTTGATGCGCAACGTGCTTAACATGGCGGCAATTCCAACATCAGACATGTCAACATGGAGGTGAGATTACACGCGTTTCCGGTTCAAAGCAGCGAAAAACTGTCGGACGGGCGCATCTCGGCGCCAGGCTCGCTACAAAAGCTTCCAAGCGCCCATTTCGCATGTCATTGATTATCAACGCACTCAAGCTCGCCTGGCCCGCGGGAGAACTCCAGCTCCCGCGCTTTTTATCATGCACAA
>PLGF01000027.1:0-7221 GCA_003138485.1 Verrucomicrobiales bacterium | reverse complement strand
GCCGTCAATTTAAGCCGCAAATAGGTGCAAATAGGCGCAACCAGCCGGCCAAAACCCCGGACAAATAAGACATAGTCAGAAAAAGGGGGTCAGAAAGGTGATTTCATAAACAAATCATTTGCTTATGGTCGGGTAGTCCGCAACGCCCCACGCGCAAGCGTCCGCCCAATAATTTGTTCATTGCCCCCTGACCCGGAGGAGAACCCTCCTTGATAACTTCCCAGAGCTTGACTGACCTTGACACCAGAGCCGGAAACGGGGCCAGCGCTCCGCGCAAAGGCGGATAAACAGCCGCGACAACCGGGGCATGGCGTGGTTCAAACGGGTTCACCGCCCAAACGCCCCGATCCGCGGCATTTCAAAGAACGAACCGCCCTCAGCCACTGTCGCCACAATACCACAGAACTTGCATTATGCAAGTAAATGTTTTACCACGGATGGCGCGACCGGCGCAAGGCGGCAGCCGATCTGTTGTTCCATCTGATGCCACGGATAATCAGGACAGGGTTTTGCCCGCCTCACTCTCTCCGGAATCGCGGCGACTGCGGCAATACCAATTTCCCAGGACCCTTTCATTCACGATTGTCCAAAAGGCCTTCAGCGCGATTCAAGATGCTTTGCCGGACAACTCCCTTTTAAGCTGTTCCACACATGTTTCAATTCCGCTGATGATGGCATCGGCAATCCGCATTGGAAACTCCGTCGGCACCAAGTTACGCAGCCGATTTAGTGCCGCCGGTGTCTGTGCGATCACATCCGACATAATTTGCTCCATATCACCAAGTCCCTGGCGCCTCGCCGTTTCGATCCAATGTCGGGCGTGAATTTCTTTCCATCGATAATGACGGCTTTTTCCCGTGACAGCCATGGCCATTCGGGTCTTCTCCGGGGCCAGCTTGGCGCGGCCGTGCCCCAGAATTGGATAGGCGGACAAAATATCATACCGCGGGGTCAGGCGATACGCCCCGCCAGGCAGAAGAAACACGCTGAAGTTTTTGGCGTGGCCGTCGATCGCCGCCAGCATCCAGAAAACCAATTGGGTGCGCATAAAATCCCGGCGATCTTCAGCCGCTCGTTCTGAACCCAGCAACAGGTCCATGATCGCACCGATTCCCGGGCCGCCTTCACTCTCGTATTTGAAGGCGGGAGGCGTCGCGGTGGCCTGACAGAGGTCCTCCTGGGGTAATCGCAGATACCACGTTTGCCCAGGGGCCAGCCTTCGATCAAATCGCTCCACGACCAGTGTTTTGTAGGGGCCGAACGTTGCCATCCGGCAGTTCGCCACTTCGATGCCATATTGCTGCGCGATCCGCGCACACAGCCATTCGTTTTCCACCGATGTCGAAAGATCAATTCCCTGGGTGTTGACGCCCATCGGAAGCTTGAGAATGTGCGTTGTGGGGGTCGCATGGGTCGGCCGGAGCCAGGCGCCTTTGTGCAGCATCAGCGCCGTCTTTTCTTGCGCTCCCGCCAACGAAATCCGGAAGGCGTCCTCGTTCGCTTCTCCCTGATGGAAAGTCGATCCCAAGGTCCCGGAAAGAAGTTGTTCGACTCCGGTTGGTGTCAAACGCTCGCCTGTGATTTGCCGTATGCTTGGCGGCGTCTCGCCTTCGGGCATCAATTGCAGCGCGCCAACACAATCCCTCCCGATTTCTTGCAACAGGTCGAACGCCCCAATCGACCCGGTGTTGAACCGGCGCTGGATTCTCTCGCGGATTTGACGATTATCCGGCAGCAAATTATCGAAGAAAGCTTCGACGCCAGCGCGATACGGTTCCCGGGAAGGGCGCAACGGCAGCGACAGCGAAATGGGTCTGGCGGCAGGCGAAGAAAGCCATGTCTCGGCATACAGGAATTCCTGCCCGGTGGCCGCCAGACGCCAATCACCAACCTTCTCCCCGTTCATCCACACGGAGAGTGTGCGGGACTTTCGACGCCGCCCCATGCGTCACCAATCTGCTTGGCGGCCGGTTGCTTTCCTAGGTCGCACGACAAGCTCAAGATCCAAGGCCGCCAATAACTTGAAGATTCGCGCCAAACCCGCCCGCCCTGGTTCGGCTTCAATTTGCGAAACCGCGTTTTGCGCGAGCCCCACTTTGGCTCCGACCGCGCGTTGGGTCAGTCTCTGCTCCTTCCGATACCCTTGGAGCACAGTTCCAAGCTGTCGCGGCGTTTTGATCGGGTAGTCCATCATATCATGTAAACAGGATAAATCAGATTTATCATAAAAACAAGATAAAGATGATTTATTCACTTCTGCAGCCAACAATCTGTTCACTCCGCTTGGCGTGAGCAGGTCATGCTTTGCCTTGATTCCAAGGCCCCCCTGGCCTCCCCAGAACGAAGGTCAGGCGATGAGGGCCGGATTAAACGACCTTGAATCGAACGCCTACATCTGGCTGAATTGGTTTCTGCAATGAAAGATGAGAATATGAACTTCAATAGCCAAGCGAACCGCGAACGAGAGCGGCTCCCGATAACCAGGTCACTGCTAAAAAATGCGGCGAACGCCAGTTCGCCGCTACGCGGATGTGGCGGCACTCTGGTGAGTGCCGCCGTTGTCATTCTCTCCCTGCTGGCTTCCGTAAAGGGTTCATAAAGGGGTACTGGAATTATGACAGTCTTGGGTTTGACAAAGACGTTGACAGGAGCGGAAAAGTGCCTTGAAGAAGGTGTTAAAATCAGTCCCTGAACACGCCCGGCTCGGCAGAAGCCTTCCTCCATCCGCAATAGTGCTGCCACGGAGGACAGGCGCCCTACCGAGGCGTTTATGGCGGATGGCGAGGCTCCCGGGGAGCCGTTTGCCTGGCATCGCTCAAAATAAGATGTGCAACCCTCGGACGACGCCCTCCTACAAATAGGGCGTGAGCAGGCGGGCGACGCCGTCCCGAAGACGGGTGGGGAGGGAACGGGCATCGACTTCGGCCAGAGTGACTTGATGGGCGGCGGCGCGCTTTTTCTCCAGAACGGCCTCGAGTTGGCGGGCCAATGTCCCGTCATAACATTCGACGTCGAATTCGAAGTTGAGGCGGAGGCTGCGGGCGTCCCAATTGGCCGAACCCACCAAGGCCCAGCAATCGTCCACCAACATCACTTTGGAGTGGTCGAAGGGCGGCGGGGTCAGCCAGATGCGGCAGCCGTGTTCAAGGACTTGCCACCATAAGGCGCGCGAGGCCCATTGCACGACGGGCAGGTTGTTTTTTGAGGGGAGCAGGATATCGACTTGCACGCCGCGCAAGGCGGCGAGGTTCAGCGCGGACACGATGGCGGTGTCGGGCAGGAAATAGGGAGTCATGATGCGCACGGAGCGGCGTGCGATGTTCAGGGCGCCCAGGATGGTCCAGCGCAGTTTTTCGAAATCCTCGTCCGGACCGTCCATGATGCCGCGCGCCAGGACCGTGCCGGCGCGCTCCGGTTCCGCAAACCAGGCGGCGCCGCGCAGCGCCTCCCCGGTGGTGAAGAGCCAGTCGTCGGCAAAGGCTTCCTGCAACTGGGTGACGACCGGGCCGCGCAGTCGAAAATGGATGTCCTGCACGGGATGCCTGGGAGCGTCCTTGAGGCAATGGCCGGCGCGAATGTTCATCCCGCCCGTAAAACCGACGCGGCCGTCAGCCACGAGGATTTTGCGATGACTGCGAAGGTTAAGGGTGGTCGCGCGCCAGGGAGCCAGCGAGGGGAGAAAGCGCGCGCAGGTGACGCCTTCCCGGCGCAGGGCATGGAGGATGCTGGGCCAGGAATAGCGCAGACCCGCCCCGTCGATAAGCACGCGGACCTGCACGCCGCGGCGCACGGCGTCGCCCAGGGCGCGGGCAAAAGCCAGGCCGTGCCGGCTGCTGTCGAAAATGTAGGTCTGGAGGGAAAGGGATTCGCGCGCCTGCTGGATGGCGGCGATCATGGCCGGGTATGCTTCGTCGCCGTTGAAGAGCGGTTCAACCTGATTGCCCGGCAGCAAGGGGCGTTGCACGACGCCGCCCACGACGCGCGCCAACATGCTAAGGTGTCCGGTGTGGTCTTGGAGGTGGTGGTGAAGTTCGTCGGGCAAACATTCGTTTTGAGGCGGTTCGGCGCGGTAGCGTTCCACGCCGCCGCGGAGCAAGGCGGCGTGGCGGCGGAGGCGGTTGACGCCGAAAACGAAATAGAGCACCGAGCCGGCCAGCGGAACCAGCCAGATGAAACCGACCCACGCGATGCAAGAGCGCGAATCCCTCTTGAACAAGACCGCGTGACCGCAGGCCGCCACGGCGAGCACCAATGCGAGGCCCGCCACCGCCAGGTGCCAGGCATGGAGCGTGAAGCTCAGATTGATCAGAGCCGTCATCCGCGGGCAATCATGACAGGGCCGCCCGCCGGAATCAGGCAATTTCGGCAAGATTTTTCAAAACGGGCTGTCTCTCCATCCAGAAACCCAAGCTGAAAATGACTAAGGTCTAAGCACCAATGACGAAAGAATGACGAACCTCGAATGACTAAACCGGCTGCGCGCGACCATTCTTCGTCATTGGTCATTTTCCGTCGCCGCACTGAGACTCGTCCTTTGACTGTGTCGTAACACCCCAAAAAGGGACGCGCGCAGAAAGAATCAGGGCTTCTTCGCTTCGGCAGGCTTGGAGTCGATCTCGCGGAGGCCGACGAACCAGGCGGTATTGTTGGTGGCGTCGCCGCCCAAGATCAGCCACTGCGGGGGGACGAGGGTGGAGGCGCCTTTGCAGACGGTCTTGCCCTGGCCAATGCAGTTGATCTCAATGCGGGAGCCGCCCAGGTTCTTGATCTGAAGCGTGCAACGGTCGCTCATTTTGAGGTCGCAAGATTGGTTGAGCGGAATGGAGGCGGTCTGGTTGGTGATCTCGTAGTAATTCTTCCACTTGAACGTGCCGTGGAGTTTGGAGGCCAGTTCGCTGTCCACCGGTTTGCGGGTGGCGTCGTCCTTGTCGTCATCGGTTCCCCAGACCAGCTTGGCTTGCAAGTTGAGGTCGCCGGCGTGGGCGGCGGCGGCCGCGCACAGAAACAAGAGGGCAAGGAGACGGGTTAAATTGGTTTGCATCCTGAATGGGTCCAACTGGCGGCTATTGGATTTCAACATTTGGACTGCCTTCGTCCTGGTTTGCGCCCTGAGTCTTTAGGAGGGGCTGTTTGGGCGTCGCTTGGGGGGAGTTGTCCTGGAGCCAGACGACTGTCATTTGGCCGGATTGATCGTGAAAGGTGACAGCTTCCATGGAATCGCTTGTGGAGGAAATCTCGTCAAAGATCGGGGGGGCGGCATGGCGCAAGGTTATCACCAGCGTGCAGGCGGCGGCGGCCACGCCGGCCAGCGCGAGGAAGTACCGCTGCCAGCGCCCGAACCGAGGCGCGCGCTCAGGGCGGAGGGCGGGGGTTTCGCGCTCGATGCGCCGCTGGATTTGGCTCCAGTAAAACTCGCGGGTGTCGGGCACGGCTCTGGGGGTTTCGTTGCCGGGGAGAGTTTCCTTGACGGCGCGCAATTCGGCCACAAGGGCGGAGGCTTCGGAGTCGCGGGCGATCCACTGGCCCAGAGGGGCGGCTTGGTCCTGCGGCAGTTCGCCGTCCAGCCATGCTTGCAGCTTTAATTCCAGATCGTGCTTCATTCCAACTTATCTCGTTTCAAACCAGCCAATAATGACGCCATGCGGCGGCGCGCATAAAACAAGCGCGACATCACGGTGCCAATCGAACAACTCATCCGCCTGGCAATCTCTTTGTACTCCAATTCCTCAAATTCATGCAAGACAAGGACAGTGCGATGTTCATGCGACAATTGCGCCAAAGCGCGGTCAATGCGCTCCCGCAATTCGAGCCGTTCCAACCCTTCGGTCGGGTTGGGCGTTACGACGGGCATCTGGCGTTCCACGCCGCCGGATTCCTCAGCCATCGCCTCAATCGACTCGGCCCTCTGCCGCTTTTGTTTCCGCAACTGGTCCAGGCAAAGGTTGATGGTAATGCGCGTCATCCAGGTCACGAAACTGGATTCGCCCTGGAATTGCGCCAGCCGCTGCCACCCTTTTATCCACGCGTCTTGAGAAAGATCCAGCGCTTCATCATCATGACGCATCATGCTGTAGGCACGAGCGTAAATCTTGTCCCGATGCCGCGCAACCAACTCCTCAAAGGCCGCCATTTTGCCTTCTTGGGCCAACTTCACCAATTCCGCCTCTGTCATGGCCGCCGTATTGGGTTCCATTGACATACAATTGGACGGGGCGCAGCCCAAACTATTCAGGGAAACTCAAAGCCTTCCTTTGGTGCTGGGCAGGAGGCCGGCAATGCGCGCATCCCGTTGGCAGGCAACGTCTGCCGCACGGGCGAACGCCTTGAAAAGCGCCTCCACGATATGGTGCGGCTCCTCGCCGTAGAGCAGTTCCAAGTGCAGGTTGCATCGCCCTTCGTTGGCGAAGGCCTGGAAAAACTCCCGCGCCAGGCCGAACCGGAAAGCCGACGAAGCATCCTGCGTCTTCTCTTCCACCGTGATTTTTTTGTGGGCAGCCGCCTGCATCCCACGCCAAACCAGGTGTGGACGCCCGCCGAAATCCAGCACGCAGCGCGCCAGGCATTCGTCCATCGGCACGTAAGCCTCGCCTGTGAAGGGGTTGCGCGGATCAAACCCCGCGCCGTAACGCCGCAGGCCCCGCTTGTCGCCCAGCGCCTGGAGGAAGGCCGCTCCCAGCGCCAGTCCGCAGTCCTCCACCGTGTGGTGGGCATCGACTTCCAAGTCTCCCTGACAGCGCAGGCGGAGGTCCATTGTCGCGTGCTTGGCAAAGAGCGTGAGCATGTGGTCGAAGAAGGCAATCCCGGTCTTTACCGATGCTTTGCCCGCGCCATCCAGGAGCAGAGTCAACGCAATGCGGGTCTCGCGGGTGGCGCGATGAAGGGTGGCCTGACGCTTGTTCATTCCATCATTAAACTCCGCTTAAGCGGAAATAAAAAGCGCAATTCTTTCCCGGAGGATCGCATCTCAGTTTTTGGTCTCGACCGGCCCGACAGGAGCCTCGCTGCAATAAACGCCCCGGTAGGGCGCCTGTCCTTCGTGGCAACCCTACTGCGATGGTAGGAACGCTCCTGCGGAGCCGCCCCCTTTTCCCCAAAAACCGCTCCTGCCGGGCCATTTTCCTGGCATCCCTCAAAAACTTCCGAATTCTGAGTTGCATGTCCTTGATTATCAACGATCTCAAGCTTGCCTGGCCTGCGGAAGCGCCCCAGCCCCCGCGCTTT
>PLGF01000129.1 GCA_003138485.1 Verrucomicrobiales bacterium | reverse complement strand
AGTACGGTTTGACCCCTATGTTTATGTTCTTTCGAGTTGTTCTGCCACGGAGGACAGGCGCCCTGCCGCGGCGTTTATGGCAGATGGCTAGGCTCCCGGCGAGGCTTTTGCCTGGCATCGCTCAAAGAATGAGATGCGCCCATTTTACCAAAACAGCAGGTGCTTTTTTCCGATGAATCGTGTATCCTGCTCAGGATGTTCCTGCTCGGCATCATTGTGATTGGCGCCGGAGTGTGTGTGCCTGGTTACAATCTGTGGCAACGGCTGCCCAAGTCGCAGGCGGCGGACCTGCGCCGTTGGTTTCGCGCCTGGGCGATCAAGGGTCTGGCCGCGCCGTTTTTGATCTGGCTGATTTTCAACACCGATTTCTCCGCGATGTTTCCTCCGCTGATGATCCAAATCCAGGCCGCGCCGCGCGGTCTCGCCACGGTGGAGGCCTTCCTGGAGGCGGCGGGGGCCGGCTTCTGCGTCATTGGCTCTTACTGGGCGACCTTTACGCTGGCATGGTGGCTGCGGGTGCTGGAGGATCAGGTGGAGGATCGGCGCCAATTCAACCATGACGTGCTTCTTTGGTCGGCGTTTCTCGTGCCCCTGGGCGCCTTGATCCTCTGGGGCTGCGGCTGGGAAGCGGCGGGAGTGGCGGGCGTCATCTGGCTGTGGCCGGTCGTTCAAAGCGCCATCCCGCTGGCGTTCCGCGAAAGAACGGCTCCGGCCTATAACCGCGCGGTCATCGAGATGAACCGTGACAAGTATAAGGAAGCCGAATGGGCCGTCATCGAGGAATTGGACCATTGGGAGGACGATTTCAACGGCTGGTTGATGCTGGCCGGGCTTTACGCCAATCATTTTAGCGACGTCGCCGGCGCGGACCGCATCGTCCGCGACACTTGCTCGCAACCGGCGACCAACCCCTCCCAGGCGTGCGTCGCTCTCAATCAATTGGCCGACTGGCACTTGAAGCTGGCCGACGACCCCGCCGCCGCCCGCGATGCCTTGGAGGAAATCTGCCGGCGCTTCCCCGACACCCACATGGGCCGCATGGCCCGCCAGCGCATCAGCCGCCTGCCCGCCAGCCGGGAGGATTGCATCGCCCAGCGCACCCCTAAATCCATCCGGCTTCCCGCGTTGGGCAAGAGCCTTGACCAATCCGCTGGCGAGCCGCATTCCCTTCCCGCGCGGAAGGAAGCGGCGGCCCTGGCGAACGAGTGCGTCCGCAAGCTCCAGCAAAATCCCGACAATATGGCCGCGCGGGAAGAACTGGCCCGGCTGCTGGCCGAACGCCTGGACAAGGCCGGCGCGGCCATCGAGCAACTCCAACTGCTATTGGCCATGCCCCAGGCAACGGCGGAACAGGCGGCGGAATGGATGGGGTTGGCGGCGGCGTGGCAGATCAAATACCAGGGCGAGCTTCAAGCGGGCCGCGAAACGCTGGAACGGTTGATTCGCCTTTATCCCCAAAGCGGGCAGGCCTTCGCCGCGCGTCGCCGGATCACTCTGATGGATTTGGAAGCGAAAATCCGCGCCGCCCGCGCCCGCTCCGGCACAGCCGAGCCCAAGCCTCCCTCCATCCTCTCCATCGCGCCTTGAAGGGGGGGCGCAAATCTGTTTTTGAACGCCCGAATCGCAAGGAGCCTTGTCCGGGAGGGCGGAGCGCCGCGACGCCCCAAAACTCTCCCCGCGAGCAGGTCAGGGCGTCGCGGCGCTCCGCCCTCCCGTGCAAAAGCTGATTTGCGCCCGCCGCCGGAGTTTTTCAGATTGTTTTGTTGATTTGGCGCCGCTATTGTCCGGATCTGCAAATGGTGGTGGCAAAATGAGAATACTATTTCTGACTTTTTTTGTCGGGTCCCTTCATCTTGGCCGGGCGGACCTGCTCACAACCAACCTGCTGCTCAATCCTGGAGCCGAAGCCGGCACCACCGCCAACTGGATAGTGGGCGGGGTTTCAAATCCGGGGGTGGACGACGGCTCTTTTGATTCGGGGATCAACCCTCACAGCGGTTCTTATGATTTCTACGGCCACACCGGAGCGTGGGGGACCTTAAGCCAGACAGTGTTCCTGCCGGGCAATGACGGGATCACGACGGCTCTGATTGATTCGGGCTTCCTGCTGGCCAATGTTTCGTTCTGGGAACAAGGACTCGATCAGGGCACGCCGAGCGACGAGGCATGCGTCATCATCTCGTTTCTCGACGGCAACACCAACCTGCTCAGCACCGACTCCACGCCTTTCATAGATTCGCACGATCTTACCTGGTCAAACTATTCCACCCGATATGCCATTCCCGTTGGAACACGGCTTATCACTTATACCATGTACTTTCTTCGGAACGTTGGAAGTGACAACGACAGTTTTGTGGACGATAACGTGCTGGCAGTTCAGTCCGCCGGCTTGTCCATTTCCCCCGCCGGCCCCGGCGTGGTCATTTCGTGGCCGTCGGCGAGTGCGAATTATCTGCTCCAGCAAATCCCGACGCTCGACTCGGCCGACTGGGCGTTGAACACCAACACCATCAGCTTGGTGAACGGAACCAACCAAGTCACCATCTCGCCCGCGACCAACACCATGTTCTTCCGGCTGTCGCTGCCGTAGGTTCGGCTCATGGCCACTTCAGGTGGAAGTGGCGGACCGTCTTAACGCGCGCCCGCGCAAGAACACAGAATGGCCGGACACGCACTCGCAACTCCCCAGGAGTTTGGTTGGCTCATGGTCATTTCTCGATCAACATATTCGAAATTCTGTATCGGTCTGCGCGGCCACGCTTGGTTTCCGGCTTTGCGTGATCTTCCATTATTGTGCCGCTGTGCTCGGTTTTTTATCCTCCGGCGCATGTAACAGCCAAATGGTCACCAGGCTAAACGCGGCGACAACGCCACACCACGCCCGCCACTTTGCCGTCATGCCAAAGCTCAAAAGTTGCGCAAAACACGCGATCGCCATCAGAAGGGCAAGCGTTCTCACGATGCTGCGGCCCCACTTTGCGCCACGAAACAGGAAAACACTGCCGACTACGCCAGTCGCATATATGAAGATGGCGCTCATACTCATCACAAGAACGGGCATGGCCCGTGAAACCATGGGATACTGGTGACAGATGGTGTTGAAAGACAATGAGCATCCTGCCAGCCACAACACCCCGAGAACACGATTTATCCTGGCGGATTTGCTGACGCCTAAAAAGTCCAAAAAGCCGCCGGATTTGGCGAACTCCGTTTTCAACGCATCGGCTTGGCCAATTCGCGCCACGGCAATCTCGAAAGCCCGCTGCGCGTTTATGCCCAACTGCATCTGCTGTTCCACGTCCTGGCGCAGGTGGCTTTCCAGTTCCTCCAGCGGCACAGGGGTCTTGAGGCCCGCCGCCAGCATCTGCCGCCGCCATTCTGAAATGGCCTGTTCGAGGTTAAACATGTTGTTCCTTTCGCAGGCCGGACAACACGCCATGAACCAGCGACCATTGTTCGTAATGTCTGGCCATTGCCGTTTTGCCGTCCTTTTTGAGTGAGTAGTATTTGCGTTTCCGCCCCGTGTCCCTTTCGTCCCAGCGCGACTTGATCAACCCTCGACGTTCCATCCGGTGCAAAACCGGGTAAAGCATTCCATCGGTCCATTCGATTTTGTCGCCGGAAAGCCGTTTCACTTCCTGGATCAGGGCATATCCATAGCTCTCGCGGCCGGCCAGGAGGGATAAAATCAACGGCTCGGTGGAGGCCGCCACGAGTTCTTTGTTTATCATAGCGCCACAATACATTGCGTGGCAACGTATGTCAAGCGGTAAAAATCAACGAAGAATCAATTGCTTGGCCGTCAAGTCGCCAGAGCGCCTTGTCACCAGTACTGGTGACTGGCGGGTTTTTGGGGATGAGGTAAGGTGTTCACAGTTGACGGGGCGAAATGCGGTTTCCGTGTGTGTGTCAGCGTAATGTTCCGCGGCGCTGCCTTGGTTGACTAGACGATTTCAAAACGTTTGTTCTCAGTCAGAGAGGCCGGACCCAAATCCGGCCTCTTTGATTTTATGCCGCAGGCGCCGGCGGCGTTTCAGTCCCCCAATCGCGGATTGACCCGCATCTTTCACACTCCCTGCGAATAGGCGATCAGAGCGCCGCGTGAGGGCACGCGGCGTCTGTGGGTGTGAAATATGCGCGTTGAGCGCGCTGCGCTGGTTTTCCGAGAAAGGCGGGCGCTTGACTTTTTGGCGGGAGGGAGCACAGTGAGTGGCTCTATAAATGGATCGAATCCGAAACATAGCAATCATCGCCCATGTTGACCATGGCAAGACCACGCTGGTGGATTGTCTGCTCAAACAGTCTGGAACCTTTCGCGCCAATCAGGCCATCTCTGGCGAGGAGCGCATCATGGATTCCATGGACCTGGAACGGGAAAAAGGCATCACCATCCGCGCCAAGAACGCTTCCTTCAAATACAAGGAGTACCACATCAATATCGTCGATACGCCCGGCCACGCCGACTTCGGCGGCGAAGTGGAGCGGATCATGAACATGATCGACGGGGTGCTGCTGGTGGTCGATGCGTCCGATGGTCCGCAGGCCCAAACGCGGTTCGTCCTGCGCAAGGCGCTGGAGGCCGGGGCCAAACCCATTGTGGTGATTAATAAAATCGACCGCGACAACGCCACGCCGCACGAGGTGCTGGACCGGGTGTTCGATTTGTTTGTGTCGCTGCACGCGACGGATGAGCAGTTGGATTTTCCGACAATCTATGCCAGCGCCAAGGACGGCTACGCCAAGGTCAATCTGACCGACGAGAGCACGACGATGACGCCGCTCTTCGAGGCGATCATCAAACACATCCCGCCGCCGCGGGCCAAGGCCGGGGCGGAATTCAAGATGTTGGTGGCCAACCTGGATTACTCCGATTACCTGGGGCGCATCGCGTTTGGCAAGATTTACAGCGGCCGGGTCCGTGTCGGGGACGCCGCGGCCTGCCTGCACGGCGACGGGCGCAAGGCGGAGGGGAAAATCACCGCCGTTTTCCACTTTGAAGGGTTGCAGCGGATCGAGATTGCCGAGGCACACGCCGGGGACGTGGTGGGAGTGACGGGGTTCGACGACGTGTTCATCGGCGAAACAATCACCGACAATGTGACGCGGGAGCCGCTGCCCTTCGTGCCGATTGATCCTCCGACCATCCAGATGCAATTCGCCGTCAACGACGGCCCGCTGGCGGGTTTGGACGGGAAATTGGTGACCGCGCGGCATATCTGGGAGAGGTTGACGAAGGAAATCCGCACCAACGTGGCGCTGCGGATTGCGCAGACCAGCGCGCCGAATATCTTCAACGTCTCCGGCCGCGGCGAGATGCAGATCGCCATCCTGGTGGAGCAGATGCGCCGCGAAGGCTATGAGGTGCTGGTCTCGCGCCCGGAAGTCATTTACCGCCAGGATAAAGAGGGCCGGACGCTGGAGCCTATTGAGAAGCTTTTCCTGGAAATCCCCAAGGAATCCATGGGGCCGGTCATGGAGAACTTATCCGGGCGCAAAGCGGACATCGTCCACATGGACCACCACGGCAACGAGGTGACCATTGAGGCGCTGATCCCGATGCGGGGCTTGATCGGGTTCGAGACGGACCTGGTCAACATGACGCGGGGTCTGGGCGTGATGAGCCATTTGTTCCACGAATACGGGCCGGACCGCGGGGAAATAGTCGCCCGCAAGAACGGCTCGCTGGTAAGCATGGAAGACGGCGAGGCGATGGCTTACGCGTTGAACATGGTGCAGGAACGGGGCCGGCTGATGGTCGAGCCGGGCGAGAAGATTTACCGGGGGATGATCGTCGGTGAAAACGCCCGCGAAAATGACATCCCGGTCAACCCCTGCAAAGCCAAGCGGCTCACCAACATGCGCTCCCAAGGCGACGGCAAAGGCATCCAACTGGACCCGCCGCTGAAGATGTCGCTGGAGCGGGCGCTCGAATACATCGGCCCGGACGAGTACGTCGAAGCCACTCCCAAGAACCTGCGCCTGCGCAAGAAGATCCTGAACGAAACGCAGCGCAAGCGCGCCACGCAATCGCGCCAGCACAAAGTCGTGGCGGAATAGCCGCCGGGCGCAGCTCATTTTTCAGCGATTCCAAGCGAACGCCAGGAACGATTGGGGTTGTGAGCCGGCGAGGCTTATCTTCCCCCGGCTTGGGAGTCACTGGCCTTGCGCGGACGCCAGTCTGGGGCCCGTTTCCCACCCGCCGCCCAAGGATTTGTAGAGCGAGATGAGGTTCGCGGAGACGGCGCGTTCGCTTTGCGCGAGTTGATCCTGCGTCTGATACAACGAGCGTTCCGCGTCGAGCACGTTGATGAAATTGGCCAGGCCGTTGGCGTAGAGTTGATTGGCCAGGCGCAAGGACTCCTGGCTGGATTTCACCGCGTCTTCCAGGGCGCGGCGGCGCACTTGTTCCTTGGCGTATCCCACCAGAGCGTTCTCGACGTCGTTAAAGGAAGCCAGCACTGTCTTTTCGTAAATGGCCAGCGCCTCTTCCTGCCGCGCGTTTTGGACCTTGATGTTGCCCCGGATGCGACCGGCGTCAAAAACCTTCCACTGCACGGTCGGGCCAACGGACCAGAATCGGCTCCCGCCCGCGAACCAGTCGCCAGCGCTGATGCTGAGGTATCCCGCATCCCCCGTCAGGGAGAACTTGGGAAACAAGTCCGCCGTGGCGACACCGATCCGCGCGTTGGCCGCGGCCAGTTGACGTTCGGCCTTTTGGATGTCCGGGCGGCGCAGGAGCAAATCGGAAGGCAGGCCCACGGGAACCTCCGGCGGAGCGGCGGGGATGGGCGCCACGGTTGACATTTCCGTGAGGAGCGCGCCGGGCGGCTGGCCCAAGAGCACGCCCAGTTGGTGGATGGAGATTTGGAGGGCACTTTCCAGAGATGGGATTTCGGCCCGGGTGGTGGACAGCAGCGTGGCGGCTTGTTGGACATCGAGGTCGCTCGTCAGGCCATGTTGGAAACGGTCTTGTGTGATGGCCAGGTCCTCCTCCTGCGCCGTGATGTTTTGATGGGCAATCGCCAATCGCCGCTGAGAGCCGCGCGCGTCAACATAATTGCGCGCGACTTCTCCCAGCAGCGTGAGCAGCGTGTCGCGCCGGCTGAATTCCGCGGCGGCCACTTCGGCGCCAGCCGCCTGGTTGGCGCGCCGGGCGGCGCCGAAGACGTCCAGTTCCCAGGAAGCGTCGAAGCCGGCTTGATAGACGTTGTTTTGAAAGGGGAGGTTCGCCGGGAGGGGAAACTCGCCGATGATCGGCTGGTTCTTGCTTTGCTGTTGTCGCGTGTATGAACCGGAGGCGCCGGCGGATGGCCACGGGTCAGCCGAGGTGACTTGATATTGCGCGCGCGCTTCGCGGACGCGGGCCACGGCGATCTTGAGGTCGAGGTTGGATTTGACGGCCCGGTCAACCAGCGCGTTCAGTTCGGGGTCATTGAAATGATTCCACCATGCGGCAAGAGAGGCGGGTGCGCCGGTCGCACCGCCGCCGAGCGGTTCGGCCCATTGCGCCGGCGCGGCCGCGGTGGGCGGGTGATAATCCGGCCCGACCGTGCAGCCGGGAAGGAGGAGAAGCGCGAGCGCCAAACCCGCTTGGGGCAGTTGAAGGTTCAGTTTCATAAATTGGACGTTCATGATGTCTCATTCAATGCGCGGTCGCCAGTCCCTTTGCGATGACGCGTTTGAGGAGCAGCGCCAGCGGGATGGCAACAAAGCACATCAGCGCCAGCCAGCGGAAGTCGTCGATGAAGGCGAGCATGCTGGACTGTTGGACAAGTGATTTGTAAATCGTGCCGCCGGCCAGGGTTTGCGCCTGGATGGCTCCGACTTGGGGCGCGAGGGCGCCTTGGGCGGCTTGAACGGTGTATTGATATGCCAGGTCGTAGGGGGTCACATGGGTGACGAGCGTTGCCTGATGTGTCTGCGCCGCGCGGGTCACCACGGTGGTGACCAGCGCGATGCCGATGCTGGCGGCCAGATTGCGGGCCAGGGCGAAGATGCCGGTGGCATTGCCCATCTGCTCCTTTTTGAGCATGCCCAGCGAAACGGTCATCAGCGGCACCATGCAGAACGACAGGCCGACACCCTGGAGAAAATTCGCCCAGAATAGATCGTTTGGGGCGAACTCCAGGTTCAGGCCTCCCAACATCAATGTGGCAACTCCGCTCAGGAGGAATCCGCCGCCGATTAACTTCCGATTGTCGAAATGGTTGATCATCAGACCGACCATCGGCATGGCGATCAAGCTGCCCAAACCGCGAGGCGCCTGGGCCAGCCCGCCTTGCAGCGAGCTGTAACCCATCAGACCTTGCAGGAAGAGCGGGAGCAACGTCATTGGGCCGTAGGCCAGGACAGCCGCGATGCTGATCAGAACGGTGCCAACGGCGAAGTTGCGGTTCTTGAACACGCGCAGGTCCGCGATGGGATGGCGGCTGCGCAATTCCCAGATCAGGAACCCAACGAACGCGCACACCGAAACCACCGAGAACCAGCGTATCCATGCCGCCGCGAACCAGTCCGCGTCCTGGCCTTTGTCAAGCACCGTTTGCATCGTTCCCAGCCAGAGCGCCAGCAACCCGAAACCGATTCCGTCAATGCGCTCCGGCCTGCTTTTCCGGATGTAATCCGGGTCGAACACAAACCGGCGAATGAGCCAGAAGGCCAGAATGCCCATCGGGAGATTCATGTAAAACAACCAGCGCCACGAATAATGGTCGGTAATCCACCCGCCCGCCACCGGGCCGAGCACCGGCGCGATGATGATCCCCAAGCCGTAGGTGGCCATGGCGACGCCATGTTTGGCGGGCGGGAAGCTTTCCAGCAGGATGGCCTGGGAAATGGGCTGGAGCGCCCCTCCGCCGGCGCCTTGCACGACGCGCGCGAACACCAGCATCCCCAGGCTTGTCGCCATTCCGCAGCCCAACGACGCCAGCGTGAAGATGGCGATGCAACCCAGCAAGAACCGCTTCCGGCCAAAGAACGACGAAAACCAGGCGCTGGCCGGCAGGACGACCGCGTTGGCTATCAGGTAGCTGGTCTGCACCCAGGTCGCCTCGGTGTTGGTGGCCGAAAGGGTGCCGGCGACGTTCGGCAGCGCAACACTCACGATGGTCGTGTCAAGCACTTCCATGAAAGTCGGAACGATCACCGCCGCCGCGATCAGCCACGGATTGACCCCGATCCGGGATTCATTGGCCGCCATAAGCGAAAATCCCTTGTTTCACCCGCGCGCTCGGTTCGACGGACATGCCGGGGCCGAGCGTCAGTTGGGGGTCTGGGATGACGTCGAAGAGAATCTTCACCGGGACGCGTTGCACCACTTTAATGAAATTGCCGGTCGCATTTTCCGGCGGGAACATGCTGAAACGGGCGCCAGCGCCGGATTGAATGCTGTCGATGTGGCCGTTGAAGTTGCGGCCGGGATAAGCGTCCACCTTGATTTTCACAGGCTGGCCAACCCGCATCCGGCCAAGCTGCGTTTCCTTGTAGTTCGCGACAATCCAGAACGGACGCGACACAACGGCCATCAGCGCCTGGCCGGGTTGGACGAAGGCGCCTTGTTCCACGGTGCGGCGCGTCACTCGGCCGTCCTCGGGAGCGGTCACTTTTGTATAGGAAACATTGAGTTCAGCCTGGAGAGTCGCCGCCTCGCTCTGCCGGACTTCGTCAGAGGCCGTTTGAATGCTCGCCTTGCACAATCCGACCTGCGCCTCGGCGGCGAGGACTTTCTGGCGCGCCACTTCCACCTGTGCCGCCGCGGAGCGGGCCTGCGTTTCCACGAGGTCCAACTGGCTGCGGGAAACCGCGCGGCTTTCGACGCCTTGATAGCGTTTCAAATCAGCTTGGGCGCGGCTGGCCTCCGCTTCGGCGGCGGTGGCGCCGGCCTTTTCCTCTCCGGCCTTGGCCTCGTCAACGGCAAGTTGCGCGTTCGCCTGGGCCAATTGGCTCCTGGCCGCCGCGAGGCCGGCCCGCGCTTGCGCGAGTCTTGCCTCATAGTCCCTGGCGTCTATCTCCAGCAACACGTCGCCCTGCCTGACCTCCTGGTTGTCCTGGACCAGCAAACGCACGACGCGGCCGGAAACCTGCGGCGCTATCTGCGTGACATGGCCTTCAATGGAAGCGTTATCGGTGGTCTCGAATGGGTCGATGAATTGGAGATAGTAAAGGCCGGCGGCAACAACGGCTCCCAGCGCGAGGGCGGCCAGAACGATTCGCAGCCAGACCTTCGGGCGCTTCTTGTCCGCCGGCGGCCCCGCCTTGTCTTCGCCGTCAAGCATGGGTTTCTCCTGCTGATGGGTTTCAAACTGGCCGCGATGAGCACTGGATTGCGGCGCCGGCTGGCCGGTTATTATTTCGATGCCGTTGAGGGATTCGATAGTGCGTGGGTCTTTGTTCATGGGTTGGAGGGGCGCGCCGGGAGGTTGTGAGTTGAAGGCGGTGTGGAATCGCCTCCCCGGGAGACTATCTGCATTTGGGAATGAATGGCTTCCTTGCTGACGGTTCCAACGGATATGGCGCGCAGAGTTCCGCCAACGAAGTAGAGCAGCGTTGGTACGGATTGTATATCATACGACAGGCTCAAGGCGGGATGGTTGTCCGCATTGATCCTGACGAGTTTCCACTCTCCGGAGCACGCCGTGGCAACCTCGTCCAGCACGGAGTTGAGTATCTGGCAAGGCTTGCTCCAAGGCGACCAGAAGGCGACCAGAACGGGCCGATCCTCCTTCAGGACTTCCGCATCGAAGTTTCCTTCGCCAACATCAACCCTTGGTTTGCCATCCTGGTTCGTATTCACAGTTTCCAATTGATATCCTTCCAGCAGTAACCATACCAATGGGCACCTTGTTTTCGTAATATGCTTATCGACAATGACTAAAGAGAATCCAAAGGCCGATGTCGCAGGGTCGAAATGTCGAACGTCTGAAAAACCGTCCGTTCTGGGGTTGAATTTTCGAACGGGTCCTGGCAGCATTGGCCCGTTATGGAATCCGCCAGTGATCGACGGTTTGATCCCAATTACGCGGCGCAATTGCTTTTGGATATCGCCCACGAGCAGTCGCTGGACAGTCTGCTCCAGAAGGTCGTTGCCAGCGCCGTGGGGCGTCCTGAAATGGCGTGCTCACAGATTTGGCTGATTGACGAGGGAGACATCTGCGCCAGTTGCCGGCTCAGACAACAATGTCCGGACCAAAGCCGGTGCCTGCACTTGGTGGCGGCAAGAGGCGCGCCGTTGGCGGGAGCCGGCGCCGCCGCCCCGCATTTTGATGATCTCAAAGCCCGGATACCCCTGGGCGCGGGCTTGTTTGGAAAAGTGGCCGCGACGGCGCAGCAAATTATATTGACAGATTTGAATGTGACCGGGAGCGAGATGATCGGATTGGAATGGATGCGGGGAGAAAATATCCGCGCCGTGGGCGGCGCGCCGATCATTTTCAAAGGCGAGGTTTTGGGGGTGATCACAGGGTTTAGCCGCTACGACATTACGGATGAAATGCGGCCTTGGGGCCGGATTTTTGCCGATCACATTGGCGCCGCCATCGCCAACGCCCGCGCCTTTGAAGAAATACAGCGGCTCAAGGCCCAACTGGAAATGCAGAACGCCTACTTGCAGGAGGAGGTGGTGGCAGCCAAAGCTTTCGGCGACCTCGTCGGCCAAAGCGCCGCCTTGCGCCAGCTTGTCAGCCAAATTGACATGGTGGCGCCGACGGAAGCCTCGGTCCTCATCCTCGGTGAAACCGGCACGGGCAAGGACCTTGTCGCGCGCGAAATCCACCGGCGCAGTCCGCGCAAAGACAGCCCGCTGGTCCGGGTCAACTGCGCTTCGATTCCAAAAGAACTCTTCGAAAGCGAATTCTTTGGCCACGTCAAAGGCGCCTTTACCGGGGCGATCAAGGACCGCGCCGGCCGCTTTGAAGCAGCCGAGGGCGGAACCCTTTTCCTGGACGAGATTGGGGAAGTTCCCCTGGAAATCCAGGGCAAACTGCTGCGCGTCTTGCAGGAAAAGCATTATGAGCGCGTGGGGGAAGATCGCACCCGGCGCGCCAATGTCCGAATCATCGCCGCCACCAACCGGAACTTAAAGGCGGAAGTGGCAGCCAGGCGCTTCCGGGAAGACCTTTACTACCGTCTCCATGTCTTTCCCATCCAAGTCACAACGCTCAAGGAGCGAAAGGACGACATCCCGCTCCTGGCGAAACATTTCGTCGAGTTATCCGTCAAGGAGTTGAGATGTCCCAAACCCCGGTTGACCCGGGCGGCCATGGCGAGGCTCCAATCCTACGACTGGCCCGGCAACATCCGGGAACTGCGCAACGTGATTGAACGCGCGGTGATCCTGGCGCGTGGCGGCCTCCTGCACTTCGACCTGCCAGTGACAGATTCCATGCCCCCTCCGATTTCATCCGCGCCGGACCCTGGCGCAGAGGCCGGCCTGGAGTTTTTCACCGAGGCGGAAATGCGGCGCCGCGAGCGCGAGAATCTGGCCGCGGTTCTCCAAAGCGCCGGGTGGAAAATCAAAGGCGCGGACGGGGCGGCGGAACTCCTGGGACTAAAGCCCACCACATTGCTTTCGCGCATGAAGAAAATGGGACTGAAAAAGCCCGCTCCTTCGGACGCTCCCGACTCATCACGCCACTAATTCTTTCACCGTGGCTATACCTTGCGCAGGGCTGAGAGGTAGCGGTCGATTCCGGCGGCGGCTTTGCGGGCGTCCCGCATGACCTCGATCATCGAGACGGGCCAGCGGGCGATGGAGCCGGCGGCGAAGACCCCCGGCACGCTCGTCATCTGGGCGGCATCCACCACCAGACATCCGTTTTGGCCCACGGCCAGCCCGGCCACATCATCGCACGGCGGCAGGCGCGGCGGCGCGAAGCCATAGGCCACCAGAACCACCTCCGCCGGAATGTCGAACTCCGTCCCTGGCTGCGCGCGAACGCCTTGCCGGCCAGCGGCATCGGGCGCGCCCAGTTGAGTGCGCGCGCAACGCACTCCGGTCACTTCGCCATTCGCGTTGCCGAGGATGGCAGCCGGCTGGCTGCGGAAGACAAACTGCGCGCCCTCTTCCGCCGCGTTTTCAATTTCCTTCGGGTCCGCCGGCATGGCCGCCTCGTCGCCGCGGTAAATGCACAAGGCATCGCCCGCTCCGGCGCGCAGGGCGATGCGCAAGGCGTCCATCGCGGTGTCGCCGCCGCCGAGCACGACAACCTGGCGGCCCTCGACGTTGACCGGCAGGGCATGAAAGCGCGCGTCGGAGGTGTGGTGCAGAATGAAGGGATAAGCCTGGCAAACGCCGCGCAACTCCGCGCCGGGAATTTCCAGCGGCACCGCTTCCGTGCGGCCAAGGGCAAAGAGGACGGCATCATGGCTGCGCCGCAGCGCGCCGGTCGTAACGTCCCGCCCGAAAACAACGCCCATGCGGAATTCAACGCCGCGCTCCCGCAAGGATTGCACGCGCCGTTTGATCACCGCCCGATCCACCTTGAAACCCGCCAGCCCGTTGACCAACCGTCCGCCCGGCGCCTTGGCGCTATCGATGATCGTGACCGCGTAACCCTGGCGCGAAAGGGCGTCCGCCCCCATCAGGCCGCACAGGCCCGAACCGATGACGGCGACGCGCTGTCCGGTGGCGGTCGCGGGAGGGGGTTCTTTGACGCCGTGCGTCCAGCCGTAATCGAGCAGGAAGCGGGAGATCGCGCCGATGGGGACTGGCTCGGAGGCTTTGGTGAGGACACAAGCCGCCTCGCACATGCGTTTTTCCACGCAGATGTGAGCGATGAATTCTGGCAGGCTCTGGGTGTTGAAAAGAAGCTCCGCCGCGTCGTGGAACTGGCCGTCGGCGGTGAGGGCGAGCAAATCGGGTATGGGAATTTCCAGGGGGCAGGCGGCCACGCAGTTTGGATGCGGGCACTGGACGCAGCGGCTGGCCTGCTGGCTGGCGGTCGCTTCGTCGTAAGGCCGCGAGACCTCATGGAAGTCCGAGAGCCGGTCCGGCACCGGACGCTTGGGCGGTTCAACCCGGTCCAATTCGCGCCAGGCGTATTTGGTTCTGGCGCCCGTCTTTGTTGCCGTGGCCGTCTTCATAGTGCTAAGTCTGACTAATTCGACGATTGATATGAATTAGTATTGCTAACCCATTGACGCCAAAATGCAAGTTAAATTCATGCCGCATGATTTGGCGCCCCCTTAGCTGCCGCGATAAATCTCGCTGTCCCGGCTTGTTGTCGGCGAGCCGTGATCGGTCGAGAGCGCCAGCGAATTCTTCGGGCAAATTTCAACGCAACAGCCGCAACTAATGCAGCGCAACCTGTCCAGAACAAACTTTTTCTGGGCGCGATCGACCTTGAGGGCGGCGGTGGGGCACTTCTTGGCGCAGACGGTGCAATAGACGCAATTATCCTGTGTGAAAATCAACTGGCCGCGCGAGCCAGCAATGGCCTTTCGCGCTTCAAAGGGATACTGCGTGGTGGGCGGCTTGCGCAGCGCCCATTTCAAAGCCAGGAATGACATTTCGAAGTAGGGCATGTCACCTTTCTGTGCAACTGATGCACGGGTCAATCGTCAGGACCAGGACGGGCACGTCGGCCAGATCGCAGCCTTGCAGAAGTTTGAGCATCGCGGGCAGGTTGGCAAACGTCGGCGTCCGCACCCGGAACCGCTGCAAGTTTCTGGCGCCGTTGGCCTTGACGCAATACACCACCTCGCCGCGCGGCTGTTCGGTTCGCATGATGACCTCTCCTTTGGGATTGCCGGTGACCTTCACGGCGATCTCGCCCGGGGGCAGCTTATCCAGCGCCTGGCGGATGAGGGTGATGGATTGAAATATCTCATCGCAACGCACCGCGCAGCGCGCGTAGGAATCCCCGTCGGTGCGGGTGACAGGCTCGACGGGCAGGTCCTGATAGGCCGCATAGCCCAGCTTGCGCATGTCCTGGGCCACACCGCTGGCCCGCAGCACGGGACCGACGCATCCGAAATCCAGGGCCTCCTGGCGCGACAGCACACCCACCCCGCCCAGCCGTTTCTTCACGGAATTGTCATGGATGAATACTTTGGTGATCTCCCGGGTGTCGCGCTCAATGATCTCCAGTTCGGACAGTGTGTCCCGGACCGCGCCGGCGTCCATGTCCCGCCGCACGCCGCCGATCTTGCAGGAGCCGAAAATGACCCGGCCGCCTGTGGTGGCTTCGATGATGTTCAGGACACGCTCCCGCACGCGCCAGGAGTGCATGAAGAGGCTTTCAAATCCCATCCCATCGGCCATCAATCCCAGCCAGAGCAGATGGCTGTGGATTCGGGAAAGTTCGCCCCAGACCGTCCGCAGATAATTCGCCCTTGGCGGCACCGGGATGTCCATGATGGCCTCGACGGCCTGGCAGTAGGTCTGGCCGTGGATGAAGCTGCAAATGCCGCATATCCGTTCGGCCACATAGACGAAATCCAGAAAGTCTTTTTTCTCGACGAGCTTCTCAAGGCCGCGGTGGACAAAGCCGATCGAAGGCCGCGCCTCGATCACCTTCTCGTCTTCGACCACAAGGTCGAGATGGATCGGTTCGGGCAGCACCGGGTGTTGCGGACCAAAGGGTATGATGGTTCGGGCCATAAAGTTCAAGCCACGCTTGGAACGGCGGCGGCCTGTGGTTTGGCGGCCGGGGCCTTGGTGTCGCCGAAGGCGTATTTGACCGTCGTGTTGTACAAATTGCCGTGAAAGTCCAGCGCCATCCCCTCCACCTTGATGTTGAAGAGGTCGTGCATTTCATTTTCGTAGAGAAAGGCGCAGGCATAGATCGAGGCGATGCTCGGCACGCGCGGGTCGCTGGCGGGAAGCTGGACCCGCAAGCTGGCCAGCCGCCCGTCAAAATCGAAACTGTAGGTCAATTCAAACTGGCCGGGGAGCGCGGTGGCGCAAATCTGGACCATGCGCCCGCCTTTGGCGCGCATGGCGCCAACGCCTTCCAGCAGCCCGGCCAGCGGGATTTCTTCCAGGGTTTGCTCCGGTTTCATTTCAATTCCTTTCGCAGATGAATCCAGGTGATCTTGGGCGTGAACACCTCGGTCTTGAAGTTCTTGTAGCCCGCTTCCTCCAGGACCTTGAGTTGCCGCTCGCTCTTGTTCCCGATGAACGTCTCGAATCGCTTCACCCCTCTAAACGCCGCCTCGCATTCCGCCAGCAATCGCCCGGCCACTCCGGCTCCCTCAAAATAGGGATGCACCGCCAACCCGTCCACTCTGACCGTCTCCCCGTCAAGCCAGGCGCTGACGGACCCAATGACCTTCCCGTTCACCTCCGCCTTGAAAAAGTACTTCTTGTCGAACTCCTTTTGCAGTTCCTCCAGCGTCTGTTGCAGCGCCGGGAAATTGTCGTCCCCGTGCAGCACGGCTTCCGTCTGCCCCGCCACCTTGCGGATGGCGTGGATGGGCAGCGCCCCGGCTTTCTCCGCCCGCGCATAGATGATCTTGTCGAGGCCGTCGCGGACGGCCGCCAAAATGGCGTGCTTCTCCTCCATCACCGCCAGGCCTTTGACGACGCCATCGATGATCGCTTCGGGACGCGCGGCGCAACCGGGAACGTAAACGTCCACCGGCACGACAATGTCCACTCCGCCGAAAATGTTGTAGCACTCGCGGAAGATGCCGCCGCTGGAGGCGCAAGCGCCCACGGCAACGACCACCTTCGGCTCCGGCAACTGGCGGTAGAGGTTTTGGATGACGGCCTTGCTCTGCTCATTGACAGCGCCGGTCACCAGGAAGATGTCGGCGTGTTTGGGATTGCCGGTGTTGAGGACGCCGAGGCGTTCGACGTCAAAAATGGGAGTCAGGCAGGCGAGCGTCTCAATGTCGCAGCCGTTGCAACTTGAGGCGTCGTAGTGGAGAATCCAGGGCGATTGTTTAAGGCCGCGCATGGTAAAGTTCCTATCGTTGCAAGGAGAGAACGACAATGTTCCCGAAGCCCAGAACGGCTGTGACCGCCCAGGCGCTGCCCAGCGCCGCCTGCCATTTGAGCCGCGCGAACACGTTGTCCACCAGCACCACAAACACGTAAACACCCAGCGCCATCACCACCCCCAAGACGGGGGACGATGCGAAAAACAAATAAACCCAGCCCAGCAGAAAGACCGTTTCGTACCAATGCGCCACCTCAATGAGCGCCAGCGTGCGGCCCGAAAACTCGGTCGTGATCCCCCGCACCAATTCCTGGTGCGCGTGGTGGGAGGAGGAGAGGTCAAAGGGCGATTTGCGAAACTTGATCTCCAGCGCGAATACAAAGCCCAGAAACACACCCGGCAGCGCCAGCACCAGCAGCCCGCCGTGATTGGCTATGCCCCCGATATAGAATGTCTTGGTGACCATGTACATCCCGATGGCCGTCAGCAGCACCATCGGTTCGTAGGCCATGATTTGAATCAGCTCCCGTTCCGCGCCGATAAAACTGTAGGGCGAACTGGCCTTGTAGGCGCCCAAGACAAAGAAAATGGAGGCGGTGGTGAGCGCGAAAATCACCAGCAGCAAGTCCGAGCCAGCGAAGAACAGCGCCCCGGTGAACACGACCAGCAGGAAGAAAAACAGCACGTAGTAGTTTTGCGAGGGGTGATTCGCCAGGTTCTGCTTCTGCCACAGCTTGAGCACGTCGTAAAAGGGCTGCAGGATCGGCGGCCCGCGCCGGGACTGCATCCGCGCGGAAACACGGCGGTCCCAGCCCGACAGCACACCGCCGACGACCGGAGCCGCAACCAGATACACGATTAATCGGAGCCAGGGACTCATATAAAAGCGAAAACGAGCATCGCCGCGAGCATCAGCGCGCCGCCGGCCACGGCGACACGGGAGAGCCACGCTTCGTTGAGCACGCCACCCATGTAGTAATTATGCAAGGTCACGGTTTCGGACGCCCCGCCCGAGCCGGTGAAGCCTGGGCTGCCCTGGATGTTGGCGCCGCCCAGATAAGGGTCCACCACCTTGACGCCGCGGCCGCGGCTCAGGAAGCTCAACGGAAAGAGCATCACCACCGCCATCATGATCACCATGATGAGCATGTTGCCCTGGCCCAGCGACCCCGTGTGACCGTAAACGCCGGCCACGTACGGCTCGATGAACAGCTTGGAAAAAAGCGGGAAAAACAGGCAGGCCAGGAACGTCACCACCGAAAGGCCATAAAGGGCGACCGATTCGTCCAGCGAGATTTCCTTGATGACCCGCTGGCGCGGCGCGACCACTTCAACGAGTTTGCCCATCCATTTCACCCAGAAAAACAGCGTCGCGGCGCTTCCGAAGACAATGAAGACCGAAAGCATGGGGTAGGCGTCCACCACGGCCCGCAACACGGCCCATTTGCTGATGAGCATCCCAAAGGGCGCCAGCGACATCCCGGCCATCCCTATGAGCATCATCACCGCGACGTGCGGCATATAGACAATAAGGCCGGACATGTCTTCGATGTTGCGGCTGTGCAATTTGTGCTCGACCACCCCGACGCACAAGAAGAGCAGGCACTTGGCAACCGCGTGGAAGATGATGAGCAACACCCCCGCCCACACCGCTTCGTAGGTCCCGATCCCGCCGCAAAGAACCACCAACCCCAGGTTGGCTATCGTTGAATGCGCCAGCACGCGCTTCGCCTCAGGCGTCGTTATCGCCGCCAGTGAGCCGATCAAAAACGTCACCCCGCCCACCAGCGCCACCATCAGCCCGACCGATGTTCCCGTCACCACCGGCGCCAGGCGCAAGACCAGGTAAACGCCCGCCTTGACCATCGTGCTCGAATGGAGCAAAGCCGAAACCGGCGTCGGCGCCACCATCGCCCCCAGCAGCCAGCTTGAGAAGGGGCATTGGGCCGCCTTGGTGATCCCGGCGAAACAGAGCAGCGCAGCCGGCAGCAGCGCGGCGGCGTGTCCCGAATGGATCAGCGCCTGAAGCCCCAACTGGTGGGTGTTATGGTAAAACCAGACAATGGCCAGCGCGAACGCCAGTCCGCCGGACAGGTTCATGACCAGCGCCAGCAGCGCGTTCTTCCGGGCCTCCGGCGTTTGCGTGTAGCCGATGAGCAGGAAGGAGCATAAGGTGGTGACTTCCCAGAAGAAAAACAGCCACGGCAATTCGTCCGCAAACACCAGGCCGAACATCGCTCCCATGAACACAAAGAGCAGCGCGAAAAACATCGGCCGCCGGTCCGGCACATCCCGATGCGCCTCAGTGTGATATTCGCGCATGTAACCGACGGCGTAGAGACAGATGCCGCCGCCCACAATGCCGTTGATGAGCGCCATGACGATGGAAAACTTGTCCACGAAGAGCGCCGGGGCGGGGCTGGCTTCGGGTCCCGCCGTCCATTCAAACCACCCCATCAGGCCGGCCTGGGCCAGCATGAGAGCGACGATCAGGAAATGCCTCGCCCGCACGCCCACATACAGTATGTAAAGTCCCATGACAGCCTCGACTGCCATCATCCCCAGGTTGACGGCATGGCGGCTGACGGGCAGCTCCCCCAGGTTCAAGGCAGGCAGGCAGGCCAGCGCGACGCAGCCCACACAAACCGCCCCCGTGACCGCCACGACCACCAGGCGGCGCGGCAGGTCCGCCCGCAAGCACAGCAGAACCAGACCGGCGAGCAAGGGAACCAGAACCAGGGCGAGCACCAGAGTCATAAATAGTTGATTGTTAAGTGCTGCTTATTCACACCTGCATTGCATTCAATTTCATTAGAAATACTACCATGTACTTCCGTCATCCGGAGGGCTTTCACCACACCTTGCTTGTTAAAACGTCACCACTTCTTGCGCTCCCAAACCGCCTTCGGGAAGCGATTTGCCAGCCGTTTGATCGCGCGATGCGTCTTCGGATCGATCAACCAAGCTCACACGGGACCATAACTGGGCGCAGCAACGCCCGAAACCAGCCGGAGCCAGGCGCGGAAGATGAGGAGGATCTTCCGGCCGCGACTCACCCGCACGGGCGCCGCGCTGAACACATTGAAGCGTTCCCGTTCCAACTGGCCCAACAGCCGCCAATAAACCGATCCCATCAACTCCGCCGCGATCATCGCCCGCCGGTCTTCCGCCGGGAGCGTTTGCCGCGCCAGAACATAGTGTTTCCTGGCCTCCGCCGCCGCGCCTGCCGCCAGCCGTTCGAATCGGTCGGAGTACTCGAAGCGCAGAATTTCCTCCGGCGCGACTTTGTGCCGTTCCAATTCCGCCAGCGGCAGGTAAATGCGACCGCGTCCCGCGTCGGCGCGCACGTCCCGCAGGATGTTGGTCAATTGCAGCGCCTTGCCCAGGTGGATGGCGTAAGCGCGGCAGGAGGGGTTGCGGTAGCCGAAAATCTCAATGCTCAACAGGCCGACAACCGAGGCGACGCGATAGCAATACTGTTCAAGCTCCTCGTAAGTCTGGTAGCGTTTGATGTCCAGGTCCATCTCGACGCCGCGGATCAATTCGTCGAAGTGCGCGAACGGGAGCCGGTATTGGGCGATGACGGGCTGGAGCTCGCGGTTGACGGGGAATGCCGGAGCGCCCCCCGCGACAGCCAGGCGGATGTCCTCGCGCCAGGCGCGGAGGCTGGCGCGGCGCGTTTCCAGCGGGGCCGTTTCTTCGTCCGCCACATCATCGACTTTGCGGCAAAAGGCGTAAAGGGCGGACATGGCATCGCGCTTGGCCTTGGGCAGGAGAACGAAGGCCAGGGCGAGATTGGAGGCGCTCTTGCGCGTGATGGATTGGCTCTGAGCGGTCATGCGCGGGGGCCGCCGCCTCAGCCTTCTCTGCCGGGGGCGGAAGGAGGCTCTTCCTCAGCGTCGGTGATATTCAAGCGCTGCATGCGGTAACGCAGGGCGTGCCGGCTGATCTTGAGCTGCTCGGCGGTCTTGGAAATGTTGAACCGGTTGTTTTCGAGAGTGGTGTTGATGACCTGGCGTTCGAAATCGGCCATGAGCACGTCAAGCGATTCGTTGGCCGCGATCACGAAGCCGTCGGATTTGCGCAGGCGCCCCTCCAACTGGAAATCCGGGAGGCTGGCAGGCTGGATTTCGGGGGTGGTTTCCAGGATCACCGCCCGTTCGATGGCGTTGCGCAATTCGCGCACGTTGCCAGGCCAATGGTAGGAGAGCAGCTTCTGCCGCGCGGCCGCCGAAACGCCGCGGACGTGTTTGTTCATCGTGGCGTTGAAATGTTGCAGGAAATTCTCCACCAGCACGATGATGTCGTTGCCGCGCTCGCGCAACGGCGGGGGCCGGAACTGAACGACGTTGAGGCGGTGGAACAAGTCCTCCCGAAAATTGTTCTGGCTGATCGCCTGAATAATATCGCGGTTGGTCGCCGCAATCAGGCGCACGTCCACGTGCAATTCATCGTTGCCCCCCACTCGCGTGAACGAGCCGTCCTCCAAAAAACGCAGCAATTTCGCCTGCAACGGCCGGCTCATGTCGCCGATCTCGTCCAGGAAGATCGTGCCGCCGTGGGCTTCCTCCACCCGCCCCAACTTTTGCTTGACCGCCCCGGTGAACGACCCCTTCTCATGGCCGAAAAGCTCGCTTTCGAGCAGGTTCTCGGGGATGGCGGCGCAGTTGATTCGGATGTAATTGTTTTGCCGGCGCTGGCTCAGGCTGTGCAGCGCCCCGGCGATCAATTCCTTTCCCGTCCCGCTTTCCCCCAATATCAGAACCGTCGCGTCCGTCGGCGCCACGCTGCGGATCAACTGCCGCAATTCGTGCATCTTGGGCGCCTGCCCGATAATCTGGTCGATCTGGTAGGGTTCGACCACCGAGGCGCGCAAGGAGGCGTTGTCGCGCTTCAATCGGTGGAATTCCGCGCAGCGGGAGACGGCGTGGAGGAGTTCTTCCGGGGCAAAGGGCTTGGCCAGGTAATCGATGGCGCCGGCCTTGATCGCCTCGACCGCCAGCTTGGGGGTGGCGTAGGCGGTAATCATCAGGAAGGGTGTATTGGGCCATTTCTTGCAGGCCAGGGCCAGGAACTGGTAGCCGCTCATCCCGCCGCCCAGGCGCGCGTCGGTGATGACCATAAGGAACTCCTCCTTCTCCAGCGCCCCCAGCGCTTCCTCGGCCGATTCGACCAGGCGCAGATCATAGCCCTCCCCGGCGAGGATGGATTTGAGCGACAGACGCATGTTCTTCTCGTCATCCACCACCAAGACTGGAGGAAGGGGCCAGTTCATTTCGACAACCTCATGATAATTCTCGCCGGGAATTCTATATCAAAGCGCGTGCCTTTTCCAAGCTCCGAATGGACCGTAACGGCCCCGCCGTACATTTCTGTGTTATGTTTGACGATTGCCAGGCCCAGGCCCGTTCCTTTGGCGCGCGTCGTGAAGTACGCCTCGAATATCTTGTCGATTTTGTCCGGCGGAATCCCGGGGCCGTCGTCCTCGATGAGGATGCGGACCGAATCCTGCCCGGAAAATCTGGCGGACACCTTGATCTGGCCGTGGCCATGCATGGCTTCGCGCGCGTTTTGCAACAAGTTGACCAGCACGCCCGACAGGTGCCGCTTCTGCATCATCAACGCCGGCAGCGCCGCGGCGTAGTCCCTTTGAATCCGCACGTCGTACCCGGCGGCGGGAGGGAAGACTTCCTGAAGGGCGCCATCCAATTCCTCTGTCACATTGAGGCGCTCCACCGTCCCTTCGGCCAATTGCGCGTAACCCATCAACTCGGTGAGGATTTGGTCAGCCCGCTCCACTTCCTCCCGGATGATGTCGATTTGCTCGTCCACCGCCATCTCTCCTTCGCGCGTGGCGCGCTGGAGGCAGAAGGCGGCGTTGGTGATGATGCCCAGCGGGTTCTTGATTTGATGGGCGATCTCCGCCGCCAGACGCCCGGCGGTGCGCAAACGCTCCTGCCGCACCGCGAATTCCGTCGCCTCGGCCTCCGCCTGTTTTTGCTTCTCAAAGAGCATCTGGATGCCGTAGCAGCACAACGCCCACGCCACCAGCACGATCATCCGTTCGTAGGGGTTCGCATCCCGCAGATCGTCGGAGGTCCGGGTCCAGATCGCCGCGCGGTCGAGCATCCCGCCAAACATGAAAGCCAGGCCGACAACAAAATTCACCAAAAGCTGGGGAAGAGCAACGGGGATGGCCATCGCGTTGTGCAAAATCAACACCGGAAAAACCAGATACAGCAATGTGTCGAACCCGTTGGTCAGCGCCGTCAGGGTTCCCATCATTATGGCGTCCAGAATACCCGCACCGAAAACCATCCATTGGATTCTCATCAGGGAAAAACTCCGGGTCCAAATCAGCGCGGCGCCCATGGCGGTGTTCAGGACGGCGTACGCGATAAATCCTCCTTTGAGCAGCCGGGCGTGTTGCAAAGCCCAATTTGAGTTGGTCAGAGTGGCGCCCGGCGCGTTAAACCAATTCGAAAAGAAAAAAAAGTAACCCAGGATCACAATCGTCAGCGCCCGCAAGGGCAGCACGATGTCCTTTTCCACCGTTTTGATGCGCGCCGCCCGCTGGCTTGGCTCCACAATCGGAGCCGCCAGCAACCGGGTCAGCTTGCGAAGCGCGCCAGTATCGTCCGCCGTGGATTTAGGGGATTCGTTCACCGGAGGCGGGAGACTGCGAGCCGGGCGATTTCTTCCACCGGCCAAAGCCGCCCGATGCCCTCATAACCGCAGGAAAGAAGGCCCTTGTGCGGTCCGATGAATTCAGCTCCGCGCTTCTTGAGGATGGCCACGTTGGCTTGCGTGGCCGGGTGCAGCCACATCTTCCCGTTCATGGCAGGGGCCAGCAGCAACTTTGCCGCGGGATTCAGCGCCAGCGCCACGCATCCCAGCGCGTCATCGGCCAACCCGTGCGCCAGCCGGGCCAGCGTCTGCGCCGTGGCCGGGGCGATCAGCAGCATGTCCGCCGCGTCCGCCAATTCAACGTGGGCCGGCTTCCAGCCATCTTCCACCTGAAAAAGGTCCGTCACCACAGCATGACGCGAGAGCGTTTTGAACGGGAGCGGAGTGACGAACCGCTGCGCGTTGGCAGTCATCACCACGTGGACTTCGCACCCGCTCTTGACCAACAGGCTGGCCAAATCGACCGCTTTGTGGGCCGCAATCGAACCGGTGACTCCCAGAATGACGGTTTTGCCTTTCATCGCATGGCCCTCATGCTAACCCGAATTCGCGTTTCCAAACAAGGCTAATCCCGCCTTCTCCAACGAGGGCGCCGCCTTCGATGAGCCGCTTCGAGATCGTTTTGACATGGCCCAAGCGTGAAAAACTTTGGGCGCAAAGTTCAGCCTTATCTATTAACCAGTTCCCATTCAGCCATTTACATCCCTCCAGGAATTTTCCGTGAAATGGGATCATGATCCCCATTTTACCTTGACTGACCTTGACTGACCTTGACCGGGCTGGCTCTTTTTGGCCATTCCCGCCGCCAGCCGGCGGGATGGCACAACGTTCACGAAAACCACCCTCTCGCCTGCCTGACCCATGCGCCGGCCTTGCGCTACTAAACCACAGTCTGCGCCAGCGTGCTAACCGCTGGGCGGATCAAAATGAAAAGGGTCCGAAGCGTGCTGTACACAATAAATGAAAGTAAACTTTCCTTCGGGAAACTCTGGAGCTTTAACGTTGCAGCCATTCCAGTTCATCCGTATCCGACTGAGCCGCCACGTTCAGCTTCCCACTGGTAACAAATCACTTTCGAAGTTCAAGGATTGATCAACCGGAAGAACAGATTCCCCGTCGCCGGCGAAACCGTCACCTGGTTCGTGCCGTTGACCACGTTGATGGGAATGGTGTTGGAAACCCAATTGGCGGTGGTGAAGTCGGAATTTTGCTGGAGCCGGTAAGTGGTGGTGGTCACCGGCCAGAGCAGCGTGACGCCGTTGGTGGCGGGTTGGATGCCGAGCGTGGGCGGCGCGGCAGAAAGCAGCGTGGGATACACTGTGCCGCTGGCCGAGGTGTAACTTACGCCCGGCGTCAGAACATCCACATAAGTCTGCAACGCAACGCTGGCAGCGACGGAGAAGGACATGGACAATCCATCACCATCATACACTCCGCCGCTGAGGGTGATGGACGGCATGATGACGACCCCGTCATTGCCCCCGTTTCCGGTCCAGGCGTTGCACACATAGGTAAGCGTGTTGGTCTGCAAGGTCCCACCGACCGGGCCGGTGACGGTGTTGTTTCCCGCATAAGTGCTCACCTGAATGCCGACCGAGGCGCTGTCGCCAGCACCGTCAAATTGGTTGATGCCTATACCGGGAGAGGTGGAACCCGCATAAACACAGGCCACTTGCACTTGCACCGGGCTATTGACCGGCAACGTTGGCGAGGTGAGCGTCAAGGTGTCCTGAAACGCGATGTCCCAGCCACCGCCGACACCGGGGCCAAAAGATGTCAAGTAGCCGCTGCCATCAGAAGGGCTGTTGTTCACCGCGCTACCGGCATTCAACTGCAACGCGCCATAGCTGACGCTGGCATTGGCATAGGCATCATCCTGCGCATCGGGAGAAATAGAGATGTGGGTTGTCAACAAACTGGTGTTCTGCACCAGGCCGCTGTCATAGTTGGGATTGCTTGGACCGTCGCTGGCAGAGACTGCAAGCTGGTATTGCAGCCAGTTTGCCTGCGCCAGTGTGGAAGACGGGCCGGCAATGTCCCACTGGCAGCCGCCAGGAAGAGAACGATCAGGTGACTTCTAAATTTAAAGCCGGATTGAGCTTGCATGGGTATTTTGGCCGTTGATTCACCGTTCGGAACCCTCAGGTTACCGGGCGATTAGGGCATCCACGGCCACCGGGCCGGGGCCACGATTGACAATGTTAATGGAATGTTTGCCGGCTGAAAGACCGGCCACTTCAAACACCACCTGTTGTGCCTGGCGCCCGCCCGTGGTGGATAAATCCGCGGTCGCGCGGCTTTGGCCGTCAATCTGAATCTCGATTTTTCCGGCTCCCGCTTCTTTTGGAGCGATGACCGAGATGCTGCCGCCGGTGAACGAAGAACTCCAGACATCACCCGGTGTTTCGCTGATGGTTAGGTCGTCATTGAAGTCGCCGGAGCCCAGGTTGCAGCGGCGAACCCATCCAGGAGCAACCGCCCCCGGGTCGTCGTCATTGATCCAGCCCTTGTCATGTGAAATGCGCAGAACCCGGCAGCGCGCGGCCAGTTGCTGGTTGGTGATTCCCGCCAGCGGCTCCGCCGGTTCGGCAGGCGTCACCGTCAGCCCTTGATCGTCTTGAACGAACGTCAGCGCGAGCGTGGAGCCAAGCATTTCGACTTTGGAAACTTTTCCCAGCGTTGCTCCGCCGGCGCGCAGAGCATTGAGCGTGACCGGGCCGTTGGTCCAGTTCATTAGCGCGGCGAAAACGTTGCCGTTGTTGCGCGTGTAGCAAATTGAGTTTGAATTTTCCTGACAGACTTCAAACGGCCGCGAGGCATAGACAGCTTCGCCGTTGACCTTCAGCCATGCGCCCACGTCCTTGGCGATCCGGGTTACCTGCGGATCAAGATCGCCGCGGCCGTGCTGGGTGAGGTTCAGCAGCATCGCGCCGTTGCGCGAAACGTTCTGCATCAACAATCCGACTATTTTTTTCGCGTCCATGTATCGTTGCCCGGCTTTGTAGTGCCAGTCGGCGATGGTGGTTTCGGTCTGGAATGGATAGGCCATGATTTGCGGCTCAATGTCGGCTTCAGTGCTCTTGACAAGTGCGCGTTCCACGATGGGAATCAGTTCGGGGTTGTTTTTGAAGCTGTTGTAACGCCCGCCGATGCACTTGAGGTTGATCACAACATCCATTTTCCCATCGTTCCACTTGAGGGATTTGTTGTAGAAGTTTGCGACGAGCGGCGGAGCGAGAAAACCCAGCCCCATCTTCACGCCCAAATCCAGCAGGGTGTCGCCCGCAGCCTCGTCAAAATAGATCACGTCGGGATGATATTTGGAAATCGCGTCATCCACCCGCCACATGAATTGGTTGGCGAAGGGTGAATGAAGCGGGTCCTTATTGTTGTGAACGGGTCCATAAAGGTCCACCGGGTCCATGCCCTCCCACCATTTTCCTTTTCCGTCCAGAATTGTTTGCAGCGCGTCGTAGGGCACGCCCTGCTTCGGCCCCTTTTTGTCGCTGGTGTAACGCACCGGCATGAATTGGCCCCAAGTCCGGGGTGGAGAGGCGTGAAAGCCGATGCCAAAACGCATTCCATGCTGGCGCGCGGCTTTTTCCCAAGTGCCGATAATGTCCACCTTGGGACCGACTTTCACCGAATTCCACGGCTGATATTTCGAATCGAAGCAGTCGAAATTGTCGTGATGATCGCCCATCGCCGTGAAATAACGCGCCCCCATTTCGACATACAGGTCCATCAACTCATCGGGCTTCCATCGGTCAATCACCCAATTGTGAGCGATGTCCTTGTAACCATATTCCGACGGATGACCGAAGTGATTGGTGTGGTATCGGTATTGCCCGCTGCCCTCCTGATACATGCCGCGCGCATACCAGTCGCCATCCTCGGGCATGGATTGCGGGTCCCAATGCGCCCAAGCGCCGAATTTGGCGTCGCGCCACCATTCCGGCACGGTGTAAATCCGGCTCAACGTTCTCCAGTCGGCAGAATAAGGGCCGTCGGCCACCGGCAAGGGCGGCAGGTTCCAAATGTCGGGTGGCAGCCCCAAATCTCCGTCGCCAACAACGATCCGATCAACGTTCACCGCGACATCATTGGTCGCCAGACTGATGGTCAGCGCGGCATTGGCGGGAATCGCCAGCTCAATGATTGCATTGAGAAAAGAATTGGTCAGCGCCCCCGATGAATGAACGTTGACTTTGCGGGCCGGCTGGTCGTTGACCGCGACGCTGATCGTGCCCACTTCCACCGAGGCATAGCGAATCGCCAGTTTGCCCGCAGCCGGCAGGCCGTCGAACTTGACGCCTTGGCCGGGCGTGGCCAAGCCGACAAGATAACCTCCTGAAGCCGCGGCATCGGACACCTTGGATACTCCGCCGACCGGTTCGGCCGATTCCGCCTCGAACATCCGCGTGTCGGCAGCGACGGCCGAAGCGGAAGCGCAAAGCAAGAGCAAGCATCCAACCCGAAGAATCCGCCCGTTGTCGATGAAGTTGAAAAGCATGGACCGATGCTGCCACGCTTTGGCAAACTTGTCGATAGTTCTCGCGCCGCTTAAAGGTCTCTGATTTCAGGCTGGCCATTGACAATCCATCTGGCCGTTGCCACCATCGCGCCATGTTCACCGCCAGCAAAAGCCAGACCTTCCCCACCCACGCGGCACCCGGCAGACATGGGCGGCCGAAGAGCCTCCTGTCGGTTTGCCTTGTCGCCGTCCTGACGGCGCTCTTGAGCTTCCCAACCCTGGCTCAACAGCCTGGCGCGGCTCCCACGTCTCCGGACATAGGTCCCGCGACCCAGCCGAAGTCTTTTATCAGCTATTTTCTACCCACGCCTCCGCAGGGCGAATTGCTTCGTGACGCCTGGGGCGCAACCAACGTCCTGCCGCGCGAGGTCCGCAACGGCCTGGAAGACACGAAAATCACGAATTACAACTACTGGGACGGCCAGATCATCAAAGCCCCCGATGGCAAGTACCACCTGTTTGCGAGCCGTTGGAATCAGGCCAGAGGTCACGGCGGCTGGTTCGGCTCAGTGGCGGTGCATGCGGTTTCCGATTCCCTCTTTGGACCGTACGTGGATAAAGGCCTCTGCTGGCCAAACGAGGCCGGCGGCCGGGGGCACAACGTCACCGCCCTTACGCTGCCCGACGGCCGCTACGCCGTTGTCATCAGCGAAACCCGCCCCTGTGAGGTCTATGTTTCAAAATCGCTCGACGGACCTTGGGAGCACCTCGGCACGATTACGGTCGAGGGCGAACCAAGGTGGCACGGCTCCAACGTCGGGATCATGGCGCGGCCGGATGGCAGTTTCGAGATCACTGAACGTGACGGCAGAATTCTCATCAGCGATAAAGGAATCCTCGGGCCTTACAAGGCGCAGGGCGACTCGGTTTTCCCCAAGGGGATACCAAACCTCGAAGACCCGTGTATCTGGTATTCCGGCGGCCTTTACCACATCGTGGTCAATTCCTGGTCCACCCGCCAAGCGTATCACCTCACTTCCCGCGACGGCATCCATGGCTGGACCAACCGCGGCGTGGCCTACGATCCGCGCGAAGCCATTGTGCGTTACCCCGACGGCACGGTGAACCACTGGAACAAGGCCGAAAGACCCTCGGTGTATGTCGAAAACGGGCATGTTGCCGCCATGACTCTGGCCGTGATTGATGTCGAAAAAGAGCAGGACAAGGGAAACGACGGCCACGGCAGCAAGGTCATCGTGATCCCGTTCGACGGCGCGGCGCTCGATCGCGACTTGCAGTCAGCGTCAGAGTCGCCCAAGCCGTAACCGGTTATTGGCTCATCGGCTGTCCATCGAGACGCTGGCGGCGTTCAGTCCGGGGGATTCGGCTTTGATTGCGATCCTGCCGCGCTCAAAGGTCGATTGCACGAGGGCCTGAGCCAGGCCGTTGAAGGCGGAACGGATGGCGGACTTGTCGGGTTCATGACTGCTGGGGTCGCCGTTGCCCACGCCGATCAGTTTGGCCGGACCGGTCACCGTGAAAGTGATCTTGTTATCGGCGACTGGGACGACACGGCCTTGAGCGTCAAGAACCGCAACACCAACGACGGCGAGGTCGGCGTTGTCCGCGGCAAGCGCGGAACGGTCGGGGATCAAGCGTATTTGAGCGGGAGCGCCGGTGGTTTCCAGGACGGCTTCGATGGGCTGTCCGTTGCGCAGGCCTTTGGCGGCGAGTTTGCCGGGAGCGTATTTGACCTTCCATTCCAGATGCCGGAACGGTTGCACCGTTTGCCTGCCTTGGGAAACCCCGTTGAGAAAAAGCTCCACTTCCTGGCAGTTACTGTGAACCCACACCGGGATTTCCTGGCCTTCCCGGCCCGGCCAGTTCCAGTGCGGGAGTAAATGCAACACCGGTTTGNNGACCGGCCATCCGAAGGGCCGCGGCTCGCCCTTGTAATCAAAACCGCTCCAAACAAAACCGCCGGCCATGAACTCGTTGGTCGCCACGGGCGGCCACGCATCTTCCACCGTCTGGCCTCCCGGCCCGGCATTGATGCTGTAAGCCGAAACGTACCCGCGTTCCCGGTCGCCCTGATAGACCTCCCATCTGTTGGTTCCGTAGAAACCCCGCGTGCCCACCTCGCTGGCAATCTCGGTGGCCAGAACCGGGTTCGTGGGACACCGGGCGTGAACGGCTGCGTACACGTCCGGGTGGTAATTGATGCCAATCGCATCCAGCACACTGATAAAACCTCCCGGGTCGCTGAATCCGCCATTCATCGCCGCGGTGACCAGGCGTGTCGGATCGAGTTCGTGGACCCGCTGTTCCATTGCGCGCGCCATCGCCGCAGCCTCGGTCGAACCCTGAATCCACTGCTCGTTGCAGAGCGACCAGAGAATGATGCTCGGATGATTGCGGTCGCGCATGACGAGGCTGGAAAGATCGCGGTGTTCGACGGCGCGCGTGTTTTTCGGTGTTTGATCCGCATAGGTATCGCCCAGATGACGGTTTTCGGCAATGACCAGAAAACCCATGCGGTCACACGCATCCAGCAGGAAGGGGGTGACGGGATTGTGAGAGGTACGGATGGCGTTGCAGCCCATTTCCTTCAATCGTTCGAGCCGCCATTCAAAAAGCCGGTCCGGCACCGCCACCCCGACCCCGGCGTGGTCCTGGTGCATATTGACGCCCTGGAGTTTGACGTGCCTGCCATTCAGAAAGAAGCCGTGGTCGGCGTCGAAACGAATCTGCCGCACCCCGAATCGCGTCGTCAGTTGATCGACCACCTTGCCGGACACCGTAATGGTGCTGCGCAACTGATAAAGGCAGGGGCTCTCCAGCGACCAAAGGCGGGCCTTGGCCAATGGGATCTGCTGCGTTGCTTGTGAACCCGCCGTGGCGGGCAGCGCAAGGGCCGCTGATTGCGCTGCGACCGGTTGGCCTTGGGCGTCGAGGATTTCACTCAAGACAGTTGCTGAGACAGCGACGGCGCCGGTGTTGGTTACCTCAGTGGTCGCTATGACCATCGCATCCGCTTGAATGCCGTCGCCCGGATCGGCAACCGTCGGCGCGACGAAGACCCCGTCTGGCGCGACGTGGACCGGATCGAGCATCACGAGCCTGACGTGACGATAGATGCCGCCGCCCTCATACCACCAGCCGTCGTAACGCGGGTCCACCCGCACGGTCAAAATGTTCGTGCTTCCGCAAGCCGCCGCGTCTGTGATGTCGAACCGCGACCTGGTGTAGCCGCTGTATTGACTGCCGATGTCCTGGCCGTTGAGCCAGTAGCGGCTGTTGCTGAACACGCCGTCGAACTCCAGCGACAGGCATTTGCCCTTCGCGCCGGCCGGAATGAAAACCGTTTTGCGATAGGTGGCGGGTTGCACCGGGAGGAAGCCGTGAAGATAATACCAACTGGCGTCCATGCCCGGATACACGAAATGGTTGGTCGAATCAAAGACGCCCTCGACCACATAATCATGCGGCACATCGACGCGCCGCCATTCGTGGTCGTCATAGTCCGGCGCGATCGCGTTGGAAACGTCGCCGAGTTGGAAACGCCAATCATGGTCCAGGGGAATCACTTCGCGCGATAAATCGGCCGCAAGCGCCCCGAAGGTCAAACCGGCAAACGCGGCAATGCGCCAAGCGCAAACGACGGCGAAACGCCGTGGATGTAGCGGAGAATCTTTCACAGCTAAGATCAGGACTGCCCCATATTCGATCTCCCCGCCTCGATTGGCAATTCGAGAATGAAGGTCGCGCCCTGGCCGGGTCCGGCGCTTTCCGCGCGCAGTTCCCCGCCGATTTCCCTGGCCGCAAGCGCGCCGCTGTGCAATCCGAAGCCGTGCCCGTTCTTCCGGGTGGTGATACCTTGGTGGAAAATCTGCGACAAGTCTTCCGGGGCAATGCCGATTCCGTTATCGGCGACAGAGATCTGGATTCGCTCCCCGGTTCTGGCGAGGCGGACGGTCACCTGTCTGTGGTCGCGCCGTGAATCAGCGCAGGCGTGACCGGCATTGCTGAGCAGGTTAAGGACGATTTGCAGCACCTTGTGGCGGTCCACTACGATCGGGGGCAGGGATGTCTCGAATTCCCGTAAGAGCGTCACCCCCTGTTCCGCCAGCGTTGCCTCATGCATGCGCAGCGCCTCTTCCAGCAATTCCACGATGTTCTCGACGGCGGTCACCCCGGTGGGTGAGGCGTAGGATTGGTGCATGGCGACGATTTCCGTGATGCGCTCGACGTGCTCCCGCAATGAGCGCAGTTCCTCCAATGCGGCGGCCTGTTCGCGAGCGAGGTGCCCGCTCAGTTCGGTGAGAAAGGACGGCAGTTGCCGCCCTTTGGGGTCGGAGGTCAGAAAGTGTTCCAGATCGCCTTCGTGCTCTTTGAGCAGCGCCGCTGTCTTGCCGACAAGGGCGACGCGGAAGTTCCGCGTCCGCTCGGTCACCAGAGCGGTGGAGACGGTGACGCTATTGAGGGCGTTGCCGACGTTGTGCAAAACGCCCGTGGCCACCTCGGCCATTCCCGCGGCGCGCGAGGCGTCCAGGAGTTTGCGATGAACGCGTTCGACTTCCAGTTGCATGCGCTTGCGTTCCACGATCTCCTTTTCCAGGGAGAGGGTGCGTTCCCGCAGTTCCGCCGTGCGATGCTGGACCTCGGTTTCCAACCGGTCCTGGGCGGCCTGCATGGCCTGCTGCTTTCGTTTCAGGAAGCCGACGCGCCAGGCATAAATCCCAGCCAAAGCCAGAATGGCCGCGGCGGCGCAGAGCAGGTAGAACCAATTCGTCTGATAAAAGAACGGGAGCAATTCCATGTCAAAACTGGCAGTAGCTCCGCCGCATTGGGTTTCGGGATCCCAGGCCTGGACCAGGAAGTGGTACTTGCCGGGCCGCAGGTTGGTGTAGAAGGCCGAGCGGCGGAGGCCGACCTCCCGCCACTGTGTTTCATAGCCTTCCAACTGGTATCGAAACTGTTGCTTCTCGGGGGAAGCGAAGGTGGGCGCAGTGTATTGGACCTCCAGTTCGCCGCTGCCGGGGGGGCTGACAATCGGGCCCGAGAGGGCGCACTCCCTGCGGTTGATCTTTACGCTTTCGATGTGGGCTGGAGGCGCATTGGTATTTGGGAACACACGCGTCGGGTCAACCATGATCAACCCTTGCGGACTGGGAAACCAGATTCGACCGTCGGCGGTTCTGCAAGCCGAGTACTCGACTTCGCGCGTTTCAGTCGTCTTGACAGAGTCCAGCCCGTCGTAAGCGGTGCACTGGAGTTTATCCCCCTTGTGCCCGGCCACCTGCGTCAGATTACTCTTCCCGACCGAGAAAATTCCCTGGCTGGAGTGAATCCACAGCCGGCCATAATCGTCTGGAATGACGGCGCGGACCAGGTTATCGAACAAACCATCTTCGCGGGTCCAGCATTGCACCCGCGAGCCTTGGATGCGCGCCAGGCCGCCGGCCAGCCCTGCCCAGACGACTCCCGGTTCGTCTTCGCAGACCCAAAGCACCTCGCTCCCCGCCAGCCCGTTCTCCATGCCGAACCGCTCCCAGGTTTTGTCCCGGATGCGAAATACACCGTTGATGCTGGCCACCAGGAGCGTGCCGTCGCGCATGACCCCCAGATTGTTGATCCACCAAAAAGGCGGGGTGGTGTTGGTGCCGAAGTTGTACGGCTTCAGGGTGTCGCCCTCGATTCTGAACAAGTCGGACCCGAACGAAACGAGGACCCCTTGCTGGTCTTCAGTCAGGCCCGCGGGCAATTCGCGTTGGCGGGTGTACCGCCCGACGACTTTTCCGTCGCGCAAGACCTGGACTGCCGGTTCGCCATTGATGAGATAGAGGTCGCCGTTGCGAGCCTCGAACACGCGTTTTATCCAGGTGTTCGTAATGCCCGATTCGGCCGAGTAATTGACGACCGTATTGCCGCTGAAACGGCAGACGCCCGTGCTGGTGGCCGCCCACAACCCGCCTTTGGCCGAGGCGCAGACGCCCTCATACCCCGCCTTTGGCAGCCCCTCATACTGGCCGAAAACCGGGAGTTTCACATCCGACAAGAGGCTCAATCCGTTCCGTCCGCCGATCCAAAGGTTTCCCTGCCGGTCCTCAAAGAGCGCGGACACCTCGTCATCGGGCAGGCCGTTGGTCTGGCACAAGGACGCAAGCGCGCCATCGGCCCAGCGGTAGAGGTTGTTGCCGGCTCCCACCCAAACGCTCCCGTGCGAGTCGCAGAGCACTTTCGATTGTGAGGGGGCCACTGACGGGGCCGCCCGCGGTTGCAGCGCGGAGTCATAGCACCGCAGATCGTTCTGAGTGGCGACCCAAAGCCCGCCCGACCGATCTTCCGCCAGCGAACGGGCGATGTCGGCATCGAGTGCGAGGTGCAGGTCAGGGTTGAGGTTCCCCGCTTGCCAGCAATACACTCCTTTACTGCCGGTCCCCAGCCAGACCCGCTGGCGCGAGTCTTCCAGCAGGGAGATGCAAGCCACCGCTTCAGGGAATGACGCCACGACCCCGTCCTTCCCCTGGCGAAATACGCCGCTGGAGCTTCCCACCCAAAGCGCTCCATCCCGGGTTTCGCTTAGGGCAAACACGCTCAATCCCTGCCCCGTCCAGGGAGCGTTGGTCAACGCGCGGAAACCCTGGCCGGTCCGGTAGTAACCCAGCGAGCCGTTCTCGATGCCGAACCAGAGGCCGCCATCCGCTGCGGAGGCGAGGGCCGAGATTCCCGAAAACTGGAATTGCGGAATGGCGGGAAGCGGGAAGAGCTTGAATTCAAGCCCATCGAAACGGACCAGGCCTTTTCGGGTGCCGATCCAAATGAATCCGTCCCGGGTCTGCGTTATGGCGCTAACGCCATCACCCGGAAAACCGCTCCGCACGCCCCATGTCCGGCAGGCGTACTGCGTAAGGCTGCGGTCCGGGTCCAGAGCCAGGGCGGAAGCCGAGAGCAGCACTTGGACAAGGACCAGCAATGGGATACAGCCTCGCTGCCCCACCATCCGTCCACCACGCCCAAGGCAATTAAATAATCTCATTTCGGCGGCCCATTGGATGCACAAAGGCTCCCAAGATACAATACTCTTGCGGTCGGGGTCCTTGACATCCCCGGCCCTCTGCATGGTATATCGGCAAACGGGCCGGCGGACTTAAGGCCGCCAGATCACTTCTTGGAACGTATTCAGAAAATCACCCGCCTACTGCCGTACCTCGCCAGCGCGGGATTTGAACTTCCACCAATTGAATGCAAACAGACTGCCGCTGTCGCCGGTGAATTTCAAATACAAATCATGCACCCCGGCCGCGCCGCGGACTTTGCAGGATTGGGTCACCCATGTCTGCCACCCGGCGGTGCCCGGAACTTTGCAGGTTCCCACCAGCGTCCCGTTGGTGCTGTCGAGGCGAAGCTCGATCTTCCCGCCCTTGGTTGCCGAGGCGACTCTGGCATCGAAGGATTTTGCGCCGGAACCAAAATCAACGCCCTTCACCTTTATGTAGTCCCCGTTTTCAATATGGCACACATCCATTCCACCTTCACTGCAGGGTTCCGTCTTGACGCCTGTTGACCAGCAAATGGTTGCCGCTTCAGTTTGAACATACGGATTCAAAGTGCCAATCTGAGGCGGGCCTGCTTGGGACCACCATGGAACTTTTGGGATTGTGCCATCGGGATTATAGGTCATTAAGTCCACGCAGATCGAGCGCCTTTCAAAGTGGGCATTTGTCGTCTGGCGGAGCAGGGCATAATTGAATCCAAAAACGTATGAGTTCCCCTTGTAATCAAGTATTCCAGGATGGTTCCCGGAGGACTTGGAGTTCGGATCCATGATTGTCCCCATGCACTTCCAAGGTCCCGTTGGGCTGTCGCTCATGGCATACCCGATGCCTTCAGGACAGCAGCGGGACGCCCAGCACAGGTAGTAATGGTTTTCCTCCCTCCATAACCACGGGCCTTCCGTGTAAGACGCCTCGCGTGGAGTTCCCGTGAAGTCAATGGATGCCACATGGATGTCGCCATCAACCGAGACCATGTCTTCATTCAATTTCACATAGTAACACGGACCATTTCCGCCCCAATAGAGATAGGCCTGCCCATCATTATCAATGAAGATGGTGGGGTCGTAATCGCCGCCGTTGCCGCGGGAAATCAGAGGATGTCCGATGGCATCAGTAAATGGCCCGGTGGGACTCTCAGAAACCGCCACGCCGATTGCCATCCGCCCCTTGGTCGGCAAGGGTGCATACAAGTAAAACTTCCCCTTTCGCTCAATGCACTGCGGAGCCCATGCGTTGTTGCCATCCGCCCACTTGAATGTCTTATAGGGTTCTTTGACACCTGCGACAATGCCGTGATCCGTCCAATTGGCCATGTCCGTTGTGGAATAACACATCCAGTTATACATGGTGAACCCCCTGGCATCGTCCTCGTCATGGCTGGTGTAGAGATAGACCGTGTTACCAGACATCATCGGGGCCGGATCGGCTGTGAACTTCGTTTGAATGATTGGATTCTCCGCATGGCAGATCATCCCCATGGCCGTTACGGCGGCAATGGCGGTTCCCGACACGAGTTTCTGAATTCTGAACTTTCTCATATTGTTAGAAATGCAGATCGTTATTCGCCACCCGCGCCGGCTGGCAAGACGGAGATTTCAGCGGCGCTGGTCCAGCCGTTTCTGTTGATTTCCCGCAAGGCGGTGAAACGAAAGAATCGAGCGTCAACGGGAGTGAAGTTGACTTCCTGGAGCGACGGGTTGTTTCGGATGTTGGCGAACGTGCCGGAGGCGATATTGGTTGTCCAGTTGACTCCGTCCGCGCTGGTTTCAAAGCGGTAGCGTTCGACGGTCCCGTTGGAGCTTCCGTCCTGCCGGGGGAGATAGGTAAACCCGGCAATCCGGTGTGATGCGCCCATGTCAACGGTGATGTAATGTGGCAACGCCAAATCGTCATTCCAGCGGGTATGCCAGAACGTGGACGAGTTGTTGTCAATCGCGTTGGATGCGGAGTTGTTTTCCCCGGCGGTTTCCTGGCTGTCCACGCCGACAACCTTCCAGCCAACCGGCAACAGACCGGCGAAAGACTTGGAAGCCGGAAGGCCGAGCTGGCCGCCCGGCAACAGGCACGCCGCCTGCACGGTGCCTCTGGACGGCATCGAGATCGGCGAACTGTAAACCGCCGAGTTGATCGTCGGCGCGCTGCCATCCACGGTGTAAACCATTCTGCAGCCGCCGCCATTGCTGAGGGTCACTGAACCGCTGGCATCACGATCGGATATGGCGGGAGGCAAGGCGGAGACGGATTGCTTGAAGAGTCCGATTTCGGCCAGCGTGGGTTCCAGGCGTGAACCGGTGATGCGGATGCGCACCTGGCTGGTGGTGGCGGGCGTTTTCAGCCGTATGAGGCGTCTGTGCCCAACGGTCGTGAGTTCGTCCGAGGGAATCTTCTCCGCCGCGACCCATTCGGACCCGTTCCAAGCGTCAATGGCAAAGGACTCAATGCGTTGACCGCGATGATCCACCGCTTCCTGCAACGAGACGACATCAAAGGTGATCGCTGTTGGAAGAGTCAACGACACAGTGCCGTTGGTGCGACCCGGCGCGGCTTCCCACCAAGTGTCGAGGTTTCCGTCCAATGCCAGCGATGGATCGTTGGCAGCGTTGGAACTGTCGGCGGCAAGCCTGCCGCCGGCGGCGAGGTTGGTGGCGAAAGTGTCATTGACCGCCTGCGCCATCCGGCTCAAGGCCAGGACTTGGTCGTCTGGGATCAAGCCGCGGGTGTCCGGTGAGAGGTTCAAGATGAGGTTCCCGTTGCGGCCGATGGAGGAGTAATAAATATCCACCAACTGCAAAACGTTCCTGGGTTGTTTCCTGGCCGCCCAAAACCATTGGCCGTTGGCGAGAATGGTGACATTGACTTCCGCCGGATACCACCAGAGATACGAGCCCGGGTTGAGTTTGGCGCGGCTGCCGAGATCCCCCGCCGACATGTCCGGCCAGATGAAGGCCTCGGGCGGCCTCGGCAGAGGAATGACACTCCATTCGGTGGTGCGGCCAACGCCGCCTTCATTGCCCACCCACCGCACGTCCGGCCCTTTGCCCATGATGACCGCTCCAGGTTGCAGACGGCGGATCAAATCATACCAGGCCGCGTAGTTGTAAGTCTCCCTGACGCTGGGATCCGGGTTGGCGCCGTCGAACCAGACTTCGGCGATCGGTCCGTATTCGGTCAGCAACTCGTAAAGCTGGTTGAGGAAGTAGCGATTGTAGTCGTCAACCACGTAAGTGAAATTGGTGAAACCCGCCGCCGTCGCGCGGCCCAAAGCGGGATTCGATTTGAAGCTGGCCGGATCGGTGGGAATGGTTGAGAGAAGATTGCTGCTGCCGTTGCCATAATATCCCGCCGGGTTTTTCGGGTTTGTCCTCAACTGGTAAAGGTCGGCGGGTGAAAGGTAAACGGCCAGCTTGAGGCCGTGGGCGCGCGCGGCGTCGGCCACTTCCCGCACCTCGTTGCCCTTCCCGCCACGCCACGGGCTGGCGGCGACCGAATGCGGCGTGTATCGGGTGGGCCACATGCAAAATCCATCGTGGTGCTTGCAAACGAGCACGATCATGTTGCCCCCGAAATTCTTCATCGCGCTCAACCATTGATTGGCGTCCAGCTCCGTGGGATTGAAAATCGAAGGCTCTTCGCGACCGCTTCCCCACTCGACGCCATTGAACGTATTCACTCCGAAGTGGAGGAAGAAGGTCCGCTCCAGCCGCATCCAGTCCGTTTGATTGGGGCGCGGCAGAACCTTCGCGGCTTTTTCGGCGATGACGGCGGCGGAATCGCCGTTGGAAATGACCTGCACGGTGGCGTACGGAATCGACGCCGACGCGGCAGCACTGGTGTCCGCGAGCGTTTGCCCGCGGGCCAAAGCCAGGAGCATGAGAAAACCTGCCGTAAACGTTTTTGTGGCCGCGGCGTTTTGTGCGAATGACATTTTCATAGTTTAAATAACATTTTCATTGATTGGCGAAACAGTGAACCGGCTGAGCCGGCCCAGCCTCGGAGCTATGGGTTGAGCGCATTGAACATCAGGCGTTTAGCGGTGACGGGTTGAAAGTTGCTGGAAGCGCCGCTTACGAATGAATCCATGAGGCCGGGCAGCGCCAGCAGCACGATTTTGCCCTGGCCACACTGGACGACGGCGGCGGCCACTCCAACGTTTGGGTCGTGATTCTTGCCGTAACCGACGATGGACTCGACGCCGGAGCCGGAAAGCATCAGGCCGTTGCCGCTGGTAATCTGATAAGGCCAGTCCAACACACAGTCCGATGGCAGCCCGGCGAGCAGATCATGCTTGCGCCCGAAGAACCAGAATCCCATCCATGACGGTCCTGACGAGCCGACGGGGCCGGAATACGTGACGAGTCCCTGCGCGGCCAGAAAGGCGGCCATTTGCTCAGCGTCCCCGCCGCCGCTGGTGAGCAAGACGACACGCGTGCCATCGCGTCGCGCCCGTTCGATTGCGGCACCAAGATCCGGTTTCCAGGATTCATCATCTTGCTGGGTAATCGGTGTCCACACGTTGCCGGCCGGATCGGTGTAACGCTCCTCCCGGAAGGCCGCTCGCACCGTCTTGCCAGACAAATCCCGCAACTCCACAGCGGCCAGCGTCGCGTTGTCGGACGTGACGCGCGGCACGGAAAGACGAATGGTTCCCTCAGGCGCATCGACCACGAACGTTTCCACGAGCGCGCGGTTCTTTCCACCCGCCTTTGTGAAGATGTCGAGATCTTTGGCAACGGTGACGCCGTTGATCGCTATATCAAAGACCCGCTGGGCCGTCGCGCCAAAGTAGCCGTCGTCCATGTAAAGCTTGACGGTGATTTTCCCAGGCGTCAGGCCGTGCCAGGTATGGATTGGTCCGGCCTGGCCCCACATTTGATGCTTGTAGAGTTCCTGGTCATCCGTGTTGGCAACGGCATCGTCGGTAAAGCTTGACTGCCAGCCTCCGGGGCCGCCGGCGTGTGTCGCCAGGAGGATGGTCGCAACTTTTCCAAGCTCCGGCGCAAGGGGAACCGCGTCCGCGTTGAATTGACGTTTGACCGCATCGATCAGGTCGTCGGAATCGCCACAGCAGGCGATCGTGCCTTTGAGCGCCGCCGGCTGGGTGTCGATCACGAGCAACGGCTCGTCCCGCTCGATCACAGGCCGATCGCCGGCCTTGGAGCTTAACGCGGCGTGGACCGTGACCAGACCGGGCTGGTCAATCTTGAATTGGATATTCTCTTTGAGCAGTTGGCCGAAGGTCTCGCCGCCGATCAGCTCAACCGGGTAATCCGCGTGAAACAGAGGCTCGCCACCGGCCATCGAGGCCGTCACCGTCAGCCGCCAGGAGCCGGTCAGATTTTGTTCATTGATCTGATGAACATCGACAACGGCTGTATCGCCCCTGGCAATCACGTAATGGCGCGGCCTGACGACCAGAACTTCCGGTTGCGCGGCCTGATGGATCAGCGCGGGGTCTGCCTTGAGCTGGCGCAACGCATCCACAAGCCCGCTGTGATTATCGATCGTGGTGGATTCCCAGCCGGAGAGGACGACGTAATCGACAGCGTCGCACATGCGGGCGTTTTCCAGCAGATGCGCGGCGGAGAAGTAATGCTTGGCTCCCGCCTGCAGGAAGAGTGTTTCGGCGCTGGGAAATGCCGGGCGGAATTGATGGCCGTCCAGGAATTTTTCGTAAGCCGCGAGGATCGCCTGGTGGGCGGCCAGATCGTAGCCTGTCTGGTGGTTTGACTTATACCAGTTGACGTCTGCGGCGTGATCGTCAGGCGAGGCGCCGGTGGCCATCTCGCCCCACGCGACAATTTCCTTCTGGTTGTCGGTGTGGTATTTGAAATCGCCGGGCGATTTATACATCGCATCAGTCCACACGCCCGGCGAATCCATCGCCGTGTGTTGATCCCACCAACCCGAACGCCCGGTTCCGTCATCTTTCATCCAGGCGTCGTTGTAGGGAAGAGACCACACCTGGTTCAGGATGTTCTCGCCGGATTTGAGGAGAACCATGCGCGAGGGGTCGGCCTGGCGCATCTTCTCGAGCGCGTAGCGCATCCGGGGATTGTTCACCTCGGGGCTGGTCTCGTTCTGGAGGGTCCAGAGACTGACGCAGGGGTGGGACCGGAAGGCCTGGATCATGGCCAGCTCCTTGTCGAGCTGGTAGCGGTTGAGGAAATCCAACTCCACTGTTTTGCCGTTCATTTCCACCTGAACGCTGGTCTGGGGAGGCTCCTGTTGCGCCGTTTCGAAGGTCAGCACGCCGCCGCCGGCTTCGCAGTAACGCAGGAACCCGGCCCGGTCAAAAGCATCGAGCACGACAGCCTTGGGCATGTGACGGTGGTTTTGAAGAGAGTCCAGACCGAGGGCTTTCATCGCCGCAATCTCGCGCCCTGCCGCAGCCTCGTCGGGGAATATGCCGTTCGGAGCCCAGAAACCCCATGAGATCGAGGAGCGCGGCACAATCCGGCGGCCGTTCAAATAAAGCTTCGCGTCGGTTCCGAGGCCCTTGGTCTCCAGCCAGCGGAAGCCAAAGGTCGTGCTGCGATCCGAATGCGCGACAGTCGGCAGAGTTGCGGAGGCGCGGTAAAGATTCGGCTGTCCGATGTCCCAGAGCTGGGCGTTGGTGACAGTTGCATCAATGGAAGTGGTGATGGTTCCGCCGGGCGGAACATGGACGCTTTTGCTTTCTTCAAAAACAATGTCGCCGCCGCGGGCTATGGAAAAGTTGACCGGCCCGTCGTAGGTCTGGCCGGCGGCTGAGATTTCGGCCTGCACGTGAACCGCCCGCGGGTCGGGCTTGTTGAAAACCGCCAGATCGCCCACGCTCACCGGCGCGCGCACTTGCATCTCCACGCCCCCGGCCAGACCGCCAAAGGCATGCGTTGCCGGCAGCGTGTATTTTCCCCAGGTCATCGTCAGGAAATCCATCCAATCCAGTCTGCCTCCCGGATTGGTGATGCGCACGGCCAGCAGGTTCGTACCGCCGGGGTTGAGCGCATCGGTGGCATCCGCGGTGAACGGCGCCTCGGAAATGATGTTGTAAGCGACCAGCCTGCCGTTCACATAAACCTCGCTGCGCAGCCGCGCGGCGGGGAAATGGAAGACCAGCCGCTCGCCGGGTCGCAGCGCCGGCGGCGTGAACGGCCGATACCACCACGACACGCCCTGATAGTATCCTTCGACCGCTACGATCTCCGATGGGCTGGTCGAACGCGCCGTGCGCGCAGGCGCCTTGTTGAAATAGTATTCTTCAACGGTCGCCGGCAACGACACGCGGATGCCGGTCTGATCGCCGAGCACCGCCCATCCCCCTGTCGGCGGATTCACCGGCAGGTTCGTCAGGTTCACCTCTTCCGGAAGATAAAGGGCGTCATTCTGCCAGGCCGCCTTTGGGTCCAGCCATAATCGCCATTCCTGATCCAGATTGGCGGCGTCCGATACATCCGCGCGCGCGGACGAGGCGAAGATGAGTGTGAAAACAATGGATATGATGGCAAGAGGCTTCACCATATGTTATCTGTTACAGATTCAACTCACGGAACGGCTGGACGCGGCGCGGACGGCTGGGTTCGCACCGCTGCTGTCGCCAGCGTAAGACCGCCGGACGTCGCCGTCAACTTGATTTCGCCGGCGTCGCGCGTGGATTGCACAATGACTTGCGCCAGGCCGTTGAACAGGCTGCGCGACCACGGCGGAGGACTCTGTTTGCCGATGATGTTCACGCTCACGTTGGGATACAAACCGCCCTGGCCGCCAATGTTGTTTACCCCGACGGCAATGACGTTGTCGCCAGCATGAAGGAATTTCTTGATATCAAACTCCGCACGGGCCTCCCAATCGTGCGTTTCGCCGAGATAGTGGTCGTTCACAAAATACCAGCCTTCGTCGTCGCTGCCGGGGAAACAAATTTGCACGCCGGAATTGTTCAAGTCTTCTTCCGTCAGCTTGAGATGCGCGCGGTAAATCGCCGAGGTGTTCTCCGTTTTGATCGTCAATTCGCGTGCCTCGCCGTCGGGTTTGGCTTTGAGGGTGTCCCAGGCTGAATCGTCAAAATCATTCGCGTATTCCGGCGCCACGCCGCTGTTATGCGGAATTTTTGCAAGCTGCCAGCGCCAGTCGCTGACGCCAACGCCGCGCACGGGCGCGTTGGGAACGATGGTGTCCGCCTCGTGGCAACTGGGGTCGCCGTTGCCCACGCCGATGATTTTGCCCGGGCCTTCGATGCTGAAATTGATTTTGTTCTGCGCCACCGGCACGACACGGCCTTGCGCGTCGAACGCGGCAACAGTGAACACCGCCACGTCCTCACCGTCGGCGTTGATCGTCCGGCCGTCTGGCGTGAGCTGAATTTGCGTGGCGTCGCCGGTCGTTTCGACTTTTGTTTCGGCGATGACGTTGCCGGCGTCGTCAAATCCTTTCGCGCTCAAAGTTCCCGGCGCGTATTTCACCTGCCAGCTTAATTTCGAATTTAGCTGCATCGCCTGTTTGCCCAACGACACGCCGTTCAAATACAACTCCACTTGTTTGCAATTGCTGAAGGCCTGGACGAGAATTTCCTGGCCTTCCCTGCCCGGCCAGTTCCAATGCGGCAACAGGTGCAGCACGGTGTTCGTCGTCCACCACGATTTGTAGTAGTAATAGGCATCCTTCGGAAAACCGCACGTGTCGAGAATGCCGAAATGTGAGTTGACGCACGGCCACCAATACGGTGTCGGCTCGCCGCGATAATCAAAACCGGTCCAGACGAAGCCGCCGGAGAGCCACGGACGATCGGCGAAGAAACTCCACCAGCTTTCGGCCGTCGTGGTCCAGCCCGGCCAGACGACGTCGTAAGCGGCGACGTAACCGTGCGGACGGTCGTTGGTGTAAATGCCGCGTGTGCCGACGACGCTGGCCTGTTCGGTGCCGACGTTTGGCTGATTCGGATGCTCGGCGTGATATTTGTCCATTTTCGGACCGTAGTGATAATTCCAGCCGCGCACTTCGATGACGGAATTGATGCCGCGGAACACGTCGTCCTCCGGCGCGGCGTAGGTGACAGGACGCAGAGGGTCAAGCAGCTTGGCGTAATCCTGCATGGCGCGCGCGACGTTGGCCGCCTGAGGCGTGTCTTGCACCATGAACTGCTCATTGGCGACACACCAGATGGCGACACACGGATGATTGCGGTCGCGGCGGATTTGGTCGTCCCACTTTTTCATGTTCCCCGAATCGCTGCCCATCAACCGGCTCTCGTCCAGGACCAACATGCCGAGCCGGTCGCAGGCGTCCAGCAATTCCGGCGTGGGCGGATTGTGCGAGGTGCGGATGGCGTTGCAGCCAAACTCCTTCAGTTTTTTCACGCGGAATTCCTGCAACGCATCCGGGATGGCCGCGCCGACGCCGGCGTGGTCCTGGTGATTGCAGGTGCCGTAAAGTTCGTAGTGTTTGCCATTCAGCAAAAAGCCGTTCGTCGGGTCAAAGGCCACGGTGCGAACGCCGAAGAAGGTTTCTTTTTGGTCAACGATTTTGCCGCCAACAGAAACGGAGGTGACGAGTTTGTAAAGTTGGGGAATTTCCGGCGACCACAGCACGGGCGAAGAAATTGCCGATTTCAGTTTTGCCGTTCCCGTTGATTCGCGTTGCACCTCTTCCGAATATTTGAAGCCGGCCAGCGACCCGCCTTCGGGAGAAATGATTTCGCAGTTCACAACCGCCGTGGCGGCGTTGGTGAGGGTGTTCAGCACGCTGACTTCGACATGGATCTCCGCCTTGTCCGACGGAACGTTATTCTTAAATTGCGAACAGACAAAAACTCCGTCCGGCGCGATGGCCACCGGCGCGGTCTTGTCCAGCCAGACGTGGCGGTAGATGCCNNTCGTAAAACCAGCCCTCGGTTTTCGTCGCATCCACGCGCACGGCGACGGTGTTTTTGCCGCCGAAATGCAACACGTCCGTGATGTCCTCGCGGAACGGATAGTAACCGCCCTCGTGATGGCTCACGCGCCAGCCGTTGATCCAGACCGTCGCGTCGCGGAACACGCCGTCGAATGCCAGCCAGATGCGTTTGCCCTCGTCTGCGTGTGGCAATTCAAACGCGCGGCGATACCAGGCGATGCTGTTGGTCGGATACTTTCCGCCGAGCATTTTGAAACCGTGGCTGCCGTCGGCGGCCCAGTCGAACGGCAGTTCAACCGCCCAATCGTGCGGCAAGTTGACGGCGCGCCAGTAGGTGTCGGCGAACCGTTCCGACGCCGGTCCGGAATCGGCGCCCGAGTTTTCCAGGTGCATCGCATCCGGCCACTCGTCACCGAGATGGAACTTCCAGCCCGCGTCGAGTGAAAGGTGTTCGCGCGGCGAATCGGCGGCCGAAAGCCGCGTGACGAACAAAACGGCGCACGCCCCCACACGGAGGGTGCGAAGCAATGGATTCAGTGTCATGTTGATGTCAAATCGGGACAGGTTGTGTTTTTTGGTTTGTATCAGCAACTTATGGCAGGGACGGACGCGGCGCGCACGGTCGTGTTTGCACCGCTGCCGTCATCGGCGCGAGACCGCCGGCCGTCGCCGTCAACTTGATTTCGCCGGCGTCGCGCGAGGATTGCACGATGACTTGCGCCAGTCCGTTGAACAGGCTGCGCGACCACCGCGGAGGGATCTGTTTGCCGATGACGCTCACGCTCACGTTGGGATTCAAACCGCCATCGCCGCTGACGTTGTTTACCCCCACGGCAATGACGTTGTCGCCGGCGTGGAGGAATTTCATGATTTCAAACTCCGGTTGAGCCGACCAGTCGTGCGATTCGCCGACGAACTGGTTGTTCACGAAATACCAGCCTTCGTCGTCGCAGCCGGCGAAGCGAATCAGCACGCCGGAACCGTTCAAATCTTCTTCCGTCAGCTTGAGATGCGCGCGGTAAATCGCTGTGGTGTTCTCCGTTTTGATCGTCGATTCGCCAGCGTCGCCGCCGGTTTTGGCTTGGATGTTGTTCCAAGTTGAATCATCAAAATCATTCGCGTATTCCGGAACGGCGTTGCTGTTGCCTGGAACCTTTGCCAGCCGCCAGCGCCACTCGTTAAGGGCGATGCCGCGCACGGGCGGGTTCAGAACATAGGTGTCCGGCTCGTGACAACTTGGATCGCCATTGCCCACCCCGATGATTTTCCCCGCGCCCTCAATGGCGAAATTGATCTTGTTCTGGGCCAGCGGCGCCACGCGGCTTTGCGCGTCGAGCGCGGCAACGGTGAACACACTCACGTCTTCGCCGTCGGCGTTGATCGTGTTGCGGTCGGGAGTGAGTTGAAGTTGCGTGGCGTCGCCGGTCGTCTCGACTTTCGTTTCGGCGATGACGTTGTCCGCGGCGTCAAGACCTTTCGCGCTCAACGTGCCGGGCGCGTATTTCACCTTCCACGTCAGTTTGGAATTGGGCTTCATCGCCTGCTTGCCGAGCGACGCGCCGTTTAAGAAAAGTTCCGCCTGTTTGCAGTTGCTCAAGACGTCCACTCGAATTTCCCGGCCTTCCTTGCCCGGCCAGTTCCAATGCGGAAACAGGTGCAGCACGACGTTCGTCGTCCACCACGCCTTGTAATAATAGAAGTTGTCTTTTGGGAAACCGCATGTGTCGAGGATGCCGAAGTGCGAATTGATGCACGGCCACGAATACGGCGTCGGCTCGCCGCGATAATCAAAGCCGGTCCAGACGAAACCCCCGGAGAGCCACGGACGGTCGGCAAACCAGCTCCACCAGGTTTCAGCGCTTTGCGCCCATTGATGCGGCGGCTCATCGTAAGCAACGACATAGCCGCGCGCCGGATCTTTTTCGTATATGCCACGCGTGCCCGTGGCGCTGGACTGCTCCGTGCCGACATTCGGCTGATTCGGATGTTTGGCGTGATACGTGTCCATGTCCGGGCCGGGATGATAATTCCAGCCGCGCACTTCGATGACGCCATTGATGCCCCAAAAACTGTCGCCTTCCGGCGCGGCGTAGGTCACGGGGCGGGTCGGGTCAAGACGCTTGACGTGGTTCTGCATCGCGCGCGCGGCGTTGGCGCCCTGCGGTGAATCCTGAACGGTGAATTCCTCGTTGGCCACGCTCCAGATCGCGACGCACGGATGATTGCGGTCGCGGCGGATTTGGTCGTCCCACTTGCGGAGATTCTCCGAATCGCCGCCCAGCAGGCGGCTCTCGTCCATGATCAACATGCCCAGCCGGTCGCAGGCATCCAGCAACTCCGGCGTGGGCGGATTGTGCGACGTGCGGATGGCGTTGCAGCCGAATTCCTTCAATCTCTTCACGCGGAATTCCTGCAACGCATCCGGGATGGCCGCGCCGACGCCAGCGTGGTCCTGATGATTGCAAGTGCCGTAAAGTTCGTAGTGTTTGCCGTTCAGCAGAAATCCCTTGTCCTTGTCGAACCCGACCGTGCGGATGCCAAACGCGGTTTCCTCGCGGTCAACAATCTTGCCGCCCACTTGAACCGTTGTGACGAGCTTGTAAAGCATTGGATTTTCGGGCGACCAGAGAATAGGAGAACGAATTCCAATTTCGCGGCTGTATTCCGTTTCCGAGTTGGGACCAACTTCAGATGTTTGGCGCGCTCCACCTTCCTCAATGTTTTTTCCGTCCGGCGCAACAATACTCCAGTTGACTTCGGCCACGCTGGCGTTCTCCTGCTTGTTTGCCAAAGTCGCCCGCATTTGAATTGTGGCGGGGCCTTCCGCCAAATTGTTGCCGAATTGCGAGTAAATAAAAATCCCGTCCGGGGCGATGGCGACCGGCGCGGTCTTGTCCAGCCAGGCGTGACGGTAGATGCCCGCGCCCTCGTAAAACCAGCCCTCGAACTTGCTCGCGTCCACGCGAACGGCAATGAGGTTCCTGCCGCCGAACTTCACCACGTCCGTGATGTCCTCGCGGAAGGGATAATAGCCGCCCTCATGCCGCCTCACCAGCCAGCCGTTGACCCAGACCGTCGCGTCGCGCATCACGCCGTCGAACGTGAGCCAGATGCGTTTGCCTTCGTCCTCCTTGGGCAACTCAAATGTGCGGCGATACCAGCCAACGCTGTTGGTCATAAAGCCCGGGCCGAGCGCCTTGAAACCGTGGCTCATGTCGGCGCTTCTATCGAACGGCAGTTCAATCGCCCAGTCGTGCGGCAAAGTGACGGCTCGCCACGCCGCGTCGCTGAACGATTTGTCCGAGGCGGGGCCGCTGCTCGCGCCAGCCTTGTCCAGATGCAGCGCGCCGGGCCAGTCGTCGCCGAGATGGAATTTCCAGTTCGCGTCGAGGGAAAGGTGTTCCCGCGGCGCATCGGCGGCCCAAAGCTGCATCGCCAACAGCGCGGCACACGCGCCGACGGAAAGAGCTCGAACTGGAGCGGTGAATTTCATATTCATTGATTCTTGCCCTGGCTCAAGAGAATTCAAGTCTTAAAAGACTTGAGATCAGGCCGCCTGCGGCGGTAAGCTGATTTTTAGAATAGAAAGAATTGCTATGAAACGGAAATTTGTTTGCCTTGCCCTCGGCCTCGCGGCGTTCTTTGCCGCCGTTGATTTGTCCAGCGCCGCCACCAACGAAACGGCCAGGGCTGTCTCGGCTGACTTGCAGCAAACCAACGGTCCGCTCGCTGCCATGTTCAAGTTCTGCGTCGGCGCCGGCCGCGCGAACGAAGGTTTGCGCGCCGACTGGCAGCGGCAGCTCACTTACGCGCGCCGCGAATGCGGCTTTGAATACATTCGCATGCACGGTCTGTTCTGCGACGACATGGGCGTTTACCGTGTCAACAAGGGAAACCCACAATACAACTGGCAATACATAGACGAGCTTTACGATTTTCTTCACAGCATTGGCATGAAGCCGTTCGTGGAACTGGGCTTCATGCCGGGCGGGCTGGCCAGCGGTTCCAAAACCATTTTCTGGTGGCGCGGCAACGTGACTCCGCCCAAAGACATGAACAAATGGGCGGACTTCATTCACGCCTTCGTCCTCCACGTCCAGGAGCGGTATGGCGACGCCGAGGTGCGCACATGGTATTTCGAGGTCTGGAACGAGCCAAACCTGGGCGGCTTTTGGGCCGGCACGCAGCAACAGTATTTCGATCTCTACGCCGCGACGGCGCGCGCCATCAAGAGCGTTTCCGCCGATTACAAAGTGGGCGGCCCTGCGACGGCGGGCTGCGGATGGGTGCCGGAGTTCATTCATTTCTGCGACACGAACCACGCGCCGGTGGATTTCATCTCCACGCACACGTATGGCGTGGAAAGCGGCTTTCTGGACGAACATGGCGACGCCGGCACNNCACTTCACCGAATGGAGCGCGTCCTACACGCCGGCCGATCCGGTTCACGACAGCTACCACAGCGCGGCTTACATTTTGGACAAGCTCAAAAAATCCGGCGACGCCGCGCAGTCGATGTCTTACTGGACGTTCACGGACATCTTCGAGGAATCCGGTCCGCGCTGGGAGGCTTTTCACGGCGGATTCGGCCTGATCAATTACCAGGACATCAACAAGCCGGCGTTTTACGCGTATCAATTTTTGAACCGGCTTGGCGCGACGGAATTGAAAAGCAGCGATTCGTCATCGTGGATTTGCGCGGACAGCGCCGGCGGCGTGCAGGCGTTGATTTGGGATTTCACCAACACGCATCCCGGCCCGAAAGTCCACAACCAGGAGTTTTACAAACGTGATTTGCCCGCGGAACCCAAAAACAAAGTCACGCTCGATTTATCCCATCTGCCCGCCGGCAATTACACCGTCGAGACTTACAAGGTCGGCTACCGGGTTAATGACGCTTACATGACTTACCGGGACTTGGGCGCGCCGGCACAACTGACCAAGGCAGAAGTCGCAAAGATCAAATCTGCAAACAACGGCGCGCCCGTGGAAGTCCGCGCCGTGAATATCGGCAATGACGAGAAATTTGAGCAGCAGTTCGACCTCCGCGAAAACGATGTCGTGCTCATCACGCTCAAGCCGCAGCGGTGAGAGGACCGCAAGCCGCGGGTTTTTGAGAGCAACCTCACTTCAGTGAAATGCACCCGGGAAATCCGGGCGCTTCGTGTTGACGCGCCGTGGGTTCCCTTGTAGTCTGCGCCCATGAAAATCACCTTCGACTCACGCCAAGGTCGTGGGACGCTGTCGATCCGCGTCATCAAACGTCTCTCATTGATTCTGGTCCTGTCGATTCCAGGCTTTTTGTTCGGCGCCGACCCGATCCCGGCGCCGGCGCTCAAGCTCCCGCCGGCGGGAGTTGACAAAGTCATCACCGAACAGGATGTGACTGCCGAGCGAGTCGGCGATTCCATTCCGGCTTCTTCCATCGGAGAGCCGGTCGGCGCCGTGAAGCTCTCCGCGCCACATTGGGTGGCGGGAGCGGCGGGCGCGGGTCATGCCGTCGTGGACGGTTCGATGGCGCCCGCAACTCCAGGGGGCAAACCCATTAATTTCCGCGTGGTCCTGCCCGGCAAGTGGTCGCGCCGGGCGGCGCAGCTTGGCGGTTTCGGCATGAATGGAACCATCCCCGACGTGAATCGAAAAGACCTGCTCGCCAAAGGCTTCGTGACGTTCGCCAGCGACTCCGGCCATCAGATGGGCGGCTTCCCAGGCATGGGTATGCCGAGGGGTGGAGCGGGTTCTCCGCCAGGCGGTCCGTCCGTCGGCGCCGACTGGGCGGTCAACGAGGAAGCCATCCGCAATCTGGGATACATGCAGATGAAGAAGACGCATGACGCCGCCATGGTCATCATGGAACGCGTTTACGGGGAGCGTCCGCGTTTCACGTATTATTTTGGCGCCTCGCAAGGCGGCCGGGAGGCGTTGACGGTCGCGCAAAGATACCCGGCGGACTACGACGGCATTGTGGCGGACGTGCCGATTCTGGGCTTTTCGACCTTGATGCTCGCGCCCGAGTTGATTCGCATTCAGGAGAAGCCGAAAACCAACTGGGTTACCCGATCGAAGGTCAACGCAATTCGGGCGGAGTTCCTGCGTCAGGCGGACAAGCTTGACGGCCTCGAAGACGGCATCATCAACAACTACATGGCAGCGCGGGCGCTCTTTGACATGTCGGAGGGTGCGCCGGAGCGCAATCCTTGGGCGGCTTTGCGCGCGCCCGACGGTGTGGATACCAACGCAGGCGACACCTCCGCGTCGGCCAAGCTCACTGATGGTCAGATCGAAACTCTCAAGTTCATGTACAGCCGTTATCATTTCGCCACGCCGCTGGCCAACGACGTAAAGACGTTTGGCATGTGGGTTCCGAATATCGACCCGGCGGGCAGCGGGCTGATCGCCGATGCCCGTTACCGCGGGCAGGAAGGAGCATCCGAAAACGCTCCGATGCACTCGCACCTTGGGGTTTTGGGCGTTACGGGATTCCTCATGCAGGACCTTAAGGCCAATCCCCTTGACTACGTCGAAGGCGGCCCCCTCAACAATCGCCGCGTCGAAATCTCCCAATGGCTCGACGCCACCAAGCCTGACCTCTCGGAATTCTATCGGCGCGGAGGCAAATTGATCGCGACCATCGGAACCGGCGATACGCTCGCCTCACCGGGGGCGCAGTTGGACTACTTTCAATCCGTCATCGACAAAATGGGGCGGGAAACGGTGGATGCCTTCGCCCGGTTCTACGTCATCCCGCAGGCGGGCCACGGTTTAACCGGCTCCAGCTACGGAGCAAACGGCTCCGGAGAAACCCGTCCCGCCACACCCATACCCAGTCAATTCGACAAGTACGGGCTGATCATGGCGTGGGTCGAACAGAACCAGGCGCCGGCTAAGACGCTGGTGGTCACCGCCGGCGGGCGCAGCCTCCCGCTCTGTTCCTACCCAAACTACCCGAAATACGTCGGCGGTCCGCCGGAATCCGCGGGTTCGTATGTCAGTGCCGCCCCGTGAACTAAATGGTTGGAATCGGTCGGCGGACTTGTTAGCTTCATCGCATGAAAATCAAACTGTCGGCATCCGCCATTTGGCTCATTGTCACCGTAGCCGCCGCCCAACCGCAGGCCACGGTTGCGGACAGTGGCGGGCCAAGCCATCCCATTGCGCTTTCCGCCGAGGCGTTTCCGCTCTCGCAGGTGCGCCTCCTGGACGGCCCGTTTCGGGATGCCATGGGGCGGGATGAGGTTTACCTGTTAAGCCTGGACTGCGACCGCCTGCTTTACAACTTCAAGGTCAACGCCAAGCTGCCGACCCAGGCGCGGCCCTACGGCGGCTGGGAGGCGCCCAGCGGCGAATTGCGGGGCCACAGCGTGGGGCATTACCTTTCCGCCTGCTCGTTGATGTACGCCAGCACGGGGGACGCGCGATTCAAGGAAAGGGTGGACAAGATCGTGGCGGGTTTTGCGGAGTGCCAGACCGCCTTGGGATCGAACGCGACGCATTTCGGTTTCCTCGCCGCCTGGCCGGAGTCATTTATCGACCGCGTCGAGGCTGGGCGGCAGGTTTGGGCGCCCTGGTACACGCTCCACAAGATCATGGCCGGCCTGCTGGATGCCAACCAGCTTTGCGGCAATGCGCAGGCCCTGGAGGTGCTGACCAACATGGCCAATTGGGTGAACTTCCGCGTGGGCCGTCTTTCCGACGAGCAAATGCAGGCGTCACTGCGCAACGAGTATGGCGGCATGAATGAAGTGCTCGCGAACCTTTACGGTGTTACCGGCAACGCCGATTACCTCAAGACCGCCGAGGCATTCAACCAAAAGACCCTTTTCGATCCGCTGGCCGCCGGCGAGGACCGCCTGAACGGACTTCACGCCAATACGCAGATTCCCAAGATGATCGGCGCGGCGCGACAATATGAATTGACGGGGGACAAGCGTGCCAAAGACATCGCGAGTTTCTTCTGGGATCGCGTCGCGGAGCATCGCTCCTATGTCATCGGCGGCCACAGCGACCGCGAGCATTTCTTTCCAACGAACGATTTTGCCCGGCATCTCTCGGCCGAGACGGCGGAAACCTGCAACACCTACAACATGCTCAAGCTGACGCGCCATCTTTTCTCCTGGGACCCCTCCGCGCGGACGATGGATTTTTACGAGCGCGCGCTCTACAACCACATCCTTGCCTCGCAGGACCCGGATCAGGGCATGTTCGTTTATCTGATGTCGCTCAAACCGGGGCATTTCAAGACGTACTCGACGCCGGAGAATTCATTTTGGTGCTGCGTGGGAACGGGGATGGAAAACCACGCGAAATACGGGGACACAATCTACTTTCACAATGACCAGTCGCTCTTCGTGAACTTGTTCATCCCTTCCGAATTGTCCTGGCCGGAAAAAGGCCTCAGCGTGCGGCAGGAGACCAAATTCCCCGAAAGCGACGCGACGCGCCTGAACATCAAGGCGGCCAAACCGGTGTCGCTGGCAATGCAAATCCGCTGGCCGGAATGGTCGGAAAACCTTTCCGTGCGCGTCAACGGCCGGAGCCAGAAGATTTCCGGCCAGCCCGGCGGCTACGTGTCCGTCAACCGCACCTGGCAAAACGGAGACCGCGTGGACATCCAGTTGGCGATGAAGTTGCACACGGAGCCGCTGCCGGGAACCAGCAACATCGTGGCCGTGCTCTATGGCCCGGTTGTTCTCGCCGGCGAACTGGGCACCAACGGCATGCCCAAAACCTACGCGGGAAACCAGACGGCTTTGGTCCGGGTGCCCGACCCGGCCGTCCCCGTGTTCGTTGGCGACGCGACAACCATCCTGAAAAAGATCAAGGGAGCCGGCGCGCCGCTGGTGTTCCGGACCAAGAACCTGAGTCCCCCGGGCGAAGTCACGTTGGTTCCGCTATATAGGGCCAACCACGAGCGGTACACCGTTTACTGGAATCTGGTGAACGCGGCGGACGCCAAGAAGCCCGCCGCCGCGCTTTCCTCCGAGACGGAACTGGCCTTGCGGAAAGCCCTTGACGAAGATGGGTGGGAATAACAACGGGAGCGAATTGTTCATCGGAATATCAAGCGGATGGGCGTGTTGATCTATTGGTTAAACATGTTACACTTGGGCTGTGAAAACGATCACAATTCGTGATTTGCGCCAGCGCTGGCCGGAAACTGAAGCCGCCTTGCAGGTGGAGGATGAAATCCTCATCACGCGCGATTCCAAACCCGTGGTCAAACTGGTGCGCTTTGCCTTGCCGAAAACAAAACGCCGGCGGTGGAATACCTGACAGAACACGGCCGCTGGCCGGAATAAGGCTGAACTGCGGAGAATGTGAATCCAATAACCTTCGATGACTTGGCCCGCCTGCCCGTAATCCAGTATTACGAGACAGCTTTCCGCAAAGTGACGGGCATGTCCCTCAAAGTCATCCCTCCCTGCGAGTCCAACCGACGCCTGAGCTTCGGCGAGTTTGAAAACCCCTTTTGTTCCCAAGTTACCAAAACTCCGGTGGGTTGCAGGGCCTGCTGGGATGCCGAAAAACGCGCGGAAAGAGGCGCCGGCAAGAAGCTCATTCCAGAACAAGTCTCCTGCTTTGCGGGCCTGACCGATGTCGCCGTGCCGGTGATCGTGAACGGCCATCATATGGCTACATTGATGAGCGGACAGATCTTTCGCCGCCCTCCCACCGAGCGCGATTTTCAGATGATTCTAAAGATGCTCAAGAGCGAGGAGAACGCAGATTGGGAAACGAAGACCCGCAAAGCCTATTTCGAAACCCTGGTCATCACGCCCGACCGGTTTCAGGCCATGGTGCATCTGCTCAGCGTGTTCGCCCAGTATCTGGCCGACTTTGCCAGCCGTCATGCAATTGCTGCCTCGGCCCAAGAGCCCAAGCCTGTGTCCAGCGCCAAGCAATTTGTTCTTTCCCATGTTGAGGAACCGATCACGCTGGCGCTGGTGGCGCAACACGTCAGTATTAGCCGTTTTCATTTCTGCAAGTTGTTCAAAAAGTCCACCGGAATGACCCTGACTGAATACGTCGCGCTCGCCCGTGTGGAAAAGGCCAAGACCTTGCTGTTGGATGTATCCGTGCGCATCTCCGAGGTTGTCTTTGCCGCCGGCTTCGGATCCATCCCGCGCTTCAACAGTGTGTTCAAACGCCGCGTTGGAATGTCGCCCACGGAATATCGGGCAACCCTGCATTCCTCAGTCCCGATGTAGCTCCACCACAGGCACTTTTCAAGTTTTGGCAGGTTTCGGTTCATCCCCGTCAGCGCAATAGGCAATCAGTAAATGCCAATGGGCAAGTAGCCGCCTCCCAGTCTTCCTGCTACAAACTTACCCCAATGAAAACGACGAATCGACTTAACTCGCTCAGGCCAGCCAGGCGTTCGGGAATCTTTCTGGCACTGCTCGCCTCGGTAATTTTCGCGGCCCCCATCGCCTTTGTTGTCGCGGGTGACACTAACTCGCCGCCCGCTCAAGTTGAACCCGTCAAACCAGCCAAAAATGTGGCGAAGAAAAAGCTCACCGGCGCCGAGCTGTATCAGATCAATTGCAACCGGTGCCATGCGGAGCGGTATCCCACCGAGTTTACCTCGGCGCAGTGGAAGTCCATTGTGACCCACATGCGAGTGCGGGCCAACATTCCCGCGGCGCAGGCCAGGGAAATACTCAAGTATTTGCAGCAGGACAGCGGAAACTAAACAACAGAGGACACCATCCATGAAGATCCCATCACGACTCTTAGGAATTCTGGCTTCTGCCTGTTTAATCGGAATGTTGCCTCAACCAGCATCAGCGCAAGTCAGCGCCGACGACTTCAACGCGTTGAAAAAAACCGTTGAACAGATGAACGAGAAACTCCAGAAACTGGAGCAAACCCATGCCCAGGACCAACAAATCATCCAACAACTGCAACAGCAATTGGGAGAAACCAAGGTGGCCGTCACCAACGCTCAGCAGACCGCCGATAATGCGGCCAAAGTGCAATCAGCCTCTCCGGCCCTCAATGTGTCTGAAGGTCCGATGCATAACTTCACCATTGTGGGTGACGCGGAAACTCAATTTGGAAAAACCGCCGGCCAGCATAGCTCGTTTGTCCAAGCCGATTTTGCGCCCATTTTCTTGTTTCGCGCCAGCGACGATGTTCTCTTTGAGGCTGGATTTGACTTCATACTCGCCAATAACGGAACGATGATCAGCGACCGGTCTCCCGGCAACACCACCACCGTAAATCTCAGTTTTGCGACCTTGGATTATCTTTTGAACGACTATATGACCCTGGAAGCCGGGGAATTGCTTTTGCCTCTGGGCACTTATAGCGAACGAAGCGCGGGGTGGCTTAACAAAATCCCGGACAACCCCTTGGCGCGCGATTCTATTGTGCCAGGCACCGGCGTGGGAGTGGAGTTGCGAGGCGCCTTGCCCATCGGCGCATCCGGACAATCTCTTACCTTTGCGGGTTATGCTGTCAACGGCCCATCTTCGGGGGCCACCAACTCGATTGCCTCCGCCAGCGCGCTGGATTTGAACGGCAATGTGGGCAACAACGGCAACTGGCACGGCAACCCCAGCGGGGGCGGCCGCGTCGGCTGGTTTATCCCCTGGAAGCCTCATTATGATTTTGAACTTGGCCTGTCCGGCCAGTCCGGCCAATGGAGCGACTCCGGCAACAGAAGCTGGACTGCCGGTGTAGTTGACGCAGCCCTCCACTACGGCCCGAACATTGAGGTGAAGGGCGAGTATATCAAGACCTGGGTCGGATCGGACGACCTGGGAACGATTCGACCGAACGGATGGTGGGTTCAAGGCGGATACAAACTGGCCGGCATGGGCCTCGAACTGCCTTACATCAACAACTTCGAGTTGATGGGCCGCTACGATTATCTCAACGACGCCCTGGGGACGAAGACAGACCGTTACACCGCGGGCCTGGTCTATTACTTTTCCAACACACTACTTTTCGAGGCTGACTACGAATGGTTGAGGAGCCACGGCCCGGCCGCACTGCCTCCCAATTCCTTCATTCTGCAGCTTTCCTACGGATTCTAAACAACAGCAATACCAAGTATGAAAATAACGCGACAAATTACCACCATCCTTCTGGGCGGGGTCATCCTGGGCGCGACGGGCGCGGGATTGGGCCGCGCCATCGCGCAGGAACTGGATGCCGAAACCAAGGCGCGAGTGGAGCGATTCGAGAAAGGCCCGGCGACGATTGATGTTTCCAAATACCCGGATGCCATCAAGGAGTATTACGAACTCTTCAGCCATAAATGCTCACAGTGCCACAAATTGAGCCGCCCGATCAACTCGGATTACGCGCTGCCAGACGAATGGTCCCGCTACATTAAGCGCATGATGTATAAGCCCGGTTCCAACATCAGCGCGGCCGACGGCAAGAAAGTCTATGAGTTCCTAGTCTATGACTCCAGCATCCGCAAAAAGGCGATGGTGGACGATAAACTCACCAAGGCCAAACCCGAAGACAAAACAACCAACGAGTCCAAGATCAAGGAACTCCACGACAAATACGACGCGAAATAATCTGGAGTTCGTACCGAAATGCCCACGACCTATCCAGTCGAATTGCCGGACGTGAACTATTTCACGCGGCAGGTCTTGTGCCGTGAGGGTTGTCCGGTGCGCACGGACTCCGGTGGCTACGTCCAGGCTGTCGCCGAGGAACGTTACGAGGACGCTTACATCATTGCCCGAATTCCGAACCCTTTCGCGTCTATTTGCGGCCGCGTTTGCGCTGCGCCCTGCGAGGCCAAATGTCGCCGCGGCGCGCTGGATGCCCCGGTCTCGATCCGCGCGTTGAAACGGTTTGTATGTGAAAAATTCGGTGTGGAATCCGACGCTTTCGATCTCGGCCGCGTCTATCCCCAACTGCGAGACCCGCGACGCGAACGCATCGGCGGCGGACGGAAGGTCGCGATCATTGGTGCAGGACCCGCCGGAATGTCCTGCGCACACGAACTGGCTTTGATGGGGTTTGCCCCGACCGTATTCGAGGCGCAAAACCTGGCCGGGGGAATGTTGATGCTCGGCGTGCCCGAATACCGGTTGCCGCGCGAAATCATCAGGGCGGAAATCGCCGCCATCGAGGCTTTGGGGGTGGAGGTCCGCCTCAACACGCGCCTCGGCAAGGACTTCGCCTTTTCCGACCTCAAGAAGCAGGGCTACGAAGCGGTCTTCCTTGGGATCGGCGCGCATAAAAGCCGTGAACTGAGCATTGAAGGCGTGCAATTGGATGGAGTGCTCCGGGCCATCGAATTCCTGCTCAATGTCAACCTCGGTTTCCGCGTCACTCTTGGCCGCAAGGTCGTCGTCATCGGCGGCGGCAATGTCGCTTTCGACGTGGCTCGGTCAGTGGTCCGTCAAGCAGAGAAATTTGCCGGGATGGGCGAGGCGGAATTACGCGAGGCGCTCCACCAGGCGGCATCCGCTTTGGAACAGTTGACAGCGCGGCAGCCGGAAGCCCCTGACGAAGTCCGCCTGGCGTTGGATGTTGCCCGTGAGGCCATCCGCAAAGGCGTGCCTGAAGTCCACATGTATTGCCTGGAGAGCCTGGACGAAATTCCGGGCGCCCACGACGAAATCGAAGAGGCGGAAAAGGAAGGAATCCGGCTTCACACCCGTTTCGGACCCAGGCGCATTCTCGGCAGCGATGGCAAAGTTACTGGCATCGAACTGGTCAAGGCCAGTCGCGTGTTCGACGAAAACCGCCGCTTCAACCCCCAGTTCATCGAAGGCAGCGAAGAGACCGTCCATTGCGACACGGTAGTTCTGGCCATCGGGCAGTCGGCAGACCTTTCCTGGATTCGTCCCGAGGACAAGTTGAAGGTCACGCCGCGTGGAACGCTGCAAACCGATGCGGCCACGATGGCCACTTCGCGGCCTGATGTATTTGCCGGCGGTGATGTTGCTTTCGGGCCGCGGATCATCATTACAGCGGTCGCTGAGGGCAAGAAAGCAGCCGCTTCCATCGCGAAGTTTCTTACAGGCTCCGTTCCCGCCGAGCCGCGCCAGGCGCGCGTTACGATCTACGACACCCTCCAATATGGAATGAAGCCGGATTACGAGAAGTTCATCCGCCGTCCGCCACCAACGCTGCCGCTTGATCGGCGGATTGGAATCGCCGAAGTGGAGAGAGATTACCCCGAACCGGATGCCCGGCGGCAGGCGGATCGCTGTCTCAAGTGCCATGTTGGTCCGGTGTTTAACGGGGATGCATGTATCCTTTGCGGGGGATGTGCCGATGTCTGCCCCGAATACTGTCTGCGCCTGGTCGATGTTGCCAGCCTGCGGGGCGACGCGAAATTACAGGCCGCTTACCTGGCCCGCTACGGGCGCGTGCCGGAGCGCGGCGAGGAGGGTGCGATCATCAAAGACGAAACCCGGTGCATCCGTTGCGGCCTGTGCGCCATTCGCTGCCCCACTGGCGCCATCACCATGGAACGTGTCGAACTCATTCCCGCCTGATATGAACGATTCTGCTCCCGACAAGGTAACTTCACGACGCGGTTTTTTCCAGCTTGCGTTCGGCTGGCTGGCGGCCATCTTCGCCGCGACGGCCTCCGCGGCCGGCGCGGTGCGGTTTCTGGTGCCCAACGTCCTCTTTGAGCCGGACCAGCGATTCAAGGCCGGCAAGCCCGATGATTATCTGGATGGCGCGGTGACGTTTCTGGATGACGAGCGTGTTTTTATCGTGCGCAAAGGGAATACATTCCGTTGTCTTTCGGCGATCTGCACGCATCTCGGCTGCACCGTCAACCGTGCCGGCCAAGGCTTTCATTGCCCGTGCCATGGCAGCGTGTTTGACGACCAGGGTGTCGTCAAAAGCGGCCCCGCTCCGCGCCCATTGGATTGGTTTTCCGTGTCCCTCAGCAAGGACAACCGGCTGCTGGTGGACAAAGGCCGGCGGGTGACCGACGACAAATACCTTGTGATATGAACGCTCCCGCGCCCAAACGCCTCTGGCAGCGGTTCACTCGCACGCGGGTCGGCCGCTCAATCTTCCGCGTGGGGTTGCCGGAGAGCAATCTGGAGCGTTCGCAGGCGATGGTTTCCAGCTTCCTGCTCCATGTCCAGCCGGCCAAAGTCCATCGCCATGCTCTGCGCGCCTCGTATTCTCTCGGGCTGGGACTCATTTCGCTTTACTTGTTCTGTATCCTCTGCGGCACCGGTGTGCTCCTCATGTTTTATTACGTGCCCAGCACGGACAAAGCGTATGACATCATGAAGGATTTGCAGTTTGTCGTCTCAGCCGGGCTGGTCATCCGCAATATGCACCGATGGGCGGCGCACTTGATGGTGTTGTTCGTCATGCTTCACATGTGTCGTGTGTTTTACACCGGTGCTTACAAAAATCCGCGCGAGTTCAACTGGGTTCTCGGCGTGGGCCTGCTCCTCGTCACCCTCGGCTTGAGTTTTACCGGCTATCTCCTGCCGTGGGACCAACTGGCCTTCTGGGCCATCACCGTAGGCACGAGCATCGCCGGCTATGCGCCCGTCGTTGGTGAAAAACTCAAATACCTTATGCTCGGCGGCCACATCGTTGGGCAGGATTCACTGACCCGGTTTTACGCGTTGCATGTGATTGTTCTGCCAGCCATCGCGGTGCTCATGATCTCCGTCCACCTCTTTCGCGTGCGCAAAGACGGCGGACTCTCCCGCCCTGATGAGCCGGGAGATGTCGTGGAGCAAATTCCGCTTGGCCAATTGCCAGCCAATAAGAGCTACGGCCTGATGGAATTGGCGCGCGGCACCACGCCGCAAGTCGGCAAGAATCCCGAAGACGAGGTGTTCTCGTGGCCGCACCTGGTTTTCCGCGAGCTGCTGCTGTTTTTGCTGGTCACGGCGGTGGTGTTGTTCCTGGCTATTTTCTGGAACGCGCCCCTGGAAGAAATCGCCAATGCCGTGCATCCGCCCAACCCAGCCAAGGCGCCCTGGTATTTTCTCGGCCTGCAGGAATTGGTCAGTTACTCGGCTTTCTGGGGCGGCGTGGTTGTGCCGGGGTTGCTGGTGACGGCTCTGGCGCTCCTGCCCTACATTGACCGCAAACGTCACGGCGTGGGCCGCTGGTTTGCCCGCGAACGCGTCGTAGCCAACACGATCTTCTCCGTCTGCGTTGCCATCGCCGTGATTTTCACGGTTATCGGCAGCCTCTTCCGCGGTCCCAACTGGTCATGGGTGGAACCGTGGAAAAATCCACCCGCCGTGACGGAGGGGCATTGAGGTGACGGACTTTTCCCTCGCCAAATATTACGCTTGGTTTACCGCGCTCGGCCTGCTGGTTGGCGGGCTGGTCATCGCCGGCTATTACCGCGACGATTACCGGGAGTGGAAAGATTACCAGCGCAAATACATCAAGGAGGAAATCCACCGTGCGCCCACGCCCCAGGCGAAGATGTTGGCTGAACGCATTCCCGTGGAGATTCGCCAAGCCGTCCTGCCCGACCTGCATCGGGTGGATCGCTGCACCACCTGCCATCTGACGGTGGAAGACCCGAGCTACGGCGGCTACCCTCAACCTCTGAGCTATCACCCCCTCCACGAACAACACCCCTTCGAGCGATTTGGTTGCACCATCTGCCATCGCGGCCAGGGCCGCGCCACTACCGCCGTGGACGCGCACGGCAGCGTGCCGCATTGGGACGAGCCAATGCTGCCCATGCAATACATTCAAGCCTCCTGCGGGCAATGCCACGAAGCTGCTGACAATCCCGCCGCTCCCGAATTGGCCCAGGGCGAGCAAGTCTTCGAAAACAGCGGCTGCCGCGGCTGCCACAAACTTGGCGGAACCGGTGGAATTATCGGCCCTGAATTGGACAAAGTTGGAGCGCGCCGTTCGCCGGAATGGCTCAAGAAACATTTCATCGCGCCCGCCAGCGCCACCCCCGGCTCCATCATGCCGCCGCAAAAACTCTCAGAGACCAACCTCGAGGCCATCGTCCTCTTCATGCTCAGCCAGACTGGCGAATCGGCGTCCGGCTATTACTCCTCAATGAAAGTTCTTCCCAACACCCGAGAAGGACTCCACCTGTTCCGATCCAGAGGCTGCTACGGCTGCCACTCCGTCAACGGACAAGGCGGCAAAGTTGGACCCCCGCTGGACGACGTCGGCCTCCGTCGCGCTCCGGAATGGATGATTCAACATTTCCGGGATCCGCAAAGCGTCACCCCCGGCTCCGTCATGCCGAAGTTTGGTTTCACGGAATCCGAGGCCCGCGCTCTAACAGATTTTCTCATTCACATGCGGGAACAGGCCGTGGCACTGAGCCTTCCTTCCCTGATGAGCCCCGTCGAACGCGGCAAGGAAGTTTTTCGCAAATATGGATGTGCCGGCTGTCACGGACCTGATGCCAAAGGCGGGATTCCCAACCCCAACTCAAAGACCGCCGAGCAAGTGCCCGGCCTGCTTCACGTCGCCGACGGCTACACGGTCGTCCAATTGAAAGCGCGCATCAACCTCGGCCAGCACGAAATCCCGGCCCTCGATCCCAAACGCCCGCCGCCTCCTCTTTACATGCCGGCTTGGTCGGGAACTATCAAGGACGCCGAGGTGGACGATTTGGTTTCATATCTGATCAGTTTAAAGCCCAAAGGAGAGGACGTTGGATTTTAAGCGCCGCCGGCAACGAGCCAATCGCAACGGCGAGGGTGAGATTCCTCGTGGGGAGTGAAGGGAGCAGCGTGTTCGTGCAAGGTTCTATTGTTGTCCTCTCTCAGTAGCGCCAGTCGCCGTGGGCGTTTTGCGGAAATGGCGTAAACAACGAAGGCAAATTGGGGTTGCGCCGATTCTCCGTCCGTCAAATCGGCGCAACCCCAACGTGCAACTCGGCGCTTGGAAGTAAAAGTGAAAGACGAGCGGGGAGGGCGCGCGAAACGGCGCCTTGACTGCCCCGGTCTGAATCGGGTATGCCCTTTGCGGATGTCAGAATACAGAGCCTTTATTCGATGGAAATGCGGCGGAGGCGATTTTCTCAAGGGCCGCTATTCGCGCGATCACACTTGGACGTTTGACGGCGGAGTGGTCGTGCCCGCCTCGGCGTCGCCGTCGGTCGTGCCGCCTCCTTTGGTCAATCCCGCCAACGTGGACCCTGAAGAAGCGTTTGTCGCGGCGGTTTCGAGTTGCCACATGCTCACGTTTGTTTATCTGGCCGGCAAGGCACAGTTCCAGGTGGACTCCTACGAAGACGAGGCGGTGGGCATGATGGGCAAGAACGAGCAAGGCGTGCCGTGGGTGAGCGCGATTACATTGCATCCGAAGATCGCCTTTGGCGGCTCAAAACAGCCCGCGCCGACGGAGGTCCAGGCCCTTCATCACAAGGCCCACGAACAGTGCTACATTGCCGCTTCGATCAAGACCTTGGTTTCAGTTGCACGAAGTTAGCTGTATCACCCTCATGCTTGCCCAGGGTAACAGGCTCAACAGGTAGCTCTGTTGCTCCGGCGCTCCAACCGATTTCCAGGCTGGCACGCCGGCATTTTGGTCGGTCACGGCGTAGATGGAAAGAACCCCGGCTGTGTCGCGGTTGAAGGCGCCGTAGGTCTGAAGCGCGTGGGCGATGATTTTCACCCACCGCGGCCAGCTTTGGGCGTCCACGTTGAAAGCGGGGTCCAATTGTATTCGCGCCCCTTCGGGCAGAGCCGGCGCTGGTTTGGCGCCGTCAGTGGCAGTGGCCGGACACGCGATATACCTGCTCAGGTTATAGGGCGTGGCCAGCGCCAGCGCATGATCAATATGGCCCTGTGCGATTTCTTCGGGTCTGATGGCTCCGCCCAGAAGCGCAAATCCGGCCGCATCGGCGCCAATACATTGCCCACCTTGGGGGCAAGTCGCCCCCCAGCCAAACAAATCGTTTACCACGACCGTCGATGCCGACCATGTGTCGTTCGTGGAGTCATAATGGGCTTGCCATAAGTCCAATTCCTTCCCCGCGTACGGACTCCCGTCCAGGGCTTGATAGACGACGACGAGATGGCCATCATTGCCGGTGGCGGCTTGTGTTCCAGCAGGGATCGGGAACTGAACGCCGGGTCCGCCCGGAGCACACGAGGGGCTGGCATAGATGGTGGAAGTGAGCGTATAGATTATGTTCGTCGCGGAGGCAAACGCCAGCGCCACCCCGTAGGAGACATTGATGAATGCCGCTTGTGACGCGTAGTTTACCAGCGAAGCCTGAACCATTGCGGCTGAATTGGAATCGATAGGCGGATTGGCCCCGATAGGCGTGTTCCAGAAACTGGCTGGTGAATAAAAGCGCGTATAATTTGTCACATAGTAAAGATTTGTCCCCGCGGCCCGGTAGAAGCATTGAGCCGTGGACGGCGAGATTGGCAGAGTGAACTGGCCGTTGGTCGCGCTGGAAACAACCTCCCACCACGGCCCGGCGAGATTGGTCGCCCCATAGAGAGTGCCGCCGGCCCAGTTGTTGAGCGCCAACGACAGCGATGGGTCGCCAGAGCCGTTCGAGAGCGCTGGCGGGCTGAAGTACGGCCCTGGCACGGTTAAAGTCGCTCCGGCGCTGATGACCCCGCCATAGGCGTTGCTCACAGCCACGGAATAGAGCGCGCCGTTCATCGCGGAGGTGACCGGCGGAGTGCTCCAACTGATCGTGGTCGCGCCCAAATTCATGTAATCGACGTTCATCATCTGCGGATTGGCCCAACTGGCCGAGGTTGCTCCCGCTATCGGCACGCCGTTGCTGAACCACTGATAAGAATAAGGCGGCGGACCCGTCACTGCCGCAGCGAAGGTGGCACTGCCCGTTTCACTTGCCGTCACATTGCCTGGCTGCTGCACGATCTGCGGCGGTCCTGTCCCATGCACAGGGGCGAGATGGACGCCATTGACGGTCAGATCGACGTTATCGATCCAGCAATCCTCATGCGCGACCGGCCCGTCGGTTGCCGTGAAGGCGATCTGCGCGGGACTGATCGGCACAAAATCGGGGATCGGCAGGTTGTTATAGACCACCAATGGGCCAAGCAGATCGTTGCCGCACGTCACGCTCAACGCGCCATTAGTCAACGTCAGGCTTACAAGGACGGCCTCCGAGAAGCTGTCCGCCAGGCCGAGGATTTGGAAGAAGCCGAGATAGGAAGCTCTGGCGATGATGGCGCCTCCGCCAGGGTGGAAGATTCCGCTCACCGCGTTGTAGGCAACGTTGATGCCGGTTGAGTTGACGCCGCTGAAGCTGGTGCGGAAGTTCACATCGAGGCCGTTTCCCCAGGTCGAGTCGCTGCCGGTGAATTGCGCCGGCGGCGTCGGGCCGACGTGAAACACAAAACCGTTGCCGCCCGAATTGAGCACATCGGCATTACCACCCGATCCATTGCCCAGAAAGAGCTGGAAGGAAGCGGTGAAATTGGTTATGGCCGAGGCGCCCGACAGGTCGTTGGTAATCAGCCATTGCCCGTAAGTCTGGCCGACGCCCGGGACTGTCAATACCAGGCAATCGCTGTTCGTAAAGCCTCCGGAATCCGCCACGCCCAGACCGGGATTGGGCAGATTGGCGCCATCGGGCGTGTTGGGAATCGCCGTGCCGCCGGGAACCAGGCCGTCGTTGAAATCGAACGTCGCGCCGCTTTGCGCGCGCAGCGCCCCGGGCGACGCCAGGACAAGGAATAGCACGACAGGAATACAAAACCGAATCTCCTCCATCAGAAAAACTTACCACGCGACGATATTGCCGTCAAGCCCGGACCGGCCTTTTTTTCAGCATTAAGGCTGCCAGAAAGCCGCCAGACGCGCGCGGTCGAGGAATGCCGCCTCGACTCGTTTGGTCCACTCGCTGATTACACTTTCGCTTGCTCATCGCGGTGTTGGGAGTTACGTTGGCACAACTTGCTGAGAGTTGCTGAAATGAAGAGGAGGCATCGATTTTTCGCCGCGGGCGCTTTCCTGGCGGCACTGGCGGCGCTTTCAAGCGCCCGGGCGCAAACCAACATGCTCATTTATTCCAACGCCTTGCAAAATGGGTGGGCGAACTGGAGTTGGAGTTCTGCCATCAATTTCGCCTGCGCAAACCCCGTGCCGCCGGGCGACTCCGATTCCATCAGTGTCACCTCAGATGCTTGGGGTGCGCTTTTTCTCAATGTCAGCGGGACGGCGGAAATTGATTCAAGCCTGTTCACAAACCTCGTTTTTTCGCTCAATGGCGGACCGATGGGCGGACAGGTCTTGACCGTCGATGCCACCCTCAGTTCGGCAGGGCAAGGGGACATCGTGACCGTGGGGCCTTTAGCGCCGAACATGTGGCAGCAGTTCACGGTCTCACTTGCGTCTCTGGGCGTGGCGGATGAGCCGGATTTAGACGGCTTTTGGATCCAGAACAATACCGGCAACACGATTCCCACCTATTACGCGGCTGACATCGTGCTGATTGGCGGACCGCCGCCACCGCCGCCCGGTCCCAATCCAACCAATTTTATCGGCGTCGATGCCGCGGCCAATCGGAACCCGATCAGCCCCTTGATCTACGGCACGGCCTTTGCCGCCTCCAATCAATTGGCGGACTTGGGATTCACCATGAACCGGTCGGGCGGCAACGAGGAATCAACCTATAATTGGGAGATCAACGCCCACGGCAAAGGCTCCGACTGGTATTTTGAGAGCTATCCCGACAGCTCCGCCACACCGGGCGAGTCGGCGGATTCGGTGGTGGCCAACTCGAAGATGGGCGGCGCGCAGCCCCTGATTACGATCCCGATGATTGGCTGGGCGCCGATCGTGGGTCCGGGCCGGACGATTCTACCCAGTTACTCCATTGCCAAATACGGCGCGCAGACCGGTTATGATCCCTACTTTCCAAATGCCGGCGATGGGAAGCTCGCCAGTGACGGCGTCTTGATCACATGGAACGACAAGACCGATGCCCACACGAGCGTCGATACTAATTTTCAGATGGGCTACGTGGGGCATTTGACCAACACTTGGGGCGTATCGACCAATGGCGGTGTCACCTACTACATCATGGATAACGAACACAGTCTCTGGTCCTCAACCCACCAGGACATCCATCCGGTGGGACCAACCATGCGGGAGATCTTTGGGGACATCGTGGCCTACGCCTCAATGGTCAAGAGCATGGACCCCAACGCGCTGGTGGCGGGACCGGAAGAGTGGGGATGGCTCGGCTATTTGTATAGCGGCTACGACCAGCAATGGGCGGGGCAGAACAACAATTACAACCCCGCGCAATATCCCGACCGCGGCAGCAACGGCGGCTGGGATTACATGCCCTGGCTGCTCAACCAACTCCGCCAGTACAATGCCACCAACGGCCAGCGGCTTTTGGATTATTTCACCCTCCATTGCTATCCGCAGGAAGGCGGCGTAGGCGGAGATGCGGTCGATACCGCGACGGAACTGCTGCGCAACCAGTCCACCCGGCAGCTCTGGGATTCCAACTATGTCGATCCAAGCTGGATCGACAGCGTCATCATGCTCATTCCCCGGATGTCCAAGTGGGCGGCGACGTATTATCCGGGGACTAAGATCGGCATCACCGAATACAACTGGGGCGCCGAGGCATACATGAACGGCGCCACCGCCCAAGCCGATGTTCTTGGCATCTTTGGAAGCCAGGGATTGGATTTGGCAACTCGCTGGGGGACTCCCGCCTCCGGCACGCCGACGTACCTGGCGATGAAAATGTACCGCAACTACGACAGCCGGGGCCACGCCTTCGGCGACATCAGCATGCTGGCGGGCGGCCCGGACGCGGACAACGTCGCCGTCTTCGCGGCCCAGCGTTCCGCCGACGCGGCAATGACTCTCATGGTGGTCAATAAATATCTGGCCGGCGTGACCCCGCTGGTCATCAACGTGACCAACTTCATCGGCAACGGCGCGGCGCAGGTGTGGCAACTTAACTCCAGCAACGTCATCGCCCAATTGAACAACCTGCCTTATCAGGGCGGCGTGTTGCAAACGGTCGTTCCCGCCCAGAGCGTGACGCTCTTTGTCCTGCCGCCCAGTTCCGTGCTCAGTCTGGCGGCGGAAGCGCCGGGCGCCCGCGGCCAGTTTCAATTCTCGGTGACCGGGGAAATTGGGCGCAGTTTCATATTGCAATCATCGGCCGACCTGATCCACTGGACGGCGGAAAGCACCAACACGCTTTCCAGCAATTCTTTTCAAATGATCCTGCCCGCGACAAATTCCGCAGCGACGTATTACCGCGCTCTGTTTCCCGGCTCCTGAGCCGTTGGACAAAAACGCCGATTACTACTTACACGTATTATTTCAGTTGCCAAAGCGCCGGGGGTGGGCGATGTTGCCCGCGGCCAAATTATCGATTCATGCAACGAATGCGCAGACTTTGGGTTGTGGCTGTTTTGCAGGGCGCAATGGCGTCGCACCTGTGTCTCGCCGCCGCGGCGTCCACTGTGGCGGGCTGGCCTGTTTTTCGCGGCAATCCCGCCCTGACCGGCGTCGCCCCCTGCGCCCTGCCCGCCAAACTGGCGCTGCTGTGGACTTTCAAATCGGGCGGCCCTGTCAAGTCCTCGGCCGTCATCGGCGGCGGCAGGGTTTTCATCGGCTCCAACGACGGCAAGGTGCATGCGCTGGATTTTTCGTCGGGCCGCGAAGCCTGGGCGTTCAGCGCCGGCTCGGCGGTGGAGGCGCCGCCGCTTTTGGCTGGCGGCTCGGTTTTCGCCGGGACGCTGGACGGGGCCTTTTATGGGATTGACGCCGCCAGCGGACGGCAATTGTGGAAGTGCGTCACCGACGGCAAGATCATGGGCTCGGCCAATCTGGCCCCGTCCGCGGACGGGGCCGCGCGGATCGTGGTGGGCAGCTACGATTTCAAACTGCATTGCCTGGATGCGGCCAGCGGCCAGGCCGTTTGGACGTTCGAGACCGGCAATTACATCAACGGTTGCTGCGCCGTCGCCAATGGCCAGATCGTCTTTGGCGGATGCGACGCGCTTGTGCATGTCGTCTCCGCCGACAAGGGAAGCAAGATCAAGGAGATCGACGCCGGCGCTTATATTGCCGCGTCGGCCGCGCTGGACGGGAATCGGGCTTATGTCGGCCATTACGACAACGAATTCCTTTGTGTCGATCTTGCCGATGGAAAGGTGGTGTGGCGCTACCACGACCTGGATTTCCCCTATATGTCGTCGGCGGCGGTGACGGCCGAGCGGGTGGTTTTTGGTGGGCAGGACAAGGTGCTGCATTGCGTGGATCGGGCCGCGGGGAAGAGCCTGTGGAAATTCGCAACGCGCGGGAGGATCGAAAGCTCGCCGGTTGTGGCCGGCTCGAAGGTGGTGTTCGGGTCCGATGACGGAACGCTCTACGTCGTTTCGCTGGAAGAGGGCAAGGAACTTTGGTCCTACGAAATTGGGCAGGCTGTCGCCAGCTCCCCCGCCGTCGCGGATGAAAAAATAGTGATAGGATCGGACGACGGCAGCGTCTATTGCTTTGGCCAGAAAGTGGAATGACCGGTTTATGAAACATTTCCATTCAGCGCGCGTACTATGACCACGTCGGAAGCATTATCGCCTGCCGCCCCGCCCATCGAGAGGCAGACAACGGCGGGGAATTATTTCGTGTCGAACTATCCGCCGTTTTCGTTTTGGAAGCCGGAATTCGTGCCGGAGGCGCGGGCGGCGCTGCAACGTCCGCCGGCGGCCGGGACGCCGCTGGGTGTCTATCTGCACATTCCCTTCTGCCGCAAACGCTGCCATTTTTGTTATTTCAAGGTTTATACGGACAAGGATTCGGCGGCCATCGGCGGTTACATTGACGCCGCGTTGCAGGAGCTGGCCCTCTACGCCAGCCAGCCGATGATCGGCGGGCGCAAGGCCAATTTCGTCTATTTTGGAGGGGGCACGCCCTCCTATCTGTCAGCCGATCAACTCCGCCGGCTGACGGACGGGATGAAAAGGCTCATTCCGTGGGACGAGGCGGCGGAGGTCACATTCGAGTGCGAGCCGGGGACGCTGACCAGCCACAAACTCAAAGCGATTCGGGACCTGGGGGTGACGCGTTTGAGCCTGGGGGTGGAGAATTTTGACGATCACATCCTGGAAATCAACGGGCGCGCCCATCACAGCAAGGAAATCGCGCGCGCCTACGAATACGCCCGCGAGCTGGCTTTCCCCCAGATCAACATCGACCTCATTGCCGGCATGGTCGAGGAGACGGAGGCCAACTGGCGCGAGTGCGTCCGCAAAGTCATCGCGATGTCCCCCGACAGCGTGACGATATATCAGATGGAGATTCCGTACAACACGACGATTTACAAGGAAATGAAGGCGGCGGGCAAACTCGTCGCGCCGGTGGCGGATTGGGAGACCAAGCGGGCTTGGGTGGCTGAGGCGTTCGCGGAATTGGAGAGCGCCGGCTACACGGTCGGCAGCGCCTACACCGCTGTCAAAAATAAGGAAAAGACCCGCTTTCTTTACCGCGACCGGCTGTGGGCGGGGGCCGACTTGGTCAGCCTGGGCGTCGCTTCCTTCGGCCATTTGCAGGGAACGCATTACCAGAACCACCACGATTTCGAGCCATACGTCAACGCCATCAAGGCGGGCCAATGGCCGATGCACCGCGCGCTGACACCCACCGCCGACGAGCGGCTGATCCGCGAGTTCATTCTCCAGCTCAAGCTGGGCCAGACCCGCTGCGATTATTTCCTGGAGAAATTCGGAGTGGATGTCCGCCAGCGTTTCGCCCAGCCATTGCGCCTGCTGGGTGATTGGGGCTTCGGCGGGGTCGAGGACGGCGTCGTGCGCTTGAACCGCGACGGTCTCCTGCAAGTGGACCGGCTGCTGCATGAGTTCTTTCTTCCCGAACACAAGAACGCGAGGTACGCCTGAAGATGCGCGATCCCACTTGCCATACCCTTTCTCCGCCCCCGCCCGTGTCCGGCCTCTATCCGCTGTCGGAATTTTACGCGGCCATCGGCGCGGTCCTGCCGGAAGCCAGCCTGGTTGCGCCGGCGCAAATCCCCGAGCCTTGCCGTTCGCTGCTCGTCCACGAGAGCGACATGACTTCCACCTTGGAGAGGTTTTACGGGGACAAGCTCCGGGTCGAGGTTTTGGGGCGGCGCACGGTGGGGAGCGACTACTTTCGCGAGGTGGCGCTGGCACTGGAGCGCGGGGGGCGGCGGGTGGAATTCGGCGCGATCAAGATGAGTCTTGACCTCTTTTCCATCGACGCCCGCCTGGAGATACTGCGGGAAGAGCAGCCGCTGGGCCGGATCCTGGCGGCCTTCGGCATGACCTTTGCCAGCCGGCCGGCGGCGTATTGGCGCTTGGCGTCGGACGACTTTATCGGCCGCGCGCTCAAGCTGCCCGGCCCGCGCGTTCTCTACGGCCGCCGCAACACCCTGGTGGACGCCTGGGAACGCTCCCTGGCGGAGATCGTGGAAATCCTCCCGCCCGATTGACATGAAAGACGAAAATCACTACGACGCCCTCATCATCGGCGCCGGTCCCGCCGGTTCCGCTGCCGCCGCGCTTCTGGCCGAACACGGCCACCGCGCGCTCATTTTGGAGCGGGAGAAATTCCCCCGCTACCACATAGGCGAATCCTTGCTCCCGTTCACCTTTGAGCCGCTGCGCCGGCTGGGCCTGATCGACCGGATGCGGCGTTCGGCCTTTGTCAAGAAATACAGCGTCCAATTTGTCTCGCCGTCGGGCCGTGCCAGCCAGCCGTTTTATTTTTTCAACCGCTACGACCGGCAGACCGTGGCGCAAACGTGGCAGGTGCTCCGCTCGGAATTCGATCAAATGCTGCTGGACAACGCCCGCGAAAAAGGCGCGCTGGTCCGGGAGGAAACGGCCGTCACCGGCCTGATCATGGAAGGCCCGCGCGTGACCGGAGCGCGCGCGCGTTCCGCGGACGGAACGGAATTTGAATTTCACGCGCCCATCACCCTGGATTGTTCGGGCAGGGAGGCTTATTGCGCCGTTCGCAACCAGTGGCGCGTGAAGGACCCCTTCCTCAACAAGGTCGCCGTGTGGACCTATTACGAGGGCGCCCTGCGCGACGAGGGCATCGACGCCGGCGCGACCACGGTGGCTTATGTGCCGGAGAAGGGCTGGTTCTGGTACATTCCGCAGCACAACGACCGGATCAGCGTCGGCGTGGTGGCGGATGGGAAGTATTTGACACGCGGCGGGGTCAAGGCGTCCGAGGCGATCTTCCAGCGGGAAGTGGGCCAGAACGAGTGGATACGCCGGCACCTGGCCGCGGGCCGGCAGGCCGGCCCCTATTATTTGACCAGCGAATACACCCACCATTCCCGGCATTGCGGCTGCGACGGCCTGCTGCTGGCGGGGGATGCCTTCGCCTTTTTGGACCCGGTCTTTTCCTCCGGCGTCATGCTGGCCCTCAAAAGCGGCGTCCTGGCCGCGGACGAGGCGCATAAAGCCATCGTCGAGCGTGATTTTTCCGCCGAACGCTTTGCCGAATACGCGCGATGCCTGCGGGAGGGGGTCGAGAACATGCGCCGCTTGGTCTATGCCTTTTACGACCCCAAGTTCAGCTTCCGCGCCCTCACCGACAAGCATCCCGGAGCCGTTGGCGCGGTGACCGATTGCCTGAGCGGCGATGTCAACAAAGATTTCTCGGAATTGTGGAGGCAGATCGAGGAATTCGTGCCGCTTCCGTCGCCCTTGCCGGTGGGCGCGCCCCTGGTGAGCGCCTCCCTACCGACGCCAGTGGCCGCCATATCTCACCCAGCCGCGCGGTCCGCGGCCCCAATAGCCGCCGACCCAGATGGCGCCGGGATAAGGGGGCAAAGCCCAATAGCCGGCTGACCAATACCAGCCGCCATTCCAAAGCCATTCGCCGTTAACCCACACATATCCCGGCCCCGGCACGGCAGGAATCGGCTCCACGGTTGGAGGCGGCGGCGCATCGCTGACGGCAACGGCGGGAGAGGGCGCAGGGGCCATACTGGGAGTATTGATCATGAAATCAATCACCGTTTGGGACACGCCGGAGTCATGCAAATCAATGATTTGCCTGGCGTCCAAATGGAACACCGTGTGGGAATTGCTGATTTGAGCGATGATGGTTTCATCCTTAAGGCCCGCCTTGTTCATCGACTTGATGTCAGCCACGCTAAGTGGGACGCCCTGCACGGCGCGGGCGTAAGTGTCCGGGTATTGCTGGCGGAGGCGGGCCTCCTGGGCCTCATCGGCTGAATGGCCGAGCAAGGCGCCAAAAAGCGCGCCTGCGCCCGCGCCAATCAGCGCGCCTGCGCCGGCATCATGGCGTCCCGCCGCCGCGGCGCCAATTGCGGCGCCGGAGGCCGCGCCGACGAGGGCGCCTGTGGCGGTGTTGTCTGGCCGTCCTTCCGGTGTGTAACAGCCCGTCAACGCGGTGGCGGCAAGGGCAGCCGCCAAGGCGACACCGCCCGCCTTCTTTAACGATAGAGTGTTCGTCTTCATAGTCGCATCCATGTTCTGTCTTTCGCTTCTTATCTGACCAAATTCTTTCGGGGCCGCAGCTTCCCGCGTGCCCTGCACAATCCAATACGGATTAGACGTTGGAACCTTGCGCGCGTTTGAATTCCTCAATCATATTTGGAGTATGCGCCAGGCCGGCAACCCTTTCAAGGCGGGATGAATTGGCGGAAACGACCCGGCATGGGGTGCTGGGATTGATTGGGTGGCGCTTTTATTTCAAAAAAGTTGTGGCATATTCCCAGTTGTCTGCTACAGTCCCCCACCCCGAAAAAATGGGGAGGCCACTCGAACGAGATGGTATGACTTGAAAATAAAAATTGTGACCAATAACAACGAGCCAATGAAAAAGCCCGCCGCATCGTCGTCCCGCCCCAAAACGGCCGGGACCGCCACGGCCGCATCCATCCTGGGCCAGGGCGTCCAGCAGAAGACTTTCAACGGAAAGGCCAAAATCAAACCGCAGTGGGCCAAGTATTACCGCCATCTGCTGGAGTTGCGCGAACGCCTCGTCCACCAAATGAGCGGCCTGGCCAGGGAATCCGCCGAGGAAATGAGCAATTACAGCCTGCACATGGCGGATTCGGGCACGGACAATTTTGACCGGGATTTCGCGCTGAGCCTGCTCTCCTCCGACCAGGACGCCATTTACGAGATCGAAGAAGCTCTCAAACGCATCGAGAAGGGCACTTACGGGATTTGCGAGTTGACCGGCAAACCCATCCCTGTGCCCCGCCTGGACGCCATCCCATGGACACGTTTTACTGTGGAAGCGCAGAGCCAGTTGGAACGGGACGGCGCCTTGCGCCAGCGGCGGCTGGGCCAGTTGGGCAGCGTCGATACCACCGGAGGAGTCGAAGCCGAGGAAGAAGACGAAGTCGAGGAGAAGCCCGCCAAAGAGAAGGAATAACATGCCACGCGAAATCATTACCATCGAATGCACCGAGGCGCGCAAGGAGGGCAAGTCGCCTTCCCGCTACACGACCACGCGCAACAAGAAGACCAAGACCGAGAAATTGGAGATCAAGAAATTCAACCCCGCCCTGCGCCGCCGCACGGTGCATCGTGAAATCAAATAGTTCTTATGCCACGGAAGACACACCCCGAAAAACCAGCCGGCCGCGGCAGTCGCGGCAAGGGCGGGACAATGGAAGTCCGCACCCCAAGGCCCAAACCGAAAATCGACTTTACATTCGACGCGTTGGACTTCAAGAACGTGACGCTGCTCAAGCAGTTTGTGACCGATCAAGGGCGCATCCTGCCCCGCAAATACACCGGCCTGCCGGCGCATTATCAGCGGCAGTTGAACCGCTCCATCAAGCGCGCCCGGCAGATGTTGCTCATGAAGTAGTTTGACCCGCTCCGCCAGGCCGGGGGCTTTTCGGCGTCCGGCGCGGGGCAAGTATTGTTGCGCCTCAGGACACGCGCAGGAATTCGTTGACGGCCTTCATGGCCCCTTGCGCGCCGGCGATGAGCCGCCCGGCATTCTCCTCTTCCAGGCCCAGCTTGGCGGCCGCCTCCTGGCTGGCACGCTGCGCGTCGGCCTCCCAGCCGGGCCCTGTCGCGGGAGTGTGAAACGCGCAATTAGCCAGGTAAACCACCGAGGAAAGTTGCGCGACGGGGCGCGCCACCGGCGCGTGATGGTGGGCCACCCCCTCGACGATGATTTCCGGCAGCGACCACGATTGCAGCAGGCAGGCGCCCACTTCGGCATGATCGACCCCCAGCACCGCCTTCTCCGCTCCGACCCTGGAAAGGGACTCGGCGCTGATTTTCTCACGGATTTCAGCGCGCGTCTTCGGGGTGAGAACCTGGTTGAGGACCAGCTTGCCGATGTCGTGGAGCAGCCCGGCGGTGAAGGACATGGAGGGAGCGAACTGATTGAAGGTGTTGCTCTTGGTGAGGTGCTCGGCACCCAGGCCGACGCTCAGGGAATGGCTCCAAAGACCGTTGGCTTCGATGGATTGCCCCGGTTGTTCGTAGCCCATGGCCGGGCCAAAGCCCAGGGCGCAAACCATACGGTAAATGGCGCTGTCTCCCAGAATAAGGACAGCCTGATCAATCGACCCGACGGGATTCTTCAGGCCGGTGTGGGCTGAATTGCAGACACGCAGCAGCTTGGCCGTCAGCACGTTATCGACACGCAACGTCTGCACTATCTCGTCGCGGTCGGCGTCGGGATTGTTGAGCAGCGCGATGAGTTTGCTGGCAGTTGTCGGCACCACCGGCAAGTCCTTCGACCGTGCTATTGCTTCTTGGGCTGTCATTGGCTCGGTTTCATTCCGCGGATTTCGTCTTTTGCAGCCTGACTCACAGGCGGAATGTCACTTATTGTCTGATTCCCTCATATTGGTTCCGACAGCGCAAGAGAAAAACAAAACTGAATCCCCGGAGGGCACATCCCACTTTGTCGAGCTTTCCAGTGTTTGAAAGCGGCGCTGTTGCGCAGACGGAACAAATTGTTGGGCTGCACCGCAGAGCGGTGCTGCACCAAAACCTGTCGGCGGAACGGCAGCGTAACTTGAACGCGAAGCGTCTTGGAGTGCGGGCGCGACGGCGCCGCTTTGGCCCCGAATACAAGACAAGCTCGACAAAGGCGGGATGCGCGCCCACCCCAGAATGCTTCGGTGAAATTCGCGTTGGCACATCGTGGCCGAATGTGATACGCAGCCTTCCATGAAAAGGCGCGGAGTATTCGGCCGATTATTTTCCCGCTTCATGGGTGGGTCGAGCCGAGACAGCGAGGCTCGGCCGTTGAATAATTTTACACCGCGCGCCCAGCAGGTTCTGGCGCTGGCCCGCAAGGAGGCGGATCGGTTCAACCACAATTTCGTCGGCACCGAACATCTTCTCCTAGGCCTGATCGAGCTTCGCCAGGGCGTTGCCGTCAATGTCCTGCAAAACCTCGGCTTGGACCTCGATGCCGTGCGTCTGGAGATTGAAAAACAGGTTGGCACCGGCCCCCGTTCAACACCGATCGGCAACATTCCCTACACCCCTCGGGTAAAGAAAGTTCTCGCTCTTGCCGCCAAGGATGCCAAGAACCTCAATCACACTTACGTTGGCACCGAACACATTCTGCTCGGTTTGCTGCGGGAAGGAGATGGCGTCGCCGCGCCCGTTCTCAAACAATTCGGAGCCGATATCGATAAAACCCGGCTTGAAATTCTCCGGGAACTCGATCCCTTCCGCCCGCCTACCGGGGATCAAAAATCGCCCCCAGAAAAAGAATGAGGCCCGTTTCCCTCTCCCGGATGGCCACGAAGAACGGACGGTCCACCACCATGCGAAAGGGGGGCGGCTGAGCACGGACCGCCAAGGCCCTCATGCCGATGCCCGTGACCGCCGCCGCTTCGGTCCCCTGTTCGTTCACCTCGACGTAAGTTTTTTGCTTGACCCAACTGATCTGGAGCGACTCTTGCGAAATTCCGCTGAAATCCGCCCGCGCGGTGAAGGCCAGCGGCATGCCCATCGCGGACAGGACGGCCTTGAGGTTGTATTCGTTCTCCAGTTTGAACCGCGGCAATTCGAGCGCGCCTTTGCGGGATTGCATCTGACGGGTCCACTGCTCGAAGTTCTCCGCCGTCAAGCCGCCCAGGAAGGCGTCCAGACCGGCTTTGGGCAGAAACACATCCATGCTCACGGCCCCGCCCGAATAGGGCAGTTCCACCGCCTGGAAAGCGTCCTGCTCAAGATAGCGGAAACTGCCGTCGCGCCGCATTCTGGGAAGGTTCACCGTTTGCGCGCCGCCCACCGCGAAGGGCAGATCGCGGGTGAGCTTGGCGTCGAAGGGCGTCGTCCAATCCCCCTTGAAATAAATCGCGTTGAGCACAATGAGGCGGAGCAGCGGGTCAAGCGGGGACTGGACCATGCGGGCGATTTTCCCGCCGGTGCGGACGGCGGCCCATTCATTGATACGATTGACAGTGGCGGGGTCTTTGAAATCCGCGCCGTCCACCTCGGCGTCGAAGGCCCGCTTGGCGTCCGCGACGAATTCCGGCTTGAGGGCGGCTGCCTTGTCCAGCCACAGGCTGTTGGCGATTTCCAGCTTGATCCCGGCATCGACCCCGGCCAGGCTCGCCAGCAATTCCTTGTTCGCGCCGTTCAACGCCTCCGCGGGAAATCCCTCCACCCGCAACGCCGTTCGCATCTGGCGCGACGTCTCCCCCTTCGCTCCGCTTTGCACCATCGACAGCGCGAAGCCCAGTCCGGGAGGGCTTAGGAAGAAGTTTGTTTGGGGCAGCGACTGGCGGCATTGACCCAGCAGCTCGAACCCGAAACGATTATAAGCGCGCGCCAACTCCTCCGCCCTGGCCGCGGGGAACAGGCAAAGCGACAAAAGAAACGCCCGGAGCATTCTCATGGCGCAAGCTAAGTCGATCCAGGCAAAAGTCCATCCCGATCATTGGCAGCCTTTGGGAACGGGCGCAAAAACACAATTGAAAAAGCGAACCAAGAATGGTAATGAAAGAATGACTCAACAAAGCCTATGAATTTGACAACAGCAAAAATCCTTGCGCTTGTTGTTGCGACAAGCGTGCTCACTTCGTTATGCACCGGCCTGATGATAAAGCGGATGGTGTTTTCCCCGGGCGGATTCATGGCCCAGCAAAGCCAGGGCGCGATGGAGCAGCAGGGGGAGCCCCAGCTTCTCCCGTCGGACCCGCAAGAGCTGGCCACCTTGGAAAAAAAGGTCAAAAATCGCCAAGGCGTCAAAGAAACGGCCAACGAGATCACCATCGACCTGAAGTCATACGTCAATTGCAAACTGACCGATCCCCTGGCGGACGATCCCGGCGGGAAGGAGGAACTGGAACTTGTCGGCGGCACGCACGCCCTTCGCTGCACGAGCCAGTCGGTTCCACCCATGCTCAACCTGCTGCAGGAGTCGCCAACCGAACTGGCCTGGATGGGCAGCAATCCTTACCTCAAGAAAAACAACCCCGGCGCGGCGTTGCACATCTTTCGCACGACGTTTGACAACCCCAGGCCCGGCGCGCAAGTGACGAGCATTGATTACCTTTCCACCATGGTCAATCCGGGGCCGTTCCTGGCGGGGATCACCCTCGAATGACACGATCCATTATTACGATGTCAATTACGCCGCCGCGCACATCCAATTCCCCGCCTGGATGAATTGACGGGCCCCGTCATTTCTTCACCGGCTTGGTCACCAGGGTCCATTCGAAAATGATTTTGACGTCGTTGCCGACTTTCATCATTCCCAAGCCGAAGTTCGGCGCCGGGGGCGGGACATTGTAGTCGGACAGCTTGACGGGAGCGGTGCCGCAGACCTTGATCTTGTCCCCGTCCAGGCATTCGATGGTGACCGGGAAGCTGACTTTATTGGTGACGCCGGCGATGGCCAGTTCGCCCTTGCTGTTGAAGTCAAAGGGTTTGCCCGGTGCGTGGGGCCCCTTGAAGGAGAGTTCGGTGAGGTCGTAGATGACGAACCTGAATTTGTCCTCTTTCATCGCTTCCTTCATGAGGTTGTCCATCACGTCGGCCTTGATCTCGGCTTCACTGTGAATCGACGCGACCGGGATGATGTTGTGAACCTTGGCGGGGACGATGTTGCCCTGAATTCCGGCGATGTTTGTCTGGGCCGGGTCGAGTTGCACACCGGCTCCAAACTCGATGTAGCCGGAGATTTGCACGCCTTGCATCTCCCAGTCATGCAAGGTGGAGGTGCCCTGAATCTTGACGGAGTTGCTGCGGGGTTGGCCGGTATAGCGGGTTTGGGCGCGGGCGGCGGGGGCGCTGCCCAGGCAGAAAGCCAGGGCGATCACGCCGGCGGACCAGCGAAGTGTGCGGGGATTGAGCAGGGGGCGCATTTTCATAATTCAAACCATTGGTTTTGGAAGACGATTTTTTCTCTCTTGACAGCGGCTTCGTTGGCTTTGATGGCGATGACCGTCGCGTCGAGGCCGTCGCGCCAATTGGCGGCGGGATGGGTCTTGAGGGTCTTGATGTTCTGGGCGAGGGCGTCGAGGTCGCTGTCGCCGTACAGGTCAATGAAATCCTTGACAGTAATTCCGATCCGGCCGCAGTTGGAGTGAAACGCCTCCAGGGCGTAGTAAAGCGGCGGGTGCTCATAAGGGTTAAGCGAGACGGCGTCCCCGCCCATGGCGGATTGCTTGCTGCCGCCGGCGATGAGGGCGATGCCCGTTTCCTTGTAAAACACATCTTTGCGGGCGTAAACCTCCCAGCCGAGCAGGTCGGCATCGACTTCCTTGAAAAGCCAGGCCTTGCAGTCGCGCGCCATGATGGCCGAGGAAGTGCCGCAATACACTTCAAATTGGTCCTCGAAGGAACTGCACAGCGTCGCGTCGTAGAGGTAGTTGGCGCCGTCGGGGAATTCGAAAACGGCCTGGACGGTGTCCGGCACGTCGCGGTCATGGTCGTCTTTCCAGAGAATGCTGGAACTGAACCCGGTGACTGCGGCGGGGCGGCTCTTGAGGAACCATGATGCGACGTCAATCTGGTGGATGCCAATCTCGCCGAGCAGGCCGGGGCTGGTCTTCTGATAGAGCCGCCAATTGAGCGCCAGTGCGCGCTCGGTGTTGGAGGAGTCGCGCGCCCAACTGTCCTTCTTGTGCCACTGCGCGCGCGCCGCGACGTTGCGGCCGATCGCGCCGGAACGGATAAAAGGCACCAGAAAATTGCGCTGTGGATGCGAGCGCTCCTGCAAGCCGGCCTGGAAAACCACTTTGACCGCGTCGCGCGCCGCCTTGGCGATGGCTTTGGCGTCGTCGATTGCGCAGGCCAGTGGGGCTTCGCAGTAAACGTGTTTGCCGGCCGCCAGGGAGTCCAGGACGATGTCGCGGTGCAGGGCGGTCGGCGTGGCGACGACGACGGCCTGGATGCCGGGGTCGGCCAGGATCTGCTTGTAATCGGCGTACTGTTTGGCCTTGGGCGCTTCCTCCGTGGCCCGGGTCATGGCGCGGGCATAATTATCGCAAATTCCGGCGACCGTGGCGGAGGGCAGAAGCGCCAGGGTGCGCAGGATTTCGCGGCCCCGCTCCCCCACTCCAATGACGCCGTAATTGACCGGCGGCGGCGGTGGTTCGGCGGTAAGGGCCTCGGAGTTGGTGACCGGTTTGGCGGCGTCCTGCGCGCGCAATTCGACGCCACCCAACATGGCCATAACGGCGGCGAGGGAGGTCTGTTTCAGGAAATCCCGGCGGTTGGGCGGTGAGACGTTGTCTGTGTCGTTCATGAACAATACTCAAGCAAGCCACGAAGAGACGGAATTTGGCAAGAAAGAATTCATTGAAAGAATTCGTTGCGGGCATTCCACTTTTTCTTGCGCGTCTCTGACTTGGAAAAGGCTTAAGCGACTGAAACGACTGAAAATTGGTACCGTCAAAAGCCGCGGCGGTCGCGGGAGTCGCGTCCCGCTTCGCCCCGGCCGCGCTCAAGTTCGGAACCGCGGGCGTGTTGGAGGTCGCGTTCGCGCGAGATGCGCTCGTCGTGGAACTCGATTCTGCCCACCGGCACTTCATGGCGGGTCAGCGCGGCGATCCGTTCGCGCCCGATACCTTCGACAATGAAATGACCGCCCGCGAAGCGATAGTTGTTGGCCAGAACGCTGCGGCCATAGAGCGCCGACACACGCCACGACGGCGCGGCAAAGGGGCGGTAATCGCGCGCCCAAAAATGATCGAAACCGACAAATACGAAAAGATCGGGCGCCAGGCCGAAATCCGCATCCACGGCCACGCGGCCGTTCCAGGTCAGGCCGACGCCCAGTTCAAAGCGCGCGCCCGGCGGCAGTGGCGCCCAGCCGCAAAAGCCCTCGGCGTCACAGTTGCGCCAGCAAACCCAGGCCGGGCCCCAATGATACCCCGGCGCCCAGACCCACCCGAAACGCCCGTCCCGCAGCCAGCGGCCATAATGAAAGACATACTCGCCCCAGGGATAATCCGATCTCCAATACCAGCCGTCGGCGGTGTAGTCCCAGTGGCCGGCGTCGAAATAGGGCCGCCAACCCGGACTTTGAGCGGCCACGGACGGCCTCCAGCAAAGGCCGCAACCCGGAACATCCACCCAAACGCCGTAGGGCGCGAGTTGCGACTGGAAATACGGCAGTGTGACTTCCGAACCCGGCAGCGGTCCCGCGGAACTTTCCGACACAAAAGGCGACGGAGGGGCCGACTGCGCCGGCGGGGCCGGAGTCGGCGAAGGGACTGGATACTGCGGAGCAGGGGGCGCGATATTGGCCGGGGCTGCCGGAGCCATAGCCGGCCTGGCCTGGAGCAGAGCGGCGATGACGGCCTGCGAGACTCCCTGGCCGTTGAGGTAAAGAACGTCATCGGCGCTGAGGGAGTAGGAAACCCCGGAGTTTCTGATGTAAGCCAGGATCACGTCGTCGTTCATTTTGGCTCTGGACAACTTGACGACTTCCTGCACGGCCGGGTTTACGGAAACCGCCTGCGCATGGACGCCGGTGGCGCCCGCGAAGCAGAGCCAGCCGATGATTAACACCGCCCATAGAATCAGGAGTTTCAGTTTCCGGTCAGACAAATCGTAAGTTTTCATATTCGTTCTCATTGGGAAAGGCCGGCTCGCTCCGCGTTCAAAAAGCCTGCGACAGCCGCTCGGTCTCCCTTTCCATTTGTCTTTACGGCACCAGGCCGGAAATCTTGCGGCAAAAATCAGGAGCGGAAACCAAACGACTGAGCCGCGTCCGGCAGGGCGCGTCCCACCTTTGTTGAAAATGAATTCCGCCAGCGTTGGCTGGCGGAATTCGATTGAGAACGCTGCGGGGTTTGGAGGCGGCGCCGGTTATTTGGCCGCGGCGAAGTTGTTCGCGACCTCGGTCCAATTGACCACGTTCCAGAAGGCCTTGAGGTAATCGGCCCGGCGGTTCTGATATTTCAAATAGTAGGCGTGCTCCCAGACATCAACGCCGAAGATGGGTTGGCCCTCGCAGCCGGCCACGGCTTTGCCCATGAGCGGATTGTCCTGGTTGGGCGTGGAGGCGACTTCGAGCTTCCCATGGTTGACGAGCAGCCAGGCCCAGCCGCTGCCGAACCGGCCCAGGCCCGCCGCCTCGATTTTTTCCTTGAAAGCGTCGAAACCGCCGAAAGCCGATGTGATCGCGTCCGCCAGCGGCCCTGTGGGAGCGCCGCCGGCTTTAGGCCCGAGAATTTTCCAAAACAGGGAGTGGTTCGCGTGTCCGCCGCCGTTGTTGCGCACCGGCCCGCGAATGTCCGGCGGGACCGCGTCGAGATGGGCGATGAGTTGCTCGACTGTTTTCTTTTCCAAGCCAGCCTGGCCGGCCAGCGCCTTGTTGAGGTTGGTGACGTAGGCGGCGTGATGTTTGCCGTGGTGTATTTCCATGGTGAGCGCGTCGATATAAGGTTCGAGCGCGTCCTTGGGATAGGGGAGAGCAGGTAGTTCGTAGGCCATAATTGTGTCTCTTATTTTGCTGTTTGAATTTTATTGTGCCGATGCCGGTGTCCATCGACCCTCCAATTGTAGCAAACAAACGGACTAAATACAAGGGCGCCGCGCATCTCAATATAAGACGCGCGCCTGCGGCGCATTGACGGGCGGGGCGGCTGGGGATTAGTTTTAGAGGCGGCAATGGCAGTTTTTTACGACACACACGCGCATCTTGGTTTCCCGGATTTCGCGGCGGACCTCCCCCAGGTGGTGGAGCGCGCGCGCGCCGCCGGGATCGCCAAGATCATCTGCGTCGGCACCGACCTGGAAAGCAGCGCGCGCGCCATTCGGATCGCGGAGGAGTTTCCGGGGGTCTATGCCGCCGCGGGCTGGCATCCCACCCACGCGCGGGAAGCGCCGGAAGACTTGCGGCCCGCGTTGCGCGAATTGGCCTGCCACCCCAAAGTCGTTGCCATTGGCGAAACAGGGCTGGATTACCATCGCCGCCAGGAATCGGCCATGACGGAGGAGGAGTTCGAGGCATTCAGGAGAAGGCAGGCAGAAATATTCCGGCAGCAAATGGAGGTGGCGTGCGAGTTGGGGTTGAATTGCATTATCCACCAGCGGGCGTCATTCGATGACACGGTGGCGGAGTTGACGCGGTTTGCCGGGAAGACACGGGGCGTTTTCCATTGTTTTTCGGAGAGTGTGGAGTCAATGGGACGGGTGCTGGCGCTGGGCGGGCTGGTGAGTTTCACGGGGATAGCGACCTTCAAGAACGGGGCCAACGCGCGGGAGGCGCTGGCGGCGGCGCCGCCGGGCCAATTCATGTTCGAGACCGATTGCCCGTTCCTGGCGCCTGCGCCGCACCGGGGCAGGCGCTGCGAACCGGCCTACGTCAAGGAAATCGCGGAAGTCGCGGCCGGGGTCAGAAACTGCGCGGCGGAGGAATTGAGCGCGATGACGTGCCAGACCGCCCTCCAGTTTTTTCCGGGGCTGCGCGATTGAGCGGCCCGCGGCATCGGTTTCCCTCCATGTTTTGAAATCCCTTTGACACTAATGGCCCTCCGTCATAAGATGGGCCTTTGAGGAGAAGGAAAACAGATCTCTATTACTTGTTTCCGAGTGATAGACAAGCTGCTCGCAAACGGAAACGGCGCAATTTGGCCGCAGCCGCAGTAGTCGGGGTGCTGGTTTGTGGTTTGATGGCTTGGCTGATCTGGCATTTCAACACGCGATAAAAGACTTCACAGACTGCCGCTCTCCGCCACCTTGCCCTGCATGAAACTGATCAGGCCGATGTGGCAGCCGGAGTTCAGTCCGACCGCGCAGACCCAGCCGCGTTTGCCCTCATGCGTCATCGTGGAACTGTCACCCTCATCGCCTTTGACCAGCAAGACGTCAACTTCCTTTTCCGGATGGACATTGTAATGGTCCAGCACGCGCTCCTGAATTTCGCCCAATTGGGAAACTCGCGGCAGGAGCAGTTTGCCATCATTGCCGATGAGCGACGCATCCACTTTGAAGTTCAATTTCACGATGCGCTTGTTCAACAGGTTCGTTGGAACACTTGCCAGCGTCCGGCCATAAAAAGCCTTCAGCTCCTCCGCGTTGTGCGCTGGATATTTCTCCTTCGGGCCGCAGTAACCAATCCAGAAGCCGTCTCCGTAAAACGTCTGGCTGTTGGTGGCCCAATCGTTCGAGATGATTCGCCTGTTGGTGGGGTCGGCCAGCAGCCATCGGTGATTGACCGCGTCATGCACCGCCACGACGACGTGGCCCGAAAAATGTGAGTCCAGCGAGCCAATGGAAATCTCCGCCGAATCGACCCAGAGCGTCTCCCAGCCGCCCTTTTCCATCAAGCGCATGAACGCGCTGGCATAATCGCCGCAGCCGGCGCTCAAACCGCTCTCCAAAACCTCCTGCCCGGTCCTGCGCCGCAGAAAATCTTCCTTCAGGCCAAGCTCTTTCCTGCCGCCGACCGTCACCGCGTACTGCCGTTCCTCCCCCATAAACTTGAGGCGTCCGACTTCGTCAAATGCGCTTCCAATTTGGTCCACAACGGATGCCGTTGCAGACCAAAATGCCAAGTGGCCCGTATGAACAGCGGCGGACGCCAACGCAATGAACAAGGTTGCCGTGTTGATGCCGAGGCTGAGGGCGACGGCGCCTTTCCCAGATCCATTCCCCCGCGCGTTAATTCCCAGGATGATGCCAAGCAACGCCGCCAGAAGGGACCAGACCAGCATCGCCAACGGATACGGGGAAAAGAAGAAACTCAACGCTAACAAAAGCCCGCTCACGCCCGCGAACAACGACGCCCCAATTCCAAGGGCGCGGGCATCCCGCAATTTGCCCGGCGCGCTCGCCGCAATCGTTTCCACGCAAGTCTTGACCTGGCTGGCTTGCTGATAACGCCGCGCCGGTTCAACCTCCAGCGCCCGCAACACAACTTCATCCAGGCGCACGTCAAGTTGAACTTTCTTGGACGGCGGTTTGATGCTTTTGCCGGGCAGTTCGCCGGTGAGCATCTGGTAAAACACCACCCCCAGCGCGTAGATGTCCACCCGATTGTCCACGTCGGCGGGATGCTCGGCCTGTTCGGGCGCCATATAGGCCGGGGTGCCCATGATTTTGCCCGCGCCAGTCAGAGTCAGTGACGCTGTGCCCTCAACCGGCCCTTGCGCGCCGCCCTCTCCCATCGGAGCGGCGAGGGGGTCCGCTCCCACGATTTTTGCCAATCCAAAGTCCGCCACCTTAACGTGGCCGCGCCGGTCCAGCAGGATGTTCGCCGGCTTGATGTCGCGGTGGACGATGCCCTGGTCGTGCGCGAATTGGAGCGCGTCGCAAATCTGCGGCACGATGGCCAGCGCCTCGCGCGAGCTGACGCGGCCCGAGTCAAGCAGTTGGCTCAGATTCACCCCATCGACGTATTCCATGACAAAGAAATACAGCCCATCGGCGCGCCCGGAATCGTGAATGGTGACAATGCCCGGATGGTTGAGCCGGGCCAAAGCCTTGGCTTCGCGGGTGAACCGCTCGGCAAACGCGGCGTCCTCTCCGATCCCGGGGGGCAGAATCTTGAGCGCCACGATGCGGTCGAGTTCTTTTTGCCGCGCTTTATAGACCGCTCCCATGCCGCCGCGCCCGATGAGTTCGATGATTTCAAGCTGGGGAAACTTTCGCGCCAATTCCTCGATGGGCGGCGGCGTGAAACCCGGATTCTCCCGCCCGGCTCCGGTTCCCGTGGCCAGCGCCACTTTCATCAAACAAGCAGGGCACAGACCGCGAGGGGCGTCGGCGGCCAGGGGAGTCCGGCAATTCTGGCAAAGCTTTTGTGTATTCATATAGGTTCCTTTCACCCCTTACTGAAAGAATCGCCGGCGCCTGTTACAAACTATTCTCTCGATGGCGCCTTGAACATTCATTTTGCCGCCCGCTTATCCATTTGTCAGCACTTGAAAAAGATGGCGCATTTCCTCCTCAACTTCATCCGGCGATGCCACCGTGCCGGCTACTTCCGCCCGGATAAGCTGCCGATACCGCTGCCGCAGCCGATGCACCGCCACGCGCGCGGCGGTTTCCGACATGCCCAGTTTGCGCGCCAGTTCGGCGTACTCCAGGGCGCCCCGGTCCGTTGTCAGGGCGGGCCGGATGGCCTCCATCCAGGACTGCTTCCCCGCGCCGCGATACTCCTCCTCCAATCGCGCCAACACCCCTTCCAGCAATGTTACCGCCCAGCCCCGTTCAAAGAGGCTTTCCGGCGTTGCCGTGTCCGCGGGTTCAAACTGGTAACGGCGTTCGGCCGAATCATCATTGAGCGAGAGGATGGGCTGTCCGCCGCCCCGCTTTTGCGCCGAGGCCCTGTTCCATTCGTTCGCCATGAAATGTTTCATCGCCGAGAGCAGAAACGACCGAAACCGCCCCCGCTGCCGGTCCGCCTTGGCCACCCAGTTTCCCTGGAGAAGTCTGGAAAAAAACTCCTGCGTCAGGTCCTGGGCATCGTGCGGCGAACAACCCCGGCGCCGGGCAAAGGCATAAAGCGGATACCAATAAGTCTGGCAGAGATGGGCCAGGGCGTCGCCAGCACGGTTTGTGTCGCCGTGCCCAGCCGCCAGCACCACCGACCAATGGGTGGTGACAAACAACGGCTCCGGCCGATCTTCTGTCCGGCTGCCGCTTTCGTCTGCTCTCATGCCTTCTTATTAAAGAAATCCCGCCCGCTGTTACAGATAAATGACGCTGGAACCTCCGCCGCCGGCTCGACGCGGTCTTGAACGCGGGAGGCAAGGTTCTTGTTTTGTGCTTGAAGTCGCGCAGGGTCTCCGGCATCCTCATTGCGTCCTATGAGTTTGCCCACAGCCAAATCAGCCGGGGAACTGGAGGAAAAGCATCAAAGAGCTTTGATCAGCCTGCTGGCCGATGATGATGCCCGCGTCTATCAAACCGTCCGCGAAACCATCCTCTCCTACGGCCCAAGCTGCTCCGATTGGATGCGCGAGCACACCCTGAGCAACGACCCCGTCCTGCGCCGCCGCGCCAGCGAGATTGTCCAGCACTTCGCGCGGCAGGATGCGGACACGCAGTTTCTGACCTTTTGCCTCAATCAAGGCGAGGATTCCGACCTTGAACAGGGCGTCCTGCTCCTGGCCCGCTCGCAATACCCGACCATCAATGTGGAAGCCTACTCCGCGCTGCTCGATGATTTCGCGGGCGAATTGCGGGAGCGCCTGGATTTGAACGGCCCGGACGAGCAAATTCTGCGCGTTATCAACGAATACCTCTTCCGTGAAAAGCGCTTCTCCGGCGATGAGCAGAATTTCTACGACCCGGAAAACGTCTATTTCAATTGCGTGCTCGACCGCCGCGTCGGCAACCCGATCGCCTTGAGTCTGCTGTATTTGTTGGTCGGACGCCGCTTGCGGCTGCCTCTGGCAGGGGTGGGTTTGCCGGGGCATTTCCTGTGCCGCTACCAGTCGAGCCGCTTGGAGATTTACGTGGACGCCTTTCATGGCGGACGCCTGCTGACCAAGGGCGACTGTGTCAAGCACGTCCTGCAATTGCGGCAGCGGTTTGACGACAGTTGCCTGGACCCGGTCAGCGCGCGCCGCATCCTGCTGCGCATCTGCGCGCAACTCCATCAAGTCTATATGCAGCAAAAATCGCCGGCCCAAGTCGAGCGTTTGCAGCGTTATTTGGTCGCCCTGGCCAAGTAGCCGCCCCGCCATTGCCGCCGGATTTCCTCGGGCGTCACCCCTTTTTCCCGCAACGTTCGCAGGCTGGCGGCCTCCTCCCGCTTGGCCAACCGGCCGCGATAAGCGGAGCGCGTCATCTCTGGATGCGCGCCGAACCGCCCCGCATGACGTGCAGGACTTCCTCCAGCGTCACTTGGGAAGTGTCGCCCCTGGTGGTTTGCAGCAGCGCTCCATGCGCCGCCCCGAAATTGACGATCTCCTCCGGGTCCATCCCTTTGATGAAGCCGTAGGCGATGCCGCTGGAAAAGCCGTCGCCGCCCCCGACCCTGTCCTCGATTTCCAAATCGTTGAACGGCCGCGCCTGAAAAAACTTCCCGTCGTGGCAGAGGATGGCGCCCCAATTGTTGACCAGCCCGCTTTTGACTTCGCGCAGCGTCGTGCCCAGAGCCTGGATGTTGGGAAACGCCTTGACAACCCGCCGCGCCATCTCTTTGTAAGCTTCCACCGGAAGTTCGCGCAAATCCGCCCGCGCGCCCTCCACGTCGAAACCGAGCGCCTTTTGAAAATCCTCCTCGTTGCCGATCAGCACCTGGACGTGCGGCATAATCTCCCGCGACACGGCGATGGCCTTGGCGCTGCTCCAGAGTTTGCCCCGGAAATTCAGGTCGTAACTCGTCACCGTCCCAGCCGCCCGCGCCGCCTGCAACGCCGCCTTTGTCACCGCCGCGCTCTCCTCGGAAAGCGACGCCAGAATGCCGCCCGTGTGCAGCCAGACAACGCCTTGTTCCTGAAATATCTCCTCCCAGTTGATTTCCTCGGGCCGCATCCGGCTGATGGAGGAGTGGCCCCGGTCATACATCGTCACGCTGGCACGGACGCCCGTGCCGACCTCGGAGAAATTCAGCCCGACCCGGCCCGCGCGCCCGACGCCGTCAAATTTTTCCAGCAGGACGTTGGACACATCGAGGCCGGCGGCGCGGGCGTGGTTGAGGATGATGCGGGCCACCGGATTATCAGGCAGCTTGCTGACAAACCCGGCGCGCAAACCGAGCCGCGCGCACGCGTAGGCCACGTTGAATTCGCCCCCGCCGACATCGACTTCCAAAACTTTGGCAAACTCAATGCGGCCATGACCGGGCGGGGCCAGGCGAACCATGCACTCGCCCAGGGAGAGAACGTCAAATTTGCACTTTGCCGCCGCGCGAAGTTGGAGGGACATAATTCCGGTTATGGTATTATTCGTTTGATATCCACCACTCGCAGATCCAGGACTGGGTCGTCCGGCCAATACGTGACAAGCCATCGCCCGACCCTCTTGACTTTAAACTCGCGTCCCGATCGCGCCTTCTGCACCCATCACCTGGTTGATGCGGCGAGTCCGCCAAGGCCCGAAACACGCGCAAAAGCTCCTCTCGTTCCCGTTTGCCGCAGTGGGAGAAAAACTCGACCACCGATTCATCCGCCGCGAAAACATATCGCGGAATCATTGCCCGTCGGCGCTCAACCGATGATGGCGGCGCTCCAGTTCGTCCAGGGTTGTTTTCTTTCCGGCGTCCATGTCTGCCGCACGGCGGTCCAACTCCGCTTGGTATGCCGCATCGCCAGCGCGGTCTAGATGCGCAATCAAGGCTGCCACCTCAAGGCGCTCTTCCGCCGTCAATCCCGCGATTTGCTCTTGGATCTCAGCCAGGCTCACGGGAACCAATCTACCTAATGCCGGCGCGTTTTGCAACATGGCTCCGCTGCGACACACGGCTCCGCTGCGTTTCCAGTTCCGCCGCGGGATAGCTCCATATCTCCGCCAGCGTCGGATGATAATGCGGCATCGCGGCCAGTTCCCCGACGCTCATCCGTTTGTGCATGGCCGCGACAATTTCGTGAATCAGCTCGCCGCCCAGCGGCCCGACGCACGCCCCGCCCAGGATTTCCCCCGACACCGGGTCGGCCAGCAACTTCACAAAACCGTCCGCCGCCTCCATGATGAGCGATTTGCCGTGATCGGCAAACGAATGGCTCGCCGCCACATAAGAGATGTTCCGCCGCCGCGCCTCCTTCTCCGTCAACCCCGCCGCCGCGACCTGCGGATCGGTGAACACGACGCTTGTCAATAATCGGTAATCCATCGCCCGCCCGCGCCCCGGACGCGCGATGTTGCCCGCCGCGATCTCCCCCTGCTCGATGCCGATGTGGACGATCTCGTGCGGCCCCGTGCAGTCGCCCGCCGCGTAAATGTGCGGCGCGCTCGTCTGCATTTCAGCGTTGGTGAGGATGCGCCCGCCCTCCGTTTCCACGCCGGCCTTCTCCAGGCCCAGCCCCGCCGTGGCCGGCGCCCGTCCCAGCGCCAGCAGAATTTCGCTTCCCAAAACCCGTTCCTTCCGCCCTCCCCGCCGCAGCGCGATCCCCCGCTTCCGCCCCGCTCGAAACGCCCCCAGCAATTCCGCGCCGGTCAATAGTTTGACACCCTCCCGCCGCAACACCTTCTCCAGGACGGCCGCCGCGTCCTCATCGAAGCCGCGCAGCAAATGCCCGCTTCGCTGAATCAACGCGACCTCCACGTCGAACCGCCGGAAGAATTGCGCCAGCTCGACCGCCACCGGCCCGCCGCCCAAAACAATCAACGACGCCGGCAGCCGCTCCAGCGACAGCGCGTCGTCGCTGGTCAGATACCCTGCGTCCTCCAGGCCCGCCAGCGGCGGCCGCGCCACGACCGAGCCTGTGGAGACGATGAAATGTCTGGCTCTCACGGTGTTCGGGGCGGCTCCGCGCGCGTGGCTCAACTCCAGCGTGTGCGGGTCGATGAACCGGGCCAGCGCGCGAATGAATTTGAATTTCCCGGACGTCAATTCCACGCGCCGATACCCCGCGAAATCCGCGATCATTGCCTTCTTGCGCGCCATGACCGCTTTGAAATCGAAGCCTGCCTTGGGAACGGACAACCCCCACGTCGCCGCCGAGCGCGCCAGGTGCAAAACGTCCGCCGCGTAGAGCAGGGCCTTGCTCGGCATGCATCCGCGCAGAATGCACAAGCCGCCCACCTCATCGCTGCCCTCGATCACCACCGTCCGCAAGCCCGCCGCCGCCGCCGTGCGCGCCGCCGCGTAGCCGGCGCTCCCCCCGCCGACAACGGCTAGGTCCCACACTCTCGAAGTTTGTTCTGAAGCCGAGTTCTTCATTCCGACGCCATTATTAACCACGAGCGGACACCCCAAGCGCAACGCAAAAATCGCGCCCGGTAATGTGTCAGAAGCTGTCAAAGAACGATGGCTTGATAATAATAGCGATATAGCTAGTATTGGCACGCTATGGCTTATCAATCCAGTTCTTTCACACCTTCTGACGCATTAGAAGTTCGTGGATATTCGGCATTTCCATTGATTTCCGCGGCTGGTTCTGGCAATCTCGCCGTAATACAACGGTCAACCATAAGCGATCCTCCGGGCATGGCTCGCCTACGAGGGCGGCGGTTGCCGGCGGTTGACCATCCTTTCATTTCCAATAAAAACGGAGCGTATCATGGACGAAACAATGAATGAATCTTCCAGATTGAGACTTGCCGCCATTTTCCTTTTGTTTGGGATAGCCGGGGCCTTGCGGCTTTTACATGCCCTGTATTTTAACTTTGATATCGGGGCCAACCTGATCTCGATGAGCCAGGCCGAGTCCTATGAGAAGAGCTGCATTTTCATTCCCAGCGGAATTTGCCTGTTTCTGGGCATGCTGCTGGCGGTCTTGGAGTGGGCTGTGAGTGAGCCGGGGCGGGCGACTGTACGGGGGCGCGTTCTGCTGTTCTGTTGTCTGGTGTTTACTTTGCTGCTCACCGTGGTTTGGACGCCGGCCAGCCGGATCGAGCGCAGGGCGAAGCTGGCGGAAAGATGGGCCGCCTTCGACCAGGACGTGGCCACCAATTTCATGGCGCTGGAGGATGGACGGCTGGGTCTGGAATATCAATCGATGCTGCACGAGGCGGCTTCTTTTGAAAAAGGCGACCAGCGTCTGGCAGCCGAAACCCTGGGCAGATGGGGTCTCAAGTTGTTCGAAAACCTTGCCAAATATGCGAAAGCGCGATCGCAGTTTCTTCCCGACGCTTACCTGTTTCATGGCGATCTCAAGAACGAGCAGCAAATCGAAGGACGGATCAGCGCCATTCGCGAGTTTTCGGCGGAAGGCCAGTCGATCAACGCCTGGCTCAAATCCGAGGACTACAGAACCGACATGCAACAATCCCAAGTCGGCAACGCGTCTATCGAGAAGGTGGCGGCGAGGTTTCGGGAGACATTGCAGCCAAAATGGGATTCGTTTACGGCCTGCACTCAGGCGGAATTGGCCGTGGCGTCCAACGCCGTGGCCATCCTTGAGTTGAGCAAACAGCACCTGGGCCATTGGACGGCCAAGCCGGATGATCATGATCCCGTCTTTGAGGACCCGGCCGTCGAGCGCACGTTTAAAGATTTCAGGGACGCCGAGATTGATCTGGAAAACTCCATGTACGCCGCCGAAAGCAAACTCGCTCTTGGCGATCGGTTTCGCGACCCCCGTCCCGCGGCGCGCCGCCAGAAAAACGCCGGGGAGTCCGTGGCGGCGACAACGTCGGTGGCATCCGCATCCCAGGCGATCAAGCGAGCGCAGGGCCGATTTATCTCCGCTCTGGGAAGAAAGGACATGGTCTATGATGCGGGGCGGAACATTCTCTATATCACCGAAGGCGCCAATGTGCTCCGGTACGACTTGGGGTCCAATGCCTTTCTACCTCCTTTTGCCTGCGGAGGCTCTTTGTGCGGCATTGACCTTTCTCCCGATGGCAATTTGCTGGCCGTGGCGGACACGGCCGGGTCCGGCGCCGAAGGATGGATTGAACTCATTGACTTGAGAGCTTCGAACATATCCAAAGTCAGGTTTGGCACCGGGGGAGGGACCTTCTCGGCCGCGTTTGGCGCCGACGGCGCGGTGTTGGTGACTTCAACCGCACAATGGGGGCCTCTCCTTCGCTATGATCCCGCGACCCGGACCAGTTCGGAAATAAAGATCCCCGACATCAGACAGATAACAGGCAACACCATGCTGGCAGCTTCTTTCGACCGTCGCACCATCGCCTATGCTCAGGCCGGCATATCCTCAGGCGCGTTTGGCAAGTACGATGTCCTGAGCAGGATGGTTGTGCCGGGCCGGGGAACAGGCGCCTTCAACTACGAGGTGGGCATCAGCCGGGATGGTTCGCAGATGGCGCTGCCTCTGTTCAGTGGAACCATGATTATCGGTTCGGATCCCCGCACCATTGGGAATACCATGGCTAGTCCCGTGGGCGTGGTTTACCATCCCACTCGGGATGTCGTGTTCTTTTCATGGCGGGGCAGCAGCCAGGTGCGGGCCTTTGCCACAGGCAGTTACGAGCAGGTGGCGGAATTTGAGACGGGGGAGGATTTTGGTTGGAACGGCGTGCATGCCTTTGTGCAAGGGCGTCTCCGCATTTCTCCCGATGGGTCGCTGCTCTTTTGCACCGTCAACGACGGGGTGCGCTGTTTTGAAACCAAGATGGGAGAAGTTGCCACCCTGGCGAAAGGGGAAACCAAGTCTCCCATTATATCCAATCCTCCGCCTGTCATCAAGACAGGGACGATAACGATCACACCCAGTCGGAACGTGCCCTGAAAAAAGTCAGCACGACGAAACAAATAAATACAACAGACAGCAACCAAATCCAGGGGTTTAGAGGGCAAACCGTGCGATTGAACGAAAGGTGAAAACTGTCACAATTTCAGGGCCCTTTGACCTCTTACGTTTTCCGCAACTCCAAACAACTTTGTTCAGGAGCACATGCGGACGATTGAATCGGGACGTGATCGTTTCGACAACCAGGGCCTCACCAACGTTGGCAGCATCCGGGAATTCCCGCCCAATCCAGAATCCGATCCCAAAAGCGACCAATGCGAATGCCGCCAGGATCACAATCAATATGAATGGGATCGTGACTGTTTGCACCGCTTCTGTATCGGCGGCCGGCGCGTTTCCCTTGCTCGGTCGTTTACATCCGGTTCGACTGGGCGGATGTCGAACTGCAGGAGGGCCAATACAACTGGAAGTTCATAGACGACGCCATCTCGGGCTGGAAGCCGCACGGCGCCGCGGTCGCGATGCGCGTCATGACCGCCAACGCGCACAGCGGCGGCTATTATTCCTCGCCCAAATGGCTTTTCGACGCCGGTTGCAAGGGGTTTGAATACAATGTTGGCGGCGGCGATCCGACCAGCGGCGGCCGGGCCGTCCCCCGCATCGAACCGGATTACGCCGACCCGATCTACCTTGCCAAACACGGCGCCTTCATCGCCGCGCTGGGAAAGCGTTTTGACGGCACTCCGGGCGTGGAATTCCTCGACGTCGGCTCGCACGGCATCTGGGGCGAGTGGCATTCGACCCATCCCGCGCCCGTCGCCGTGCGCAAACAGATCGTGGATATGTATTTGCGGGCCTTCCCGAAGACTCCGCTGGTGTTCATGTCCGACGATGCGGAGGTGATGGGCTATGCGCTGGCCCACGGGGCGGGCATCCGGCGCGACGGTGTCGGTTCGCCCTGGCACGAGCAGAACTGGATTGGCTCGCCGCGCTATGCGGGTGTCCAGGGCATGGCGGATACATGGAAAAAGGCGCCGGTGGTCTTTGAATGGTTCGGCGACTACGATTACCTGAAGTCAAAAAGCTGGTCGTTTGACGCGGCGGTGAACTTCATGCTCAACAACCATGTGAGTATGATCAATGACAACATTGGCCAGGTGCCGCCCGATGCCATGCCGCAACTGGAGAAACTCGCCCGTCTGGCCGGTTATCGCTTCGTGCTGCGGGAAGTGGCGCACGAGAAGTCCGTTCCGCGCGGAGCGGCCTTGGACGTGACCATGAAATGGGCCAACGTGGGGGTGGCCAAGCTCTATCACCCTTTCGAACTGCGTCTTTCCCTGCACAACGCCGCCGGCCAAACGGTCGTCACCAACAAAGCCAGTTCCGACCCGCGCGAGTGGCTGCCCGGTGAATGCGAGGTCGCGGCGGTGGCACAGACACCGGCGGGCCTGGAGAGCGGCGATTACACCCTGGCCGTCGCATTGATTGACCCAACCAACCCGGGGCGAACGCTGAGTTTGGCAATGGACGCGCCGGCCAAGGATGGCTGGTATCTGGTGAGCCAGGTAAGGGTTGAATGAACTGAGGCTAACCATCGAGCCTGATTTCGCATTGCTTTTCCGCCCGTGTTGGCCTAGTATCAGTTCGTTGTTGCCCGTGTTTTGTCCGCTCCTGTCAATCGCATCGAAGCCTTTCTTGTTGAGGCGGGGGGCCGTTTCGCCTGGTTGAGGGCGATGGGCGGGGCTGGGTCGCAATGCATGGAAGTTCCAAACAAGCAAACGACGAGGCGATTTATGCCGAACATATTGCTGGTGGAGGACAACGAAACGAACCGCGACATGCTCTCGCGCCGGTTGGCGCGCAAGGGCTACTCGGTGGTTTGCGCGGCCGATGGCGAGCAGGCGGTGCGCATGGCGGAGTCCGAGACCCCGGCGCTCATCCTCATGGATATGAGCCTTCCGGTGATGGACGGCTGGGAGGCCACCAAGCGCATCAAGGCTTTTAAGCCTTCCGTGCCCATCATCGCTCTGACCGCCCACGCGATGGATGGCGACGAACGCAAGGCGCGCGAAGCCGGTTGCGATGATTACGACACCAAACCCATTGAGATGGATCGGCGATGTGGGACGGGAAAATTTCTCGCCAAAGCCCGCGGGGCGACGCAGACTGGGCGGAGTTGCATGTTTAGATTCCTGCTGCAAGTTTGTCGCCTGACCCGGCCAAGAAAGGGGCGGTTCGCCCTGGGCATTTTATGCGGAATCCTCGCCGGGCTGGCCGATCCGGCGATGCTGGCGGTGGTGCTGCTGGTCCTCCAAATCGTCTTTCCCTCCGCCCCAACGCCTGAGGCAACGCAGACGGGCGCGGCGAAACCCCAATCTTGGCTGCAAGTGCATGTGCATGAGGAGCTGCACCGGATGCAAGCGTATATTGTTGAGCACGGGCATCGGTACATTGCGGACCATCATTCGGCTTGGACCCTGGCCGCGGTCATCGCGGTCATTCCCGTTGCAATGCTGGCGCGGTGTGTCGTCATTTATCTCAACGGCTACCTGATGAGCTGGGTGGTGGTGCGCGCCATCGCCGACCTGCGCGCGCGCGCCTTCGAGCACCTGCTCAACCTGCCCTTGAGTTTCTTTGGTGGTGCCAGCACCGGGGAGCTAATGTCTCGCATCGGGGATTTCGGCGTCCTCCAGAACGTGATGACCAACTCGGTCATGGTCATGGCCAAGGACCCGGCCGCGGTGGTGTCATACACTTTGATCCTCTTCGCCGTGCAATGGAAGCTGGCCTTGTGCGCGGCGGTCTTCTGCCCGCTCTTTGTCATTCCGATTTCCATTTACAGCAAAAAGGGGCGCAAATCCGCCGGCGCGGCCCAGACCGACGCGGCGGGGCTGTCGCGCATGATGCACGAATCGTTCACCGGCAACCGGATCATCAAGGCCTACAATTTGGAGCCGGTTGTGGCGCAAAGATTCCGCGCCGAAACCGCCAAATACATCAGCCACTTCATGCGCGTGGTGCGCTCCACCGAAACGCCGGGGCCGCTGATTGAATTCATGGGCGCCATCGGGGCCGCCATCCTGCTGTTCTATTTCGCCGTGCAGCCCACGGCTTCGGCAATCGACTTCGTGACCTTTATCGGAGTGATTTTCCTCATGTACCGGCCGATCAAATCCCTGGTCCGGCTGCACAGCCAGTTGGCCCAGGCCCGGGGCGCGACGCAGCGGATATTCGATCTGCTGGCCACCGAAAGCACGCTGAAAGACCCGCCGCAACCGGTTCCGCTCCACGCGGCCAGCGCCCCCATTCTATTTGACAATGTCAGCTTCGCTTACAAGGACAAGCTGGTACTGCGCGACATCCGTTTTTCGGCGGAGCCGGGCCAGATGATCGCCCTGGTGGGCAAAAGCGGTTCGGGCAAAACCACCCTGACCAACCTCCTTCTGCGATTTTACGATCCGACCGGGGGCGCCATCCGCATCGGAGGCGTGGACTTGCGCCAGGCCGCCGTGCGGGATATTCGCTCCCAAATGGCGGTCGTCACCCAGGAAATCATCCTGTTCAACGACACCATCCGCCACAACATCGGCCTGGGCCGCCCTGGCGCGACAGATGCCGAGATAGAGCAGGCCGCCCGCCACGCTTTCGCCCACGAATTCATAGTGGGCAAGCCTCAGGGCTATGACTCCGTCGTGGGCGAGAAAGGCACCAACCTCTCCGGCGGCGAGCGCCAGCGCATTGCCATCGCCCGCGCCATATTGAAGGACGCGCCTATCCTGGTCCTGGACGAAGCGACCAGTTCGCTGGACAACGAATCCGAGCGCATCGTCCAAGTGGCCCTTGACCAATTGATGAAGGGGCGCACCACCTTTTGCATCGCGCACCGGCTTTCCACCGTGCAGCACGCCGATGTCATCCTGGTGCTGGACCAGGGACGGATCGTGGAATCGGGTCGCCACGCCGAATTGCTCGCCAGCGGCGGCGTCTATCACAAACTCCACGCCCTGGGCTTCAATGCCTGACGCAAGAAATTCGTTTTAAAAATGGGCGAAGGCGGATTAGACTGCGGCGTGGTTTTAGTCATCGATAATTACGATTCCTTCACCTACAACCTGGTGCAATACCTGGGCGAGATGAAGGTGGAACTGGAAGTGCGGCGCAATGACCAGATTACGCTGGAGCAGATCGCCGCGCTCAAGCCGGAGCGCATCCTGATCTCCCCCGGCCCGTGCTCGCCGCGCGAGTCCGGGTTGTCCAACGACATCATCCGCGCGTTCGGGCCGAAGGTGCCCCTCTTTGGCGTGTGCCTGGGCCACCAGTGCATCGGCTACACCTTCGGCGCGGAAGTCATTGTCAATTATCGGATCATGCACGGCAAGACCTCCCCCATCCGGCACAACGGCCGGGACCTGTTTGCGGGCATGCCCAATCCCTTCGCCGCCACGCGGTATCATTCGCTGGTGATCAAGCGGGAGACCCTTCCCGCCTGCCTGGAAGTGACCGCCGAAACGGAGGAAGGCGAAATCATGGGGGTGCGCCACCGGGAACATCCCATCCGGGGCGTCCAATTCCACCCTGAAAGCATCCTGACCGAGAGCGGCCGCCAGATTCTCAGGAATTTCCTGGCGTTGTAACATTACACTCCGTCTTCGTACGCAAAGGCGCGGCGGTAGCGGGCCAGCTTTTCCTGCAAGGGTTCCAACGCCGCCGCGTAATGCCTCCAGCGCCCGACGGCCCGGCCATGCACCGGCTTGGCCACCTCACTGTAAGTGGGCGAGTAAACAACTTTCCGGCCCGCCGCTTCGTGCGACCTGCCCTGGCCCTCGCTCCAGGCCAGTCCCAAAAACCCCGTCACACGCCGCCCCTCCTTTTCCACGTCCGCGACAATGTCCTCGTAGCGCGTCTCCATCCAGTCAAAGCCCCCCAGTTCGCGCAGCCGCAGCCAGGTGTCCATCACGTCCACGTAATGTTTGACAGCCCGCTCCAGGCTCAGAAAGTTCGCGTTCATGGGCGTCAACGACAGGTTTTGGAAAAAGCAACTCAGCACCACGTCCCGCGGGTCGCGCAGCGCGATGATCACCTTCGACCCCGGCAACACCCGCAGCCACAGATGCAGAGACCCCGTCGCCGACGGGTTTTTGTCCAGCAAAACCTCCGCCGAAAGTTTTCCCTCCGCCTCGCGCAACAGGCTCTTGCGGTAACGCGCCGCCAACTCGTCGCGCCGCCTGGAAGAAAGCGCCTCCAGCGCGGTGGCCTTCAGCGGCGGCGCGGGCGGCGGCGGCGCCAGTTTGTCGGCGATTTCGGTCACGAACGCCTCCGATTCATCCAAGGCCCTGACGGCGGGATGCGCGCCCATGATTTGTTCCAGCAGCGTTGTGCCGCTGCGGGGATGCCCGCCCAGCAGCACCAGCGCCGGGCGCGGCGGCGGGTTTGGGGCCTCCTCGCGCCAGCGGCGCAGCAGGGCGGGCGTCAATTGCGCCAGCAACGCCCGGCGCTGGCGGTCCGATTTGTCATAAGAATTCTCAAGCGCCGCGGCGTTTTGCAGGCGGCGCGAAGCCGCCTTGGCCTGGAGCAGGAAATCCATCGCCCCGGCGTATTGCCCAAGTTCATCCAGCACGACTCCCATCAGGTGAAGGCTGGACTGGTGGATATTGGGATCGAGCGCGCCGCTCTTGAGCAGATCGCGCAGGACGGTTTCCGCTTCGGCGTGGCGGCCCTTCCGATGGAGAAGGAAGGCGCGATAATAAAGGGCGGCGCTCTCCCGCGGATTTCGGGCCAGGCACGATTCGGTTTGTTCCCAAGCCTCATCGAGACGGCGCTCGCGCTCCAGCCACGCCGCCCAACTGAGCCGGGCGTGAGTCGAGGATGGGTCCGCTTCGACCGCGCGCTGGAAACAGCCGCGGGCGCGATCCAGGCGGCGGAGCCGGTGATATTGCTGGCCCAGCAGGACGAGCAGGGAAGGGTCCCTGGCCGCCAATTGTTCCACGCGGTCAAAGGCTTGTCCGGCCCGCTCAAAGGCCAGGTCGGCCGCAGCCGCCACCCCCAGCTCGAACCACAGGTTGACCACGCCGGGAAATCGTCTGACCAATTCCTCATAACCCGCCAGGGCCGGCGCCGGGCGCCCCGCCTGCAACTGGCCCCGCGCCCGCTGCCAGCGCATCACTTCTTGCGGCGACTGTTCGAGTTTGGCGAGGTCGGTCTGTTGCGCAGAAATCACGCGCCCATTGTCCCATAAAGGCGCGATTCCAGCAAGGCACAGCGACGGAATGAATAATGTCTAAGCACCAATGACGAAAGAATGACGAAGCCCGAACGACTAACCATTTATTGTCTTGCATGATGCCAATTTATGGCTTAGTCTGCGGCGTGACTTGATAACAAACTTACGATTATGAAAAAATTATTTGCCTGTGCCGCCGCGCTTGCCTTCGCGGCAAGCGTTTATGCGGCGGAGTATCCGACCATCACCATTGACGGCCTCAAAACCGCCATGTCGTCTCAGAAGATTGTGCTTCTGGATGCCAACGGCACCGAGTCCTGGAAGGAAGGGCATATCCCAGGCGCGCTTGATTTCAGCGCGCGGAAGGACCAATTGGCGGCCGTGTTGCCGCCGGATAAAAATGCCCTGATCGTAGCCTACTGCGGCAACCCGCAATGCCCGGCCTACCGCGCCGCGGCGGATGCGGCGCAGAAGCTCGGCTACAAAAACGTCAAGCACCTGACCGCCGGCATCGCCGGTTGGAAATCGGCGGGCGAGAAGATGGATAAGGGAACTTAACAAAAATTCCCCAATGCAAGCCGGCGGCGGTTCACCGCCGGCTTTTTTTATTCATCCCCGTTGCCCGCGCGCGTTCGTTTCTCCCATTGGCGCGGGGCGCGCTGGGGGAGGGTGGCATCAACTTTGGCGAAATAGGTTTCCTCCCCAAATCGGTCGTCCGCGCTTTTTTGCAGAGCCAGCGACGGTTTGACGAAGTATTTTTCGTGCGCCTCGATGAAGACCACTTCGCCGCCGGGCCATTTGCAGCAAAGAAACAAGGGGCAGCGGCCCGGATGGGCCGAGGCCAGGTCGCGCGCCGCCTCCACGTCCCCGGCATTGAGATGCGCCATTTGGAGGCGCAAATGGACTTGCTTGGTGTAACTCTGGGGCGCGTCTTCCAGGGGGATGATTTCCTGGGGAAAAATCTTCGGTTTGTCCTCGGAAAGGTTGACTTCGCCGGTCACCAGCAGCGCCTTTTGGGGAACCAGCAGAGGCAGGAACTTGTCATAGTTTTCGCTCAGGCACAGAATCTGGACCGTGCCCTCCAAATCCTCCAGTGTGACCAGGGCGTAGGGTTTGCTGGATTTTTTGGAGATGCCCTTTTGCACCTCGACGACCAGGCCACCCAGGCGGGTCATGGCGCGATTGGCCAGCGCGGCTAATTGGCCGGTGTTGTGGACGGCGTATTTTTCCAGGATCGGGGCGAAGGGCGTCAGGGGATGGCCGGTGACGTAGAAGCCGAGCAGTTCCTTTTCGTGCGCCAGCAACTCGCGCTGGGGCCATTCGGGCAACTGTTTCTCGGGCTCGGGCCGTTCCTCCGCCCGCTCCTCCAATTTGCCAAACAGCGTGTCCTGTCCGCGTTGGCGGTCGTGGATGATTCCCGCCGCCCGGCGCAGGACGTGGTCGATCCGCGCAAAGAGGGTTGAGCGGGTCTCCGCGAAGCAGTCGCAGGCGCCGGATTTGATCAACGCCTCGAGCACTTTGCGGTTCACCGTGCGCCCATCGACCCGCTGGCAAAGGTCCCCCAGCGAGGCGAATTTCCCCGCCTGCCGCGCCGCCAGGATGCTTTCCACGGCCACTTCCCCGACGCCTTTGATGGCGGCGAGGCCGAAACGAATGGCCGCCCCGCCTCCGTCCGCCGCCGGGATGGGGGTGAAATAAACCCCGCTTTGATTGATGTCGGGCGCGAGAACCTCAATGCCAAATTGGCGCGCTTCCCCGATGAGCACGCCCAGTTTGGCGGTGTCTCCCATGTCGTTGGTCATCATGGCGCTGAGGAACTCGACGGGGTAATTGGCCTTGAGCCAGGCGGTCTGGTAGGCGACGATGGCGTAGGCGGCGGCGTGGGATTTGTTGAAGCCGTAACCGGCGAATTTTTCCAGCAAGTCGAAAATCTCGTTGGCCTTGGTGGCGGGGATATTGTTGACCTTGGCGCAGCCGCGCACGAAGCTCTCGCGCTGCTTGGCCATTTCCTCCATTTTCTTCTTGCCCATGGCGCGGCGGAGCAGGTCAGCGCCGCCCAGGGTGTAGCCGGCCAGGACTTGCGCCGCCTGCATGACCTGTTCCTGGTAGATGAGCACGCCGTAGGTTTCCCGGGTCAACGGTTCCAGCAGCGGATGCTCGTATTCGATCTTGATCTCGCCGTGCCGGCGGCGGATGAAATCGGGTATCAGCTCCATCGGGCCGGGACGGTAGAGGGCGACCAGGGCGGTGATGTGCTCGACGGAACTGATTTGGAACTTGCGGCACAAATCGCGCATCCCGCCCGATTCCAATTGGAAAACCCCCACCGTGTTGGCCTTGTTCAACAAGTCAAACGTCTTCGCGTCGTCCAGCGGCAGATTGTCAATTGGAATTTCCACCCCGCGCCCCGCCTTTACCAGTTCGCAGGTGTTGCGGATGACCGTGAGGGTTTTGAGTCCCAGAAAATCCATCTTCAGCAAGCCCAGGTCGCCCACAGGGTTCATCGCGTACTGGGTGACGATGACCCCGTCCTCGTCCTTCTTGAGGGGCAGGAGGTTGACCAGGGGCTGATCGCCGATGACCACGCCCGCGGCGTGGACCGAAGCATTGCGGGTCAAGTCCTCCAGGATGAAGGCCGTGTCAATAAGTTCGCGCGTCTGCTCCTCCGTGTCGTAGGCCTGTTTGAGTTCCGGCGATTGTTGCAGGGCCTTTTTGAGGTCCATCTTCAATTCGTTCGGGATCATCTTGGCCAGCCGGTCGCAATCGCCGTAAGCCAGGCCCATCACGCGCCCCACGTCCCGCACAACCGATTTGGCCCCCATTGTGCCGAAGGTGACGATCTGGGCGACGGAGTCGCGCCCGTATTTCTCGCGGACATATTCGATCACGTCGGCCCGGCGGTCGTCGGCGAAGTCAATATCAATATCGGGCGGGTTCACGCGTTCCGGATTGAGGAACCGCTCGAAGAGCAGCCCGTAGCGGATCGGGTCCACGTTGGAAATCTCCAGTAGATAAGTCACGATCGAGCCGGCGGCCGAACCGCGCGCCACGCAGGAAACGCCCTTGCTGCGCCCATGCCGGATGAAATCGCCGACAATGAGGAAGTAGCTGATAAACCCCGTTTTCTCGATGACTTTCAATTCAATTCCCAACCGGTCCATGACCGCTTTGACGCCGGTGGCGGTCGCGGCGGCCGGATCGCCCCCGGCGGGAGCCTGCGCGGCGCTGGGCAGGAGGCCCGGATTCTCGATGCCTTCCACCACAAAACCGGCGCCCTCGACGCGCGCCTTGATGCTGTAACGCTTCTCCAGGCCCTCGGCCACAAGCTGCCGCAGGTAACCTTCGCGGGTCTGGTTGGCAGGCGGATTAAACACCGGGTAATGGAGCTTGCCGAACTCGATCTGGAGATTGCATTTCTCGGCGACTTCCAGCGTGTTCCGGATCGCCTCCGGCGTCTCGGCAAAGAGGGCCTTCATCTCCGCAGCCGAACGCAAATAGAACTGTTCCGGCTGGTAGCGCATGCGCTTGGCGTCGCTCAACAACGCCTGGGTGCCGATGCAGATCAGGCAGTCGTGCGCGTGCGAATGCTCCTTCTCGATATAATGAACATCATTGGTGGCGACCACCTTGAGGCCAAATTCCGGCGCCCATGCGATGAGCTGGCGGTTGACCTTGATCTGCTCGGCAATGCCGTGATTCTGGAGTTCGAGATAAAAGTTCTCCGCTCCCAGGGTTTGCCTGAACCAATCGATTGTGTCGCGCGCCCTGGCCAACTGATCGTTGACGATGAGTTCGGGAATTTCGCTCGCCAGACAGCCGGACAGCGCGATCAAACCCTCCTTGTGCGCCGCCAGCAGTTCCTTGTCGATGCGCGGCTTGTAATAATACCCTTCCAGGTGCGCCGCGGTCACCAACCGGATGAGGTTCTTATAGCCCGTTTCGTCCCTGGCCAGCAGACCCAGATGATGATAGGCGTCCCGCCCTCCGGCGCCGGATTTCCTCTCCCGGCGGCTGCCCGGCGCGACATAGACTTCGCAGCCGATGATGGGTTGGATGCCTTTGTCGAGGGCCGCCCTGTAAAAATCAACGGCGCCATAAAGGACGCCGTGGTCGGTGACGGCCATCTTGGAGAACTTCAATTCATGGGCCTTCTCCATCAACCGATCCACGCGGCAGGCGCCATCGAGCAGCGAGTACTCGGTGTGCAAATGCAAATGAACAAAATCGGCGTGCGCCATCAATCCACATTAAAGTTCAAACTCCAAAGTTCAAAGTTCAAAGTATCCAGCGCCTCCGAAACCGTCGGTTTGCCGATAACCTCCAAGCGCCGGGTTGTATGTCATTGATTATCAATGCTTTCAGGCTGATCTGTGCCCCCGGGAGAACTCCAGCCCCCGCGCTTTTTATCATGCACAAGGGTGCA
>PLGF01000120.1:3778-12705 GCA_003138485.1 Verrucomicrobiales bacterium | reverse complement strand
CGCCGCTGGCGGCGACATGCCTGCTCTTGTGGCGGGCGGGAACTTTTGAGAGGTTTTGGTTCTGGACGGTTTGTTTTTCGCGGGTGCATACGAATTCGATGCCGGCCGCATTTGTGCTGCATCGGCTGGCGCAGATCGCCTCCGGCGGGTGGGAGCGATGGTTGGTTTTGATAGGTGTCGCGGGCTGGCTGTGGTTGCTGGTCCAGAAGGGCAACGGGGAGAGGAAGTTCTTCTATTCAGTGTTCCTGCTCTGTTCCGTCGCGGCGTGTTTGATAGGCCGCTATGTGGCCCCGCATCATCTGATTGTCATGCTCCCGGTGATCAGCCTTTTGGCCGGAGTGGCGGCGCCGGGTTTGTCCGGGTTGCTGGGGGCGCGTTATCCACGTTTGCGGGTGATTCCACCGACGCTGTTTCTGGCGGCCTGCGCGGGGTTGATATGCCAGAACGGGCGGGTTTGGTTTGAAATGAAGCCCGACGCGGCCTGCGCGGCGATTTACGCCGACAGCCTGTTTGTGGGATGTCAGGAAGTCGGGCGGTTTATCCGGGAACATTCCGAGCCGCGGGACCGGATTGAGGTGCTCGGATCGGAGCCGGAGATTTATTTCTACGCCCGGCGTCATTCTGTGAGCGGCTACCTTTATACGTACGACCTGGTGGAACCGCAACCGTACGCCGGCGCCATGCAGGAGGAGTTCATGGGCGATGTCGAAAAAGCACGGCCGGAATTCCTGGTCGTGATCAACATGCCAACTTCCTGGACGATGTGGGTAAACGTCAACGCGACGCTCTCCGATTGGGTGCGAAGCTACCCCGCCGCGTACTACGATTTGATCGGCGTGACGGAAATTTACCCGGCGCGCGCCGAGTCCCGTTGGGGCAAGGAACGCGCGGCGGAGCAGCCTAAAACTTACTCCGCCATATTTGTCTTCAAGCGACGGTGAGCGGCTAAGTCTTGGCCGACATTTCCTTTTCGCGCTCTTCCATGGCGGCTTTGCGGGAAAGGCGCACACGGCCTTTTTCATCGACGCCCAGGCATTTGACCCAGATTTCGTCGCCCATCTTCACGATGTCTTCGGTTTGCTTGACGCGGAAGTTGGCCAGTTCGCTGATATGCACCAAGCCGTCGCGGCCAGGCAGGAATTCGACAAAGGCCCCAAATTCCTTGATCGTCACGACCTTGCCGCGATAAATCTTGCCGATTTCCGCCTCGGCGGTCATCCCCTCGATGGCGTCGCGGGCGATCTTCATCCCTTCGGCGGAGACCGAATAAATGTTGACGGTGCCGTCGTCGTCGATGTTGATTTCGCAGCCGGATTCCTCGACCAGGCGTTTGATGTTCTTGCCGCCGGGGCCGATTAGGGCGCCGATCTTCTCCGGGTTGATCTTGACCTGGACGATGCGCGGGGCGTACTTGCTCAGTTCCGGTCGCGGCGCGGCCAAAGTGAGGGCCATGATTTTGAGAATGGCGAGCCGGGCGACACGCGCCTTTTCCAACGCCTCGGTCAAGATGGCGATGGAAAGGCCGCGGAGCTTGAGGTCCAATTGGAACCCGGTAATGCCTTTTTCCGTCCCGGCGATTTTGCAATCCATGTCGCAAAAGCCGTCCTCCCACCCGAGGATGTCGGTCAGCAGTTTGTAGGCGGAGATATTGTCCTTGTCGTCGTGCTTGGTGCAGATGCCGATGCTGATGCCGGCGACGGGGCGGGTCAGGGGCACGCCTGCGTCGAGCAAGGCCAGCGTGCCGGCGCAGACCGAAGCCATGGAACTGGAGCCGTTGGACTCCATGATCTCGCTGGTGACGCGCACGGCGTAGGGATAAGTGTCCAGGGGCAACATGGGTTCGATGGAGCGTTCGGCCAGGGCGCCGTGGCCGATTTCGCGCCGGCCGGGGCCGCTGATGCGGCCGGTTTCGCCGACGGAATAGTTGGGGAAGCTGTAATGGAGGATGAATTTTTTCTGAGTATCGCCGCCGGTGTAGGAGTCAAATTCCTGGGCGTCCTCGGTGGTGCCCAGCGTAACCAGGGCGATGGCCTGGGTTTCGCCGCGGCTGAACAACGCCGAGCCGTGGGCGCGGGGCAACAGACCCGCCTCGCACACAATGGGGCGGACGTCATCAAAGCCGCGGCCATCCAGGCGCTTGTTTTCGTTCATGATCAAGCCGCGAAGGGTCTCCTTCTGGATATAGTAGAAGGCTTCTTTCAGGACGGTTTCGGGAACTTTTTCCACCCCGAATTTCTCCACCAGCTTCGCCCCGATTTCGTCCGTGACCGTCTTGACGGCGGCCTCGCGTTCGAGCTTCTTGTGGGTCAGGAGCGCCGGAATCAGACGCTCGCCGGCCAGTTTCTTGGCTTCGGCCAAAATGTCATCCGGCACGACGCTCACGGTGATGTCGCGTTTTTTCTTGCCGGCGCGGGCGGCCAAATCCTTCTGCGCCTGGATGAGGGGCTGGCAGGATTCATGGCCGAACTTCAGGGCGGCGGCGAAATCCGCCTCGGAAATCTCCTTGGCGGCTCCTTCGAACATGACGACGTCGGTGGCATTGCCGACATAAATGAGGTCCAGGTCGCTTTCGCGCGTCTGGCTGTGGGTTGGGTTGGCGACGAATTCACCGTTCAGGCGCCCGATGCGGACGGCGCCCAAGGGGCCCTCCCAGGGAATATCGCTGACCGATAGGGCGGCCGAAGCGCCGAGAATGGTAAGGATGTCGGAATCATTCTCGCCGTCCGCGCTGAGAACCATGCTCTGAACCTGGACTTCGTTGAACCAGCCCTTGGGGAAGAGCGGCCGAATGGGACGGTCGGTCAGGCGGCTGGTGAGGATTTCCTTTTCAGTCGGGCGCCCTTCGCGCTTAAAGTAGCCGCCCGGAAACTTGCCGGCGGCGGCGGCCCTTTCCCGGTAATCGACGGTGAGCGGGAAGAATTCCTGGCCTGCTTTGGCCTTGCTGGCGGCGACGGCCGCCACCAGGACAATGGTTTCGCCCAATCGGACGGTAACGGAGCCGTCAGCTTGATTTGCCAGTTTGCCGGTTTCGATGATGATCTGATTGCCCCCGACGAGAGCTGTGACTTGTTCTGCCATAAACGAACTGTAGTATTGTTGCCCCGCTGACGTGGAGGAACTTCAATCAAAACCGTGACGCCGACGCCCTGCCGGGGCGCCGCCACTGGCGCTGATTGAAATTTCTCGATTCAGCGGAATTGCATATCCGCGAAGTTGCTTCTGCGCATCGGACCGTTCGCGTTTCCAGGCCGATGGAACTGATCGGGCCACGCCCGTGGCCGAAGATAGAACCTTCACCGAGAAAAGGGGTCAGTGCCGGAGCTTGAGCTTCTTGGTGACCGTCTGGTAACGCGCCAAGTCGGCATGATGGAGATAATCCAGCAGCCGCCGGCGTTGGCCGACCATCACCAACAAACCACGGCGCGAGCTGTGATCCTTGACGTTTTTCTGCAAATGGTCGGTCAGGTGATTAATCCGTTCGGTCAAAAGGGCGACTTGCACGTCGGCCGACCCTGTGTCGGTTTCGTGCAATCGAAATCCTGCAATCGTCTTGCCTTTTTCCATAATTCTATTCGATCAATTTCTAATAAACCCCAAGTTTAATTTTGACCGCCCTCCCTGTAAAGCCCTTTTCCGCGTTATTTTGTAACCCCTCGCGGAGGGGGATGCGCGCCGGGGATTGACTTCGCGCGGGGTTTGCGCCACTTTCCCGCGCTTGAGGATCGTGCAGATTATCAGGACCTAAGAATCGCGTGACATGGCAAAAACATTGATTATAGCTGAAAAGCCCTCGGTCGCCTCGGACATCGCCAAGGCGCTCGGAGGCTTTCGCAAGGTGGATGACTTCTTCGAAAGCGACCGTTTTGTTCTTTCCTCCGCCGTCGGGCACCTGCTGGAGTTGTGCCTGCCTGAGGAGGCGGAGGTCAAACGCGGGAAGTGGTCGTTCGCCAATTTGCCGGTCATCCCGGCCCGCTTCGATCTGCGGCCCATTGAGAAGTCCGAGAGCCGCCTCAAGCTTCTCCTGCGTCTGCTCAAGCGCAAGGACGTCAGCCATCTTATCAATGCCTGCGACGCCGGGCGCGAGGGGGAATTGATTTTCCGGCATATTATGCAACACGCCGGCGCCCGGCAGCCCATCCAGCGTCTCTGGCTGCAATCCATGACGCCCGCGTCGATCCGGGACGGGTTCGCGGCGTTGCGGGATGATGCGTCGATGCGCCCGCTGGCTGACGCGGCGGTATGCCGGTCGGAATCGGACTGGCTGGTCGGCATCAACGGCACGAGGGCGCTGACGGCGTTCAATTCCAAGACGGGCGGCTTTCATCTCACCACGGTGGGACGGGTGCAAACCCCCACCCTGGCCATCGTGGTGGAGCGCGAGGAGAAGATTCGGAAGTTTGTGTCGCGGGACTATTTCGAGTTGCACGGCGTCTTTGTGGCCGAGGCGGGCGAATATCCCGGGCGCTGGTTTGACGAGAACTTTGCCCGGGAGAAGAAGGAGAACGATCCCGAACTCAAACCGGAGCGGCTCTGGGACCGCCAAAAAGCCGAAGCGATCCGCAACCGGTGCCTGGGCAAACCGGGCGTCGTGACGGAGGAGAGCAAGCCGGCGACGCAGCTTTCGCCATTGCTTTACGATTTGACGAGCCTGCAACGGGAGGCGAACGGGCGGTTTGGCTTCTCGGCAAAGAACACCCTCGGTCTGGCGCAAGCGCTCTACGAGCGCCACAAGGTGCTGACTTATCCGAGGACCGATTCGCGGGCGTTGCCGGAGGATTACATCGGCACGGTTCGATCCACGCTGGAGATGCTCGGCGGCACCGTTTACGCCCCGTTCGCCTCCGAGATTCTCAAGCAGCAATGGGTCCGGCCAAATAAACGAATTTTTAACAACGCCAAAATTTCGGATCACTTCGCCATCATCCCCACGGCGCTGGCGCCAAAGAACCTCTCGGAGCCGGAACAGAAGCTTTATGATCTGGTGACGAAGCGGTTTTTGGCGGTTTTCTATCCGGCGGCGGAGTTCCTTCTCTCCACGCGGCTGACGCGCGTGGAAGGGGAGGTGTTCAAGACGGAGGGCAAGGTGATGCTGCAAGCGGGCTGGATGGCGGTCTATGGGCGCGAAGCGCAAACCGACGAGCAAAACCCGCGCCTGACGCCGGTCAAGCCCAACGAGCGGGTGCAGACGGCGAAGGTCGATCTGGTCGGCGCGCAAACCAAGCCGCCGCCGCGCTACACGGAGGCCACGCTGCTCTCGGCGATGGAGGGGGCCGGCAAGCTGGTGGAAGACGAGGAATTGAGGGAAGCCATGAGCCAGAAGGGCTTGGGCACACCGGCCACGCGCGCCGCCGTTATCGAGGGGTTGATTTACGAGAAGTACATTTTGCGCGAACTGCGCGAGCTGGCCCCGACGCCCAAGGCGTTTTCCCTCATCACTTTGTTGCGGGGGCTGGGAATCCCGGAGTTGTCCTCGCCGGAATTGACCGGGGACTGGGAATTCCGGCTCAAGCAAATGGAGCGCGGGCAGTTGGGGCGGACGGAGTTCATGAGCCAGATCGAGGAGATGACGCGCCAGATCGTCGCCAAAGTCAAACGCCACGAGAGCGACACCGTGCCGGGCGACTTCGGCGAGTTGAAGACGCCCTGCCCGAAATGCGGCGGGGTGATCCGCGAGAATTACAAGAAGTTCCAATGCCAGCAGTGCGACTTCGCCCTCTGGAAGATCGTCGCGGGCCGCCAGTTGGAAATACCGGAAGCCGAGGAGTTGATCACCAAGCGCGTCGTCGGGCCGCTCCAGGGATTCCGCAGCAAATTGGGCAGGCCCTTCGCCGCGCTCATCAAGCTGGGCGCGGACCTGAAGCCCGAATTCGATTTCGGCCAGACCGGCGGCGAAGGCCAGCCGCCGACGCCGGTGGATTTCACCGGACAGCCATCGCTGGGCAAATGCCCGCAATGCGGCTCGCCCGTCTATGCGAGCGGAATGTCTTATATATGCGAAAAGGCCGCCCGGCGGCAAGGCTGCGGCTTCCGCGTCGGCCAGGTCATTTTGCAGCGGGCCATCGGCAAGGACCAGTTGGAAAAGTTATTGACAGAACGGCGCACCGATTTGCTGGACAGGTTCATCTCGAAAAAAGGGCGCCCCTTCAAAGCGTTCCTGGTGCTGCAACCCGGCGGCAAGGTGGGTTTTGAATTTGAAGCCAGGACGGCCAAAAAACCCGCGGACGCCAAACCGAAGGTTCCCGCGGCGAAACCGGATTTCAGCCGGGCCGAAGCCGTGGCCGTCTGCCCCAAATGCGGCGGGCGGATGTTCGAGACGGAGTACCATTACGTCTGCGAGAAATCGCAGGCGGAGAAAAGACCGTGCAAATTCCAGGTGCCGCGATCGCTCCTCCAGCAGGCCATCGACCGCCGGCAGCTTGTCAAACTGATCGAAACCGGGCGCACCGACCTCCTCTCCCAATTTGTCTCCAAGAACGGCAAGCCCTTCTCGGCCTTTTTGATCCTGGACGACGCGCAGAAGGTGGCCTTCGAGTTCACGCCAAAATGACCGCAAGCGCGCCATGATCGCCCGGGAAGCCCGTGGAAATGACTAACGCCTAAGCACCAATTCAGCGGGATAATGACCAGGCGATTTCTACCGCAGCGCGTTAACCATGGCCTTTGGATGGACTGCGTGCGCCGCAGGCAGATCAGCGTCGCTGAAGGCCAACGCCAGCGCATCCTCGTCCATGTCAAGGAGATGTCTATCTGAAGTGACGAGCAAGGGAACCTTTGCCAGCGCGGTCTCTGCCAGAATCAAAGCGTCATTGCATTCGCAAGCGGGCAGCAACCTTAATTCGAGGAAGCGATTCGCCAGACGTTCCGCAATTCCCGCTTCGACTGCGGACAGATGCAATGGGATAACGTCCCAAACAAGAATCTTCGCCAACGCGATGCGCGCCAACTCTCGCTTCCGCGCGACGGGGCTGTTGACCGATTGTTCGTGAAGCTCGGCCAGCACGGTGGGCGGGGCCAAAAATCCATAGCCCCGGCGTTGAAAAATCTCCTTGAAGTCGTTTGCGAAATCGCCCTCCGCCGCCAGATCAAGCAGCAGATGGGTGCCCAGCGCCAGTTGCTTTCGGGGTCTGATCGCCTCCATAAATGATGGACATTGCCTTGCGGAGATGTTCTCGACGCTCTTCGGCCGTCAGCTTGTTGCAGCGACGCCGGGTTTCAGCCGCAAGACGGCTGCCCTCGGTTTCATCCGGGTAATCCAGTTTTTTCTTTTAGGGCTATGCACTTGACGCTTGTTGATTTTCTGCTAAATTTCTTCTGTGGAACCGTATCCGCAGACGATTATCGAATTTCGCGATTGGTTTGCTACTGAAGCAACGTGCCGGGACTACATCGCCAAGTTGCGATGGCCGGATGGATTTGTTTGCCCACGGTGCCGAGCCGTCAAGGCTTGGACGATGAAGCGCGGGAAGTTCTGGTGCATCGCGTGTGGTTACCAGGTTTCGGCGACTGCGGGCACTTGTTTCACGACACGCACAAGCCCCTGCGCCTTTGGTTTGAAGCCATGTGGTATGTCACGAGCCAGAAGTACGGTGTGAGCGCGTTGGGCCTGCAGCGGGTTTTGGGGTTGGGGAGTTATCATACCTCTTGGAAGTGGCTGCACAAACTTCGGCGGGCCATGATCCGCCCTGGACGGGATCGGCTCTCCGGCGTGGTCGAGGTGGATGAAATCTTCATTGGAGGAGAGCGTTCGGGGAAGCGGGGCCGTGGAGCAGCGAACAAGACATTGGTGGTCATTGCGGCCCAACAAGCCGAAAAAGGCATCGGTCGAATTCGCTTGAGCCGAGTGGCCAATGCCGCTGGCGAAAGCCTCGAACCGGCTGTTCAACAAATGGTTGAGCCTGGCTCGGAAGTGCATACGGATGGCTGGCGGGGATACAACGGTCTGGCAGGATTGGGTTACCAACACAAGGTCATTCGCCAAATTCCAGACCTGGGGGACAACCTTCTTCCATTGGCCAACCGAGTCGCATCGTTGCTGAAGCGATGGCTGCTGGGGACCCACCAAGGAGCCGTGCAGAGTTCGCACCTGGACTATTATCTGGATGAATACACTTTTCGATTCAACCGCCGGACGTCCAAATCGCGCGGGTTGCTCTTTTATCGGTTGATCACGCAGGCAGTTCATTTGGGACCAGTTTTGGGCAGCGAGTTGAGCAAAGAACAACAAGCGTCAAGTGCATAGCCCTAAAAATGAAAATCAAATTTGACGCCACACGAAGGCCGCTTTCGAGAGCGCGCGCGTCAGCGCCGCTTTTCGACCGGCCCGCTCGGTTTCATCCGCGATAACCAGCGCAGTGGTCACGCCCCATGCTTGAACCTCAAGTCGAAATTCTCTACTGGGTGAAGACGCGGAAGAAGAGGGCGTGATTCGTCATGTAGTTGGTTGCTGAAAAGGTCCACTGGCCGCCGGCGGATGAAACGTTTGTGGCAATGGACTGCCAGGCCACGGGCCGGGTCAAAGAGGCGGTGGCTTGCAGGATGTGGGGGATGCTCGCAGTCCCGGTCCCGCTGAAGGTCATGGTGCCATCGGGATGGCGGATGGCCGCCTGGAAAATGATGGGCGCGGCGGTCAGGGTGAGGGTAACGACGCTGCTGGTCGCCGTGGCCCAGGGGTTGCTGACAATAACCTGGTAAGTTCCGGCGTCGGGCGCGCTGGCGTTGTCGAGAATGAGGCTGGGTGAGCCGGTGAGAAGCACTTGGCGAACGCGGTTATTGGCGGAGTCGGCCACGTAGAGGTTGCCGGCGGGGTCAAAGGCGAGGCCCACCGGTTCATTGAGCCATGCATTGGTGGCCGGGCCACCGTCGCCGGAATAGCCTCCGACGCCCGTGCCGGCGATGGTGGTAATGATGCCGTTGGTGTCCACACGGCG
>PLGF01000120.1:0-3613 GCA_003138485.1 Verrucomicrobiales bacterium | reverse complement strand
AGATTGCCGACGGCATCGAAGGCTAACCCTTCGGGATTCGCGAGATCGGCATTGGTGGCTGGGCCGCCATCGCCGGAGGACCCCGAACCGTTGTGGCGGTTAACAAACGCGCTGAAGAGGCCGTTGCTGTCTGCGTAAACGGCTTCATAAGCGCTGATGAAAAGGTTGCCTTGCCCGTCGCAGGCCACACCGGAAATGCTGGATAAGCTTGCAGCAAGGGGCCAGCCCGCCACATTGCCCCCGGCGATGGTGGTGATGATGCCGTTGGTGTCCACTTTGCGGGCGCGATGGTTGTTGTAATCCGCAACATAGAGGTTGCCGAGCGCGTCGGAAGCCAGCCCCTGGGGATCGTACAACGAGGCGGCTGTCGCGGGGCCGCCGTCACCGGAATACATGGCGTAACCATTGCCGGCCACGGTGTGAAGGTGGGAGGAGGTGTCCAGCATTTTGATGAAACCGTCGGTGTCCGCGCAGTAAACATTGCCCGAAGGGTCGAGAGCCAGGCTGGTGAGATAATAGCCGCTGCCGCCGAGGCTGGTGGCCACCACCGTGACGTTGTTCGAGGAGTCCACCGTCACGATGTTGTCTTGATAGGAGTCAGCAAAATAGACCAAACCGTTGGCGCCCATGGCAACACCGGTAGGGGTACCGTGGCCGTTGCTCAGGAGCCGGGTAATGATGCCGTTGGGAGCAACCACCCAAACATAGCCGTTCCCGGCGATGTAGATGTTACCGGCGACATCGGCCGCAATTTGGGCGAAGCGACTATAGGACATGTAGGCATTGGTGGCCTGCAGGCCGACGGCTGGCGCGTTGGGGCCGCCGCCGGCCACGGTGGTGATAATGCCGTTGGTGTCCACACGGCGCACGGCGTTGAGTCCAGCGTCCACGATGTAAAGATTGTTGGCGGCGTCGAGGGTCACGCTGATCGGCTGATATAAGCGGGCGTTGGTGGCGTAACCGCCATTGCCCACGCCGGCCATGCTGCCGCCGGCCACGGTGGTGATGATGCCGTTGGTATCCACCTTGCGAATCCGGTAGTTGTTCAGGTCCGCTATGAAAAGATTGTTGGACGCATCGAAGGCAATACCCGACGGATAGTTCAGACTGGCATTGGTCGCCGGGCCGCCGTCGCCGCTAAAGAGCGCGGTTCCGACGCCGGGCCCGTTGCCCACGCCGGCGAAGGTGGTGAGGTTGCCGCTGGGGTCGAGCTTGAGGATGGTGTTGTTGTCGGTATCGGCGATGTAAAGGTTGGTGAAGGCATCCACGGCGAGGCCGCAAGGGCTGGAGAGAGCGCAATTGGTGCCGCGTCCGGCTTCCCAGCCGCCGGCAAAAGTTTGAATGGGGATATTGGCGATATTGGTGCCATCATGCAGCCACTGGTATTTCATCGGCGGCGTGCCAGTAACTGTCACCGCAAAAGTCGTATTGTTTCCCAGAAGATTGGTTTGGCTGACAAGATCGGTGGTGATCACGGGCGGATAGACGACGGTCAGGAGGGCGTTGGTGCTGACGGCTCGCGCCCACGGGTTGGTGACCGCGACCGCGTAGGAGCCGCCGTTGGCGCCGAGGACATTGGGTATGGCGAAGGTGTTGGCGGGACCGCTTTGCACCAATTGAGTGCCGTTGAAATACCAGTTGTAAGTCAATGGAGAGGAGCCGCTGGCGCTGACGCTGAACAGGGCGTTGCTATGTTGCAAAACGACCTCGTTGGTCGGCTGGCTGGTAATGACCGGCGGATAGACGATGGTCAAGGTGACCACGCTACTGGTCACGCTGCCGGAGGGGCTGCTGACGATCACGTCGTAACTGCCTTGGTTCGCGGTGGTGACGGAATTCAAAACCAGCGAAGGGAATCCGCCCAACCCCACTTCACGCACCGCCGCGTTGCCACTGTCCACGATGTAGAGGTTGCCAGAAGCGTCGAAGCCGATGTGACCGATCCCGTTGAAAGTGGCCTCGGTGGCTGGAATCTCATTGCCAAAGTAACCTTTGGCTCCCGTGCCCGCCACAGTGGTGATGTTGCCGTTGGCATCCACCTTGTAGATGTTGTTATTGCCGGGGGCGACGATGTTATTGCCGCTGGCGATGAACAAATTGCCGGCATTATCCACCTTGACCGAGGAGGGTGAGTAGATATTAACGGACGTGGCAGGCCCCCCTTCATTCCAGTCCAGGATGGCGTTAGTATTTCCCGCCACCGTGGTAATGTTCTGAGTGATCGCATCCACCCTGCGGACGAGATTGTTCGCGGTGTCCGCAATATAAAGGTTGCCCGCGCTGTCCACCGCCACGCCGCTTGGGTGATTCAGCGCCGCGTTCAGCGCGGGGCCGCCGTCGCCGGAGTAGCCGCCAAACTCGGTGTAGGTCGTGTAATGAACCACTCCTTCATCATCGGTGTAAGTCATCGGCGCGTATGTCCCATTCCCCGCCACCGTCGTGATCTTGCCCGATGTGTCCACCTTGCGGATGCGTTCATTGAGGGAGTCGGCAATATACAGATTGCCAAAAGCATCCTCCGCCACGTCACAGGGAACGGAGAGCATGGCGTCGGTGGCCTGGCCACCGTCCCCCCCAAACAGATGCGTCAACAGCGGCGTGGGCGGGCCTCCCAGACCAAAGTCCACCGACGGATAATTCGTGTTTCCATTGCCGGCCACTGTGGTAATGACGCCGCTTCTGTTCATTTCACGGACGCGATTGGCCATTTTGTCGGCAATAAATAGATTTTCGTCCGCGTCCATCGTCATCCCGTCAGGACAGCCCAGAGCCGCGCTGAGCGCCTGTCCGCCGTCACCCAACGCGCTCCCTCCACTGCCCGCCACGGCATTGATGTTCCCCTGATTGACTTCCTGCACCACGCCGAAAAGCGAGAACGGGACATTGGCGGTGTTTCCAGCGGAAATGAAAATATTGCCGGAGGGGTCCAGCGCCACCCCGGTGGGGAAACTCAACTGCGCGCTGAGCGCCGGGATGCCATTGGTAAGGCTGTCGCCAAATAATGGTGTGCCAGTGCCCGCCACTGTGACGACCACGTTGTTGGACAGATTGGTCCCGTCAAGCTGCCACTGGTAATTGAGCGGGCCGGGGCCAGAGGCGGCCACCGTGAACACGACCTGTCCACCGGTCAGAGAGTATTCATTGGTTGGCTGAATGGTAATCGTTGGGGCGTTGCCCGCGACGGCCATTACGGGACACCAGGCGGGCAGCGCGGCGCAGCAGATGAACGTCAGCGCCTTCCAGTAGCGGAATTCAGCCAGGCCTTCCATTGCGGTACGGTTATTGACAAGCAGGTTTTTCATGTTCTATTTTGGTTTTTTGGTTTTTGCTCTAAAAGGGGTCAATGGTTTTGTCATATTGCATTAAGCCGGTTCAAATTGTCGAAATTGTTGCTCGTCGTCATCTCGTTCGTGCCACTGTGCGCAACCAAAAGCATGGCCCTCCCGCGCCGAATTGGCGACATAAAAACCGGTGGCCGTGTTGGTCCTGTCCAGAATCGGTTGCCAACTGCGAGGCCGCTTCATAGACACCGTCTTGCCCCATCCATGCGTCTCATTCTTCCCATTCCTCCTCTTTTATCGGTTGATCATGCAGGCAGTTCATTTGGGACCAG
>PLGF01000140.1 GCA_003138485.1 Verrucomicrobiales bacterium | reverse complement strand
TGGCCGCCGAATAAATCGTTTCGAAACTCCGCCCTGCTCCGTCTGTGTAACTCTTGGTCCATTCTTCCGTCCCGCCGGTTACCGTCAGCTTGGTTGTCAACGTGTATTCGTGGTTATTGCCATCGGACGCATTGGCATCCACACCGTATTGATACGCCACCGGTGACACCGCTGTTCCAGAAACCGACGCCAGGCGGCCGTCGCTGTAATACACCTCCACCCGTGTGCCGCCGTCGGGATAAATCGTGATGTTCGATTGCTGCAAGCCCGATCCTCCGCTCACCAACGCATAAGTGTAACTGGTCACGCCGCCGAGCGCGTTGGTCGTAAAGAGGACTCGGCCAAGCACGTCATACGCGGACGATTGCTTCGTGATTTCCCCGCCGCTGCTGCCGTAAACCTGCAAGACCAAAACTCTTCCCGCCGCGTCGAGAGTCTTGACAGTGCTGATGCCGGCCGAACCTCTCATCACGGTGCTTTCCGTGGACCGGCCTAAATCGTCGTAACTATACACCGTGACCACTCCGTCCGGATCTGTGGTGGCTTCAAGTCCGCAGCAAGCGTAGGTGACGACATTCGTCCGGTTGGCCAAATCCACCACCTCATAATTCCTTTGCAACCCATCCGTATAGGTGTAACTGCGCTGGGCGACCACCGGCCCCGCGACGCCGCCGCTCACGTTCATTGTGGTGCTCACCGCCGCGCCTCCCACCGAATTGAATACATTGCTGGTCAGCGTTCCATCCACAATATAATTCGGGGCGGTAGTGCTGTTCGGCGCACCCGTCTGAATAAGCACATTCGTCAAAATTCCCGTGCTGCTTTCCTGGTAGGTACTGATGGCTGCCGTTCCATCCGGCCGCACCTGCCATAGCTGGAGTCCCATGATGTTCAAATCGCTTGTGTCGTTCGCCGTTTCGGTAGCCGTCCGCAAATTGCCCGGATCATTGTAATCGGCGCCTGGAATCGGACATTGCCACACCTCCACCTCCGTGGGCACCGGCACGGAGCGAAATAGCCGGGAAGCCTCAACTTCCCCCGATGAAGCATTAATCTTAACGACCTCCTTGCGTGCCACAAAAGGCTGGTAAGTCGATACATCATCCTCCGCGAATGTACTATTGTAACCGTACGTATAGTAAGTCACCTTGTAGGGGGCCGATACATGGGAACCGGCCGCCGGCGGTGCGGCATTCCCGTATGGCTCATAAGCAGCCGTCACGTTGTTATGCCCGTCATAAGAATAGACCGACCAGTTGCCAGTCGGATAAACCACCTCCTCAATTTGTCCGCCATTGTTGTAATAATATGTCGTCACATTGGTCGCCGCGCCGTAGCCGTCAATCTCTTCGAGCAGCACGGCATTGGTGCTTCCCGACGCTGTCCCGTAGATTTTTTGCACCTCCTGCAAAATATTGGTTCCGGAAAGAGTTTCCTGGACATAATTCATTGCTGAAATACCCTCAAATGTGACCGGTTGCCTCCAGCTCAACACCGTGCTCAGATTCCCGCTGTCCACCTCCCCCCAGCCCATGGTGCCACCCATACTGGTATAAGTGTATGTAAATTGACGTCCCGTCAAACTCTCCGATACTCCCAAGACGTTCGTGTTGCCTGGGGCGTTCGTGATAGTCCAGACATCATATGTCGACCCAACGCCAGTGTAAGGCCCGCCTGACGGGCCTGTGTAATTTGTGTAAGCTTCCAGTAGATAGCCATTGTTGGTCGTCACCACATTAATGAGGCCTTGTGGCGACGCCACTTGCGAAATCGCCCCCGAATTGCTGACGATGTTTACCGACAGGTTTCCCACACTTTGCGAAAACGGCACCGTCAGCGCCGCCGGACTGGACAAACTTGTAGTTGCCGTCAGCGCGTTGAGTTCCAGATAACCAGCGTTCTGAGAAGATGACATCTGCCCCAAACCTATCTTGATGGCCACTCCTTGATTATTCCCAACGCTTCCGTTGCCATAGGAGCTTGCCCCCCCGCCGCTTCCACCAGAACAAGTCTGACAGCCTGACATTGCCGCAGCGGGTGAACAAGCCGAACAATCTAAGGATACTTGAATCGTAACGCTACCGGATGTTGTATCTGTATGTAAAACGGCATTGCTATCCGTATAGGTTCGATAAATCGTTGCAACGGCGGTCTCGGTTCCATCCACAGCCGGACAAGCTGCTCCAACGCCGGCAGTCCACAACCCGATCCCGAGTGCGGTAAAATTACAATCAGCATTGGTGTCGCAATTACTGCCCGGTAGCCAATAATCGTTGAACCAGGTAAACCCGAAGTTCTCTTTACCCATTGTCCATTGTGTCACCATAAGGGTTTGATTGCAGCCACAGTAGGTGTTTACCGTAATGGTTGCATTAGGATTACAACAACAAATGCTGGGGCGGTCTATTGTAACGATGAAGTCTGGAAAAGCGTAAATGAACTGCGCGCGCGTTTGCGCGACTCCGATATGTATGACCGCCAGCAAAAGGAGCCGGCGGCATAGATTGAAAGTGACTTTTGTAAACCCATGCAAGGGTGATGCCGTGCCGTCTTTTGATTCAGTGTTGGTTTCCATAAAATGTCTGGTAGAAGCGTTTTATTTTAATGGCGTAAACACCAGCAACCCACTGGCCACAGTCAGCCCATTGGGCGAGATGTAATTTGTCCAACTTCCGGTGCCGTTGCTGTTGTTTCCGTTGACGTCCGCCAGATAATCGGCAACGCCATCTCCACTCGTGCAGAGCGGCAGGCCGTTGGTCCCCAGCGCCACGTAGTGGTATCCCCGGCTCACGATGTTCGTCCCCTCGACCACGTTGTTCGTCGTGACGGTGTAGTGATACAGGCCGAGATTGGTGGCATAGGTGCTCCCGTTTGTCAGCAACGGACTGTTGTTAGCCTGATAATAGGCGCCCAAAGGACCACCCACCCAGGCAAACGTAATGTTTGTGATATCGGTATTCGTAAAGATGGTGTTTGTCGCTCCATGCAGATAGGCATTGTAACCGACTGTGCCGTCCAATAGCACTTTGACACCGTCGAACACGTTGTCTTCGTTGGTGTTTGGCGACGTCCCGCCGCGATGCCGAATGGAGACCGTCGTGGTGTTGGTAACGGCGTTGGTCGTTGTCGATCCATTGAGATTGATCGTGATGTTAGTGATGATGTTGGTCGTCCCGTAGAACAGGTTGTTGAAGGACATGATGGGCGACGAGTTGCTGATGGCAATTGGGACGCGGTGGAAGACGTTGTTGGTGAACCCGATGGCGGGCACGTTGTTGGATTCGTTCATCAGCCAGTTGGCTCCCGCGCCGTAAATCTCGCAGTCCCGCAGGGTCAACCCGCTGATGGCTTGCCCAGTAACGCCAAAATCGGCGGTGTTCAGGAGATTGGTCTCGCCCTGAGGCGTGCTAATCGTGGTCAATCGAAGGAAAATGGAGGGATTGGCCGACGAACCGAACGGCCAGGGGGAAATCGGGAGCGATTGGGCCACGGCATTCGTCACCCCCCATAAATTCACGGGTTGCTCCTGCACCAAGCCATAATAAACCAAATAGTTCCGCTGGTTTGGCGTGCCTTGCGAAACAAGCTGGCTGCCGTCCTGGAGCCAGACCCCCAGATTATCGTAGTACGCCAGCGCCACGCCGTTGGTCAGAAGCAGCGTCGCATTCGACACGGAGCAGGCGGCCAGGTAGTCGATCGGGTCGTAATGAAAACCGCTCGCTGTTCCCGCCGTATCCCGTTGCGCCTGAGGCGTCAAGGTCGTGTTGGCGGTGAAGGCATTGGTCAGAATGAGCGGCGGTTGCGTCGTTTTGGCCGCCAATTGCGACAGGAGGGCCGGGCTGATGGTGGCGGTTCCATTGGTCAAAAGCGGACTGGTGGAGGAGAGGTAATAGTTGCCCGCCCCGACCGATTGGTAGGGACTGGAACTGACGACGGTTTGGAAACTTCCAAAAGTTGGGCTGCTGTAAAAGCC
>PLGF01000097.1 GCA_003138485.1 Verrucomicrobiales bacterium | reverse complement strand
CACATGGGCACGCGCCAAACACTCAACGCAGCTTTATATCTATGGAGAAAAGAACATGAACAAGCCAATAGTACGGTTTGACCCCTATGACTATGAGTTTCCTTTGAAGGCGTCACACGACCATGAATCGGTCAATGCGTTCGCGCGGCGCAAGCTTGAGGAGTTTGCCCGCGCCTTCGAGGATTTCAGGGAGCTTGAGCGGCGCGCGCAGCGCGGCAGCCGCGAGAAATTCGAGGCGGCAATGGCAAAGGTTCCGAAGACCCCGCCAGCGCCGGGTGATGAAGTGCAGGGCCAATCCAGCCGCCATGGCGGCGCTTGCTTTTTGGGGCGGGGAGTGCGATAAGGTCTTGAGGAATGACCTGTTCGAAATCACGTTCCGCAGCCTTCACGCTTGTCGAATTGCTGGTGGTGATTGCCATCGTGGCGGTGTTGACGGCGCTGCTTTTGCCCGCCCTGGCCTCAGCCAGGGAGAGAGGCAAGGGGACGGCTTGTCTGTCCAATCTCAATCAACTGGGGCTTGCCATCCGCGCTTATGCGGACGACTACGCCGGGGACATGCCGTTCGGCCCCAAAGCGCCGCCGTTCATCAGCCCGCTGGACCTTTACCCGTCCACCGGCGCGCCGACGAGCCTGATTTCCATCGGCACAGGCGAGGCGGCGGGGTTGGGATTGCTGTTGGAATCTTATCTGGCCGCGGAGCCAAAGGTTCTGTTTTGTCCCAGCAGCGATCAATTTCTCAATACGGACGCGCAGCTGGCGCAGGTGGGGCGGAGCCAGGCGCAGTGCAGTTATTACTACCGCCATGCTGGCAACACGCAGCTTTTCGACAACGCCACCAACCCCTTCGTGCCGAAGCACATCAACCTGGACAACCTGGGCGTCAACCGCGAAGGGCTGCCCATCCGCGCGCTGGCGATCGACACCCAGTTCCTGTGCTCGCCCGCGCTGGCGTCCTACAACGTGCTGCCCAGCACGCATCATCAGCAATTGTACGCCAACATACTTTTTTCCGACGGCCACGCCGCCACGCGCCCGAACACCGCCGGCCAGTTCGTCGTGGACTTGGGCAACGATGTCGATCCCGCCGCCGGTTTCAGCCTGATCCTTTCCGTCTTGGAGCGGGCCGACGCCGAGCCGTGAAGTTTGTTTGACTCACTAGGCGCATCTGTGTCTTGAAAGGCTTGGAGCGTGTTTTGAAAATATTTCGAGCGGTCTTGCCGGGTCAGAACAGATTATTGGGATGCATTGTACAGCAGTGCTTGGGGTGGGGCGTCCGGCATCGTTGCTCCTCAGTTGAATACCATCGAAAGTGAAGGCATGAAGGTCGTCGATGACGCAGGGGGGGTGTTTTCAGGCCCGGATGGCGGGGCGAAGAGCATCGTTGCCTGCTCGTAATGGCTCATCGCCAGGTCGTTGCCCATGCCACCGACGAATTCGTCAGATTGCCGGTTCGCTTGTCAAGGCCCCTTTAGCAGCGTTGACCCGGGCGGTTTTTCGGCGCATACACAAACATGCTTTTGCCGCGCTGTTGTGTAGCGTTGCTCGCGCCGGTTTTGTGGGCGGGTTGCGCAAGCCATTCGCCAGGAAGTCACGAGAAACGAAAGGGAGATGAGATTGTCGCCGCCGGCCAATTCTTCCACACGGGCACGCCCGTCGTGCTCTGGATGGACCCCGGCGGATACGACGCCTACCGCGTGGAGCGCCGTTTCGTCCCGTACGCCGAATCGGATTATGAGAGTTCGCAGCCGCACCTGGACGATCCCGGCAAGCCCAACCGCTACGATATCCGCGACCGGAACCTGACTCCCGGACAACTCGAACAGGTCCGCGGCGGCGGCTGGGACCTTCCCACCCTCCAATCCAACATCGACCAGTTCGTGCTGCACTTCGACGTGGCGGGCGTGTCGCAAAGATGCTTCAAAAACTTGCAGGACAAGCGCGATTTGAGCGTCCATTTCATGCTCGACTTGGACGGGACGATTTATCAGACGCTGGACCTCAAAGAGCGGGCGCGCCACGCGACCATCGCCAACGCCCGTTCCGTCGGGGTCGAAATCGCCAATATCGGCTGCTACGGCGCGGCGGAAAAAAGCCCGCTGGCGGACTGGTACAGGAAGGGACCCGATGGGCGGACGATCATCACCATCCCCGGACCGGACGGCGCGCTGGTGGAACGAACGCCTGGTTTTGCCGGCCATCCAGTCCGCCCGAAGCCAGTCACGGGCAAGGTGCAGGGGAAGGAACTGAGTCAATACGATTTCACCCCCCAGCAATACAAGGCCCTTGCGGAATTGACCGCCGCCCTCTGTGTGATCTTTCCGCGGGTCACCTGCGATTATCCGCGCGAAGCCGGCGGCCAACTGATGACTCACAAGATGCCGGCGGAGATGTATCAGGAATACCACGGCGTGCTGGGGCATTACCACATCCAGGACAACAAGGTCGATCCCGGCCCGGCCTTGCAATGGGATTACGTCATCGGCGAAGCGCGGCGATTGATGAAACTGCCGCCGCAACGGTCCGTTGACGGGAAACCCGCCGTCCGCCGTCCGAAGTTGGAGGTGGATAACTGATCCGCTTGGGTTCAATTTGCGTTTCCGGGGATACAATTGCCATTTTCGGGATACAATGGGATACAATGGGCATCGAAGCCCAGATTTGCCATCTCCCTCATAGTGAGGCACAATTACCGCATGAAGAAAGAGTTCGTGTTTCAAATCGAACAGGATGACGACGTGCTGGTGGCGGCCTGCCATGAGCCGGAAATGGCGACCCAGGGAGAGAATCTCGACGAACTCCCGGCCATGATTCGTGATCTCATCCGCTGCCGGTTTGACGACGGCGACGGGCGCCTGGCCTGGCCTGCAAGAACCATTGCTTGAGTCCAAGGCCAAGGGACGCTAAACTGTGTCCATGAATTACGCGAATCGCATCACGTTCGACCCGGAGCAATGCGGCGGACGCCCCTGCGTTCGGCATTATCGCATCCGGGTGAAAGACGTCCTGGACATGATGGCGGCGGGTGTGTCGGAAGCTGAAATCCTCAAGGATTATGCTTTCCTCGAACCCGAAGATATTCGCGCCTGCCTTGAGTTGGCCGCCGAGCAGGTCAATTATCCGGTTTTGGTAAACGTCTGAGAGTGTGCGCTTCCTCGTTGACACGCAACTGCCCGCCGCCCTGGCGATGGTTGCGGGAAAAAGGACATCAGGCCGAGCATGTTCTGGATGTCAATCTCGCCCAAAGCAAGGATACTCCAATCTGGCGTTACGCCCAGGAACACGGCGCGGTGATCGTCACCAAAGACGAAGACTTTGCCGAGTGGGTGCGCCGTGGTCGTCCGGTGCCTTCGGTGGTGTGGCTGCGTATCGGCAACTCGTCCACACGTCATTTGCTGGTCTGGTTGGAGCCACTGTTGCCGATGATTGTTCAGAAACTTGAACAGCAAGACCGTTTGGTTGAGGCGCGATGACGGTCCCGTCCAGAGCCATACCATCGCCGCCCCGGATTTGCTTTTAGTTCGACCTTTTTCATCCCTCAACGGGACACCGCGCAAGTTCCCGTTTGACCAGTCGGCGAAGTACGGATTTTGTGAGGTTCCGGCAATTTAATTCAGACTTCTGGCCGGACCACCCACCAAAAGGGAGACACGCTTGCAGGGAGTCCGTCGGCATCGTTGGCAACTCCCCCCCAACAGCGGAGCTGGGTCCGCCGTTCAGCACGCGGAAAAACTCCGATTTCCGCCGCCCCTGATATTGGGTCGCGATCTTCATTTTAACGCTCGTTCAATGTTCATTATTTCCATCACTGCCACAAATTACCATAATGCATGATGTTGTGATTTTCCAGGCTCTCCGATGTGGCCTGATACGGGCAGGAGTTCGCCTTCTGAACATCATCGCAGCCACGCATCCAGCACGGGTGACAATTCTCCCGCCAGCGCGGCAGCCAGGAACGCCGCCAACGCGCCTGCCACCACGTCCATCGTGTAGTGCGCCCGCAACATCAGCACAATGAGCATTTCACCCAGCGCGATGGATGCCGCGATGCACGCAAGCCACGCCGGCCCGAAATGCGCCGCCTCAATGGCTCCGAGCACGGCCACCGCGGTGTGGCCGGAGAAGAAGAAGTCGTTGCCGACGGAGTAGGTCACCAGCAGCGCGGGGAAGCCCGGATTCCTCCAGATCATTCCGTGCGGCGGTGGCAGGATGCAGAGAATCTGGCAGCTTTGGCGCAATCCGAAAACGATGAGGATGGCCAGAAAGGGCGCAAACGTAGAACCGAAGATCGCCGCGACGATGAGTGAAAGGCCGAACAGGTCAATAAAGATCGAGCTAATGATCAGGGCCGCATTGGCGGCGCGGTCGTGGGTCGAGAAGTAGCGGTTCCATCCAGCCGTCAGATCGTGGACGACATCGCCGATGCCCTCTTTGGGCGCGGACTTGCGCCCAAGCAGCCATTGCGTCCAGAACCAGGCGGCCAATGCCCCGGCGACGATGCCGGCACGGAGGCCAATGGCGGGCCAATGCAAAACCGCGGGTATAGGTGTCATCATATCGTTGTTTCAGGCATCAGGTCCTCCGGCGGGTTTTACTTTCCTCAAGCATCATTTCGAGCCGGCGCCGAAGTTCATTGGCAACGGGATCGCCATCGGCGGCGCGATCCCGTGTTGGCGTTGCTTCGATGGCGTCGCCGACGGAGATGACCGCATGGATTGGCGGATGCGGGCGGGCGGCATCGGTCAAGTCTTCCTCGTAACGCTCCACGGTTTCCAGCAGGCGCTCGGGTGACGGCGTATCAGCCAGGTAATCACCCGAGTAACAATGCAATTGCTGGGCGACGTACAAATCCGCGAGTTGCCGCCAGCGGCGCGCGCGCTCTTCCTCAGTGATTTCGCCATGAACCATGTCCGGCAGGATGGCGCTGCGCAGGCGCTTGATCCGGGTCATCGGATCAGTCTCCCGGCGTCCCCCAGTCCACTCCTGCTCCAGCGGCGCCAGCAGATGATCGAACAGATGCGGGAGCCGTTCCTTGGCTCCGCCGGATTGGGTCGCGCCAAGGTATTCCATTTCCTTGAGAGCCAGCAAGGCATGTCCAGCTTTGACAATCCGTTCCCGCAACGGCAAAAGACTCTGAGGCTGCCAGGAAAGCCGGGCTTCGATTTCCTGCAAGACCGGCTCGAGGGTCGCCGCGATGTCCCCTTCAAAAAAGTAGCGGACAAAAACGGGGTGAATGACCACCTTGCCGGGCAGCGGAGAAGCGGATCGTTGCCTGGCGGCCGCCCGCGCCAGAAACGCCACCCCATCCATCAGGTTCATCAGCCGGTCGTTGTTGCGGGTGACGAAGCCTTCCGGGAAAATGATGAGAGGAAATCGGGCCTCGGCCAGGATGCGGGTGGCGCATTTGAGCGATTCGCGATCCAATCCTTCGCGGTAAACGCTCAGTCCTCCTATGCGCGGCAAGATGAAGGACTGCGCGCGGCTTTGCCTGAAGAGATGCCAACTGGCCATGACATGGAACGGCCGGGCAACCTCGCGCGAGAGCAGTCCCAGAACCATGGGATCACAGGGCCGGCTGTGATTGGAGGCCAGCAGAATGCCGGACCCGGCACTGAGGGAAGCGGCCAGACGCTCCACACCCGCGCATTTCCAAGAGGTGATGCCGAAGTTCTTGCGAAGGTACGTCGGCAGATACCACTGGATTATGCGCCACCAGAACGGGCTGAAGCGCGGCGGCACAAAGCGATAGGTTTCAGCGATGACAATGTTCTGCATGTCCAGGATGCGATCCGGTGGCGGTTCATCCGTCCGTTTCGCCTTTCGAGAACTGCGCGGCCAATTCGCGAATTTTGCGCAGGTCCATTTTGCCGGTGCCGAGCATGGGCAGGGCCTCGACGTGATGGAACTGGCTGGCGCGCGGCTTCCAGAGATTGGGCAAGTCAAGTTGCGGCAGCTTCGCGCTGAACTCCGCCCATCTCGCTTCGGCCAGCTTGTGCAATACCACCAGCCGCTCCCCTTTCTTCTCGTCGGACACGCCAGCGACGACGAACACTTGCTCCGTCGTTCCGGCCAGTTCATGCAACTTCTCCTCCACGCGAATGTGCGGCACCATCTCTCCGCCGATCTTGCTGAAGCGGGTGAGCCGGTCTGTAATCTGCAGGAATCCATCCTCGTCCAGCGCGGCAATGTCGCCGGTGTCATACCAGCCATCGCGGAGCACTTCGGCCGTCTTTGCCGGGAGACCCAGGTAACCCTGCATTACATTCGGGCCGCGCACGAGCATCAGTCCCGGCTGGCCCAAGGGCGCCGGCTGCCGCGTCTCAGCATCGACGATGCGCACGCAAATGCCGGGCAATGGATGGCCAATCCTGCCGCGCTTGACCCCGACCTGGTGGAAACCCGCCGAACGAAAATCATGCGTGTTCAGCGCCACCGCGGGCGAGCACTCGGTGCAGCCGTAAGCCTCGAATGGCCGGATGCCGAACTGCTCCTCAAACGCGGACGCCAGCCGCTCGGGCAGCTTTTCCGCGCTCACAGCCACGACGCGCACGCTGCCGATCTGTTCCGGCGCGCATCCGCGCATGTAAAGCTGCAGGAAGGTCGGCGTGGCAAGTAGGAACGTCACTTTGTAATCGCAAACAAGCTGGCCAATCGTCCTGGCATCGAGGGGGTTGGCGTGATAAACGGCCCCGACGCCCAACACCGCTGGCAGACACAGGGTGCCGGTAAAACCGAACGAATGGAAAAACGGCAGCACACCCAGGAAACGATCCCGCCTGTCCAGACTGAACACTTGTTCCATCTGCGCGATGTTTGATCCGACGTTGTAATGGCTGAGCATGACACCTTTGGGCTCACCGGTGCTGCCGCTTGAAAAAATGACCGTCGCCAGATCATCCAGCTCGACTTTCCTGGCGCTCCCCAACCCCCGCTCCAACCAGCCCACGGGCAACATCCAAGCCATGAAGGACGCAACCAGTATTTCCCACGGACGCGGACGTGCCGCGCAATCCTCAAGGAAAACCACCTCGCACGGCAAAGTAAGCTTGACCTTTTCGAGAAACACTTTGGAGGTCACAACGGTTTTGATTTCGCACTGCCGGATGCACGAAGCCAGCGAGTCCCCTGATAGCGTGTAGTTCAGGTTCACCGGCACTTTGCCCAGCAACATGGCCGCCCAATTCACCAGCGCCCCCGGCACCGAGGGCGGCAGGAGCAGCCCGACCATTTTCTGCCCGCCCCACACCGCTTTCAATCGCCGCGCCAGAAAGACCGCCCTCACCAGCGCCGAGCCAAAACTCACCCTCGGCGATTGCGAGTCGGACATGGCGAAGCGGAACGGGTGCTGTCGCGCCGAGAGCACGAAGCCCTGCTGCAAGGGCCGCATCCGGTCGCGGCGACAAGCCCAGGCCGAGGCCATCAATTCCTGCACGGCCTGGCGCACCTCAGACGCCCGGGTGCGCGCCGGCAGCGGCGGGCCGAAGCTCACTGTGATCGGATAGGGAATTCGGCGCGGCCACTTCCAAATGAAACGCCGCTTGTCAAAACTGAAGATGCTGCCCCAGACGCCGTCCAGCGCGACGGGCACGATGGGCGCCTCCAGGTCCTTCATGATCTGCTCCATCCCCCGGCGAAAGGGCAACAACTGCCCGATCCTCGTGATTTGCCCCTCAGCGAAAATGCAGACGACGTCCCCCGCGCGAATGGCCTCGCCGGCGGTTTGCAGGGATTTGAGCAGGTCGCGCGGCCGCTGCGCCGACGAGATCGGAATGGCTTTAAGGATGCGCGCAAAGGGCTTCACCCAGGGCAACTCATAAATTCCGGCGAACATGACAAACCGCACCTGGCGGTCCGTCGAAGCGATGAGCAACAGCGCGTCCACGAACGAAACGTGATTACAAACGAACAGCGCGCCGCCCTTCGCCGGGATATTCTCGCGGCCCAGCACGCGCACCCGGTACAGCGTGCGGGTGAGCAGCCAGAGACCAAACCGGAGCAGCGCGTCGGGCAGAAGCCACACCACATAAATCGTTCCCGCCAGCGTGGCCGCGGCGGCAAGCACGAAAACCGTGGACGGACTCAGATGCAGAACGACGGTTACCAGGTAGTAAACTCCAGACGCCGCGAAAATGCCCACGAACGAAAGCAAATTAGCCGCCGCCAACACCCCGCCTTTTCTTTCCTTGTCCGGGCGATGCTGGAGCAATGCCGCAATCGGCACGATAAAAAACCCGCCAAAGAAACCCAGCAACGACAAATCCACGGCCACGGTGGCAAAGGAGAGTCCGCTCCGCCCAAGCAACGCGGCAAGAAGAGTCATGCCCATGGAACCCAGCGGGATCAGGCCGTACTCGATTTTGCCGCCGGAAAGACACCCCGCGGCAAAACTGCCCAGACCAATGCCAATGGCCGTTGCTGCTTGGAGATAACTGGCGCGTTGCGGATCGGAAATGTTGAGCACGTCTTTCGCGTAGATGACAATGAGGAATTGAATCAACGCCGCCAGCGCGAAAAAGTAGGTGTTGCCCAGCGTGGCCAGCCAGAGCACGCGATCTTTGCGGATCAGTTTGATTTGGCACCAAAAGTCCGCCAGAAAATCGGCCCGGAACTTCTTCTCCGGATCGGCGGCCGGCACCTTGCTGATGCCCAAGCTGGTGCAAAGCCCAAATCCGGCCAGCGCGATGAGCACAACGCCCGACCCAGCCTGCCGCCCGGAAAAAGCCTTGCACAGCCACGCGCCTGCGACAGTTCCGCCGATGATGGAAACGAAGGTGCCCAATTCGAGCACGCCGTTGCCCCAGGAAAGTTTTCTCTCCGGCAGCAGTTCCGGGAGCAGGCCGTATTTTGACGGGCCGAAAATCGCGCTGTGAACCTCCATCAAGAAAACGCAGGCGATGGCCATGTAAAGCCGGTTGGCCGCCAGCCCGCAAAGCGCCAGCAGCATGACGGAAATCTCAAACACCTTGATGCCAATGGTGACGGAACGTTTGCTGAAACGGTCCGCAAAATAACCGCCGGTCATGGAGAAAAGAATGAACGGCAGCGCGAACACAGCGCCCACCACCCCGACAAGCTGGTCGCGTTTGTCATTGGAGAACCCCATGCCCGTGATCAGCGAAATAACAAGCCATTTGAGGGTATTGTCGCTGAACGCGCCCTGGAATTGAGTCACAAACAGCCACCAGAAGCCGCGCTCCCGCTTGTCGGGCGTTAGATGGGTTTCATTACTCATGTTCGTTCGTACGCTTCAAGTTGACAGACCACTGTAAGCACGGCAAATTGATAAAAACAGCTTCTTCATTGATTGGTACAATGAGTGGAGCTGGCGAGATACATGTTGACTCCGCCAAAGCACGAGGGCAGGCTTGTGCGATATGAAGCAACTTTCCGAGTATTCCGTCGCAGAACTACAACGGGTTATTGTGATAAGAGAGAAAATCGACTCATTGCAATCCCAGTTGACATCCATCATTGGCAACGACACCCAAGATGGCGATGGTGAATCCGTGGCTCCCGCTCCCGGCAAACGCAAATTGTCCGCCGCACACCGGCGCAAACTTATCAAGGCTCTCGCGAAGGCCCGGAGAATTCGCTGGGCAAAGGCAAAGGCGGCCGGGACTGCCAAGGCGCCGAAACAACGTCGCATGAGCGCGGCGGGCCGCGCCGCCATCGCGGCGGCAGCCAAGGCGCGCTGGGCCAGGTTTCGGGCGGCGAAAGCCTGACCTTTCTTGATTTCAGCCAAGCTCATCAAACCGTTGGACGTTCGAGCGCCGTCGCGGGTGTGTTTCACTCTTTTTGGTGAATGCTCCTGATATGTATTCGTTTCTCAGCAATTACAATGGTTTCGTGCTCTTGCTCGGCGTCGGGTGCGGCTTGCTCATCGCGCTGCTGATTCTGGCCTTGATTCTGACCAGACGTGAAATGCACCGCCGGCGAATCGCCGAGGCCAGGGAAAAGGATTTGGCCGCGCAGGCGCAATCTTCCCTGGAAAAGCAATTGCGGGAACGCACCGCGCAACTGGAGGAGCGGACCCGGAATCTCGCGCAGGAAGTCAGCCGTCGCACCCAGGCTGAAGCGTTGATGCGGCAGAGCACCGAGCACATGGGCCGCCTGGCCGCCATTATCGAGTCCTCCAAGGACGCCATCGTTGGCACGGCGGCCGACGGGGTCATCACGAGTTGGAATCCGGCGGCCACCACTCTTTTCGGCTACAAGTCCGCGGAGGCAATCGGACATCCCATCGGCTTTCTTAACCCGCCGGATCGGCTTCAGGAAGAAGTCAACGTATGGGCGCGGATTAGAGAGGGCGAACCGGTCGATCATTTTGACACCGTGCGCCGGCGCAAGGACGGAGCGCTCATAGACGTTTCAGTTTCGATTTCGCCCATCAAAGACGACTTTGCCCGGATCGTCGGCGCTTCCATCATAGCCCGCGACATTGCGCAGCGGAAACAAGCCCAGACGGCTCTGGAGCGGTTGAGGCAGGAATTGGAGCAGCGCGTGGCCGAGCGAACCGCGTCCCTCGCTCAGGCGGAGGCCATCATCGAGTCCTCAGATGACGCCATTATTGGCGCGACGCTCGATGGGGTGGTCACCAGTTGGAATTCCGCGGCCACGAGGCTGCTGGGTTACTCCGCCGCGGAGATCATGGGACAATCGCTCATGCTGCTGGTTCCGGCCGACCGGGTGGAGGAGGAACAGCAATTGATGGCCCGCATTCAGCGCGGCCAGCGCGTCGCCAACTTCGAGGCCGGCCGCAAGCGCAAAGACGGATGCCTCATTGACATGGCCATCACGATCTCCCCGATCAAAGACGCCGCCGGCAAGGTCATGGGCGTCTCGAAAATCGCCCGCGACATCACCGACCGCAAGAAAGCCGCCGAGCGCATTGCCATTTCGCTCCGGGAGAAGGACGCGCTCCTGCGGGAGATTCATCATCGCGTCAAGAACAACATGCAGGTGGTGTCCAGTTTGCTCCAATTGCAGGCCAACTACGTGCAGGACCCCAAGGCCCTGGACGCCTTTCAGGATTGTCAGGAGCGCATCCGCACCATGGCACTCATTCACGAGAAACTCTATCGCACCGAGGGTCTGGCCCAGATCGATTTCAAGGACTACCTCACAAGCTTGACCGATATGTTGCTGCACGCCCAGAGCCGGGGCGCCAAAATCCGCTCGGAATTTCAACTCGAACCGGTCGCACTGAGCATTGACACGGCCATTCCGCTCGGCTTAATTGCCAATGAATTGATCTCCAATTGTCTCAAACATGCCTTTGCCAGCCGCTCCGAGGGCGTCGTGCGGGTTTCCCTCCGCCGTCTGGCGCCGGGCCAATTCGAGATGGCCATCGGTGATGACGGCGACGGTCTTCCGAACGACTTTACCAAGTCCAGGTCCCTGGGACTGCGGCTGGTGAAAATTTTGGCTGGCCAAATCAAGGGACGCATGGAATACAAGAGCGAGAAAGGCTCAGAGTTCAGCATTTTGTTCCAGGAACCCAATTCCAATATCGCATGACCACCCCACCCGCCGCCACCTTGCGCCTGCTTATCGTCGAAGACGAAGCCATTGTCGCCGCCGACATTGAGGACCGTCTCGGCAAGCTGGGCTACAAAATCGACGCCATCGCCGATACCGGCGAAGAGGCCATTGCGCTGGCCACCCGGCTCAAGCCCGACCTGGTCCTCATGGACGTCATGCTCAAAAGCGCCATGAGGGGAACTGACGCCGCCGTCCGCATTGGCGGCGAGTTGAAAATTCCAGTGGTCTATTTGACCGCCAACGCCGATGACCAGACGTTCTTTGCCGCGCTGGACAGCTCGCCGTTTGGATACGTGCTCAAACCCTTTCAAGACCGCGAACTGCAAATCGCCATTGAGATTGCACTCTACAAACATCGCCTGGACCGCGAGCGCGACGCCTTGATTCTGGAACTTCAGGAGGCGCTGGCCAACATCAGGAAGCTGCAGACTCTCCTGCCCATCTGCGCCTGGTGCAAACGCGTCCGCGACGACAAGGGCTATTGGCAGGAAGTTCAATCCTACCTGGACGGACACGCGACCCACAGCGCCTGCCCCGATTGCGCCGCCAAACTCCTGGAGGAAGCCCACCAACTTCACTTCCCAGACCCCTCTGTCGGCGGAAGCGAACCCGCAAAATAAGCCGATCAAGAACGGGCCGGAGCATCCGCGGAACGTCACCGCGCCTGGATCTAATTTGGAATCGGCGTGAACAAAACCGCCGACCCGCGCTTTTGCTGCCGGAAATTGTGCTCGGCCGCAACCCTGTCGCAGACCTCTTCTTCCTTTTCGCCGCAAACATGATCCAATCGAAATGGCATCCGCTGGGATGCAAACTCCCGGCACTCTTGCTCCCATCCGGTGTGCTGTGTTGATGTCCAATTCATATAACCGACTGCGCCAGCATACATCGCGGCGTTCGTCCGCCGCAAGTCCACACTTGTTGTCACTGCAATTCAGACAGTGGGG
>PLGF01000177.1 GCA_003138485.1 Verrucomicrobiales bacterium | reverse complement strand
TTGTCGGCGGAGCCGGTTGTGCCGCGAGGTGCAAGGATAAGAACAGGGGAAGAACCACCCAAAAGAGGCGCCGGGACTGCGGCGGCATCATGGGTTTGGAGTCGGGCTGAATTTTCAAGGGGGCAGACGAACAATTGCGCTTGGTGGCAACCGCCATCCGGCTTGGCGCCAGATTTCCGCCGGGGGTTGAGGCGTTCATAAGCAGTATTGGTTGTTCAATTCCGGTCGCAAAACTCTGCCGGCGCCGCTTAAATGTCAATAGTGTTGCGTTTCGATTGTGTAAAATGTTTTCCGACAAGGGCGCTGATACTTCGGGTGGAGGACGGCATCGGAGCGGACCTTGGGCTTCTCCTCAAACGCGCAAGGCGCACGGTCGCACGGGTTGAGGCGAACAGGTTGGCCAAACGGAAGGGCCGTCTGTGACGCAAGGCGTAGTTGGCACAGAGGGCGCATTTCCGCCGCGTGCATGAGGCCGTCGTTGGCGTGCTGGCCCTGGAAAGCGAACCGGTTGATCCGAGGCTGTGATGGCGATACTATTGCCGAGCCACGAAAAACATAAGATGCTTATGTACAATATGTTATGTGAATTGAAGGCGCGATTTTGGGCTGGCATGTTGGCGGTATTTTTGTTTGACTGTGATCCTGTTTGATGGAGAGTGGACGACTCAAGTGATTGGCATCGATTGGCGTTCGGGCGCGAAGCCGCAACCACGTCCGTTCACCTCCCCGAAGCCGTTCGAGGCGGATTGGCGGTTGATAAAGGTTTCAAGCAGGCGTATTAGTGAAGGACATTTTTTGATTGCCAAATGAACGCGCCACCGAGCACCAATCCGCCGCCGCCCATCATATCCGCCTTGCAGGAGGAACGCGAAGCCGTCGAGCGGCTGGCGGCTGGGCGGGCGCGGATCGAGTCGGAGTTGGCCAAGGCGATCGTGGGGCAGAAGGAGGTCATTGAGCAGATTCTGATCGCGCTGTTTGCCGGAGGGCATTGCCTGATCACGGGGGCGCCTGGACTGGCCAAGACGCTGCTGGTGAAATCGATCGCGCAGATTTTTCATCTTAAGTTTCAACGCATCCAGTTCACGCCCGACCTCATGCCGGCGGACATCACCGGGATGGAAATCCTCCAGGAAACGGGCGAGGGCCGGAAGATGGTGTTCGTGCCCGGCCCCGTTTTTTCTAACATGCTGCTGGCGGACGAGATCAATCGGACGCCGCCCAAAACGCAGGCCGCGCTGCTGGAGGCGATGCAGGAACATCAAGTAACGGCCGGCGGTTTGCGGCACGCGTTGGAAGAGCCGTTCTACGTGCTGGCGACGCAAAACCCAATCGAGATGGAAGGCACGTACCCGCTGCCGGAAGCGCAGTTGGACCGTTTCATGTTCAACGTGGTCATCAACTATTTGCCGGAAGAGGACGAGGTGGCGGTCGTGCGGCAAACGACGGAGCGGCGGACGGCGCCGATCGCGCCGATATTCAGCGGGGAGGACGTGTTGCGGTTCAACGAATTGGTGAGGCAGGTGCCGATCGCGGAGAACCTGGTGCGCTACGCGGTCCGCCTGACGGCCGCCTCGCGCCCACAACAGGCCGGGGCGCCGGGATTCGTCAACGATTGGGTGAGTTGGGGCGCCGGGACGCGGGCGGGGCAGTTTCTGGTGCTCGGCGCGAAGGCGCGGGCGCTGCTGCAAGGGCGCACGCACGTGGCGGCGGAGGACATCCGCACGCTGGCCGCGCCCGTATTGCGGCACCGGATACTGGTCAATTACCGCGCCGAAGCGGAGGGGACCAATGTGGAGGGGGTCATCCGGCGGCTGCTGGAAACGGTTGCGGAACCCGGGGCAGCTTGAAAGAGTTATGGCCGCGCCGCCGCCCGCAAGTTCGCAGTCGATCATGTCAAAGGCGGGATTTGTCGATGCGAAGGCATTGATGGCCATCCAGAACCTGGAATTGCGGGCGCGGGTCGTGGTGGAAGGATTTTGGAACGGATTGCATCGCAGTCCGTATCATGGCTTCTCGGTGGAATTCACAGAGTATCGGCCCTATTCGCCGGGAGAGGACACGCGGTATTTGGACTGGCGATTGCTGGCGCGGTCGGATCGGTTTTACGTGAAGAAGTTCGAGGACGAAACCAATCTTCGCTGCCATCTGCTGATTGATCAAAGCCGTTCGATGAGCTATCGCTCGCTGGCCTATTCCAAATCGGACTACGCCCGCACGTTCGGCGCCACGCTGGCGTGGTTCCTGCACGCGCAAGGCGATGCCGTCGGGCTGTTCACCTTTGACGAGCAGGTGCGCGCGTATCTCCCGCCGCGGCATCGCAAGGGGCATCTCCGGCGGATCATGCTGGCGCTGGAAGGCGAACCGGCTGGATCGCGAACGGACCTCGCCGCGCCGCTTGAGCGCGTGGCGGAGATGGCCCGGAAACGCGGACTGATCGTGTTGTTGTCCGACCTGCTCGCGCCTGCCACCGCGTTGGAACGCCCGCTGGCGCGCCTGGCTGCGGCCGGCCACGAAGTCGTCGTTTTCCAAGTGCTGGACCCCAGAGAATTGGACTTCAGGTTCGACAGGGCCATGCTGTTCCGCGATCTTGAAAGCCAAAAGGATTATTACATCGACCCGGAGGCCGTCCGCGGCGAATACGAGAGAAAACTTCAAAGCCACCGGCAGGCTGTGGAAGGGGTCTGCCGCAACCTGGGATTCGCATTTTATCGAGTGGCGACGGACCGGCCCATGGAGCTGGCGTTGCTGGACTTTCTGCGCGCCCGAAGCCGGCGGGGCCGGCTGGTGCGCCGCCGTTCGCAGCGGGCAATTGGACCATGAACTTTCTGACGCCATGGTTCTTGTGGGGCGCTCTGGCGGTGGCCGGGCCGGTCTTGTTTCATCTGATCCGCCGCGCCGCCCGCGAGCGGATGCCGTTCAGTTCGCTGATGTTCCTGGCTCCCACGCCGCCGCGGACAGTGCGCCGCCGGAAGCTCGAGCATCTGCTGTTGCTGCTGCTGCGCTGCCTCTGTTTGGCTCTTTTGGCCTGCGGGTTTGCGCGCCCGTTTTTCGCCAAAGACAACACGCTCCCCGCGGCCCCTGCCGCCGGCCGCCAACTCGTCCTGCTGCTGGATACGAGCGCGAGCATGCGACGGGAAGGTCTTTGGGAGAAAGCGCGCGCCGTGGCGGCAGGATACCTTGCGAGGACTACGCCCGCCGATGCGGTGGCGGTGATGACGTTTGACGACCAGCCACGCACGCTGCTCAGTTTCTCCGAATGGTCCGCGTCGCCCTTGGACCAGCGCGCGGCGTTGGCGCTGGCGCGTGTGGGGTCTGATTCACCCGGCTGGTTGGGGACGGACCTTGGTTTGGCCCTCACAACCGCCGGCGATCAATTCCGCAACAGTTCCGCGGCCGGCCCGCCCGCCGGACGCCAGGAGCTGATCTTGATCAGCGATTTGCAGGAGGGCGCCCAACTGGACGGATTGCAAGGTCACGACTGGCCCGCCGCACTGCGGGTCGTCGTCGAGCGGGTGGAGGGCAAGGCGGAGTCCAACGCCGGCCTGGAAATTGTCGAACCCGCCGCGACGGCCAGCCCGGAAGCTGAAATACGGTTCCGTGTGACCAACTCGCGGGATTCGCTCAAGGAGAAACTGCGCGTGGGCTGGAAAGGGGGCTTGCCGATGGAGATTTATCTGGCTGCGGGCCAGACCCGGACTTTTCAGGCGCCCAAGCTTCCCGTCGGGCAGACAACCGGCGTGCTGCAATTGTCGGGCGACGACGTGGATTTCGATAACCTTTCCTATTTTGCAGCACCGGAAGTCGAGGACATCAAGATCGCCTACCTGGGCGCGGAGGCGGCGGGTGATTCGGCCGGATTGCTCTATTATCTGGAGCGGGTTTTCCCGGCGACGCCCCGGCGGCGGGTGCAACTGCTGGCGTGCGGAACGAATGCCACGCTGGCGCCCGAATTGTTGGCATCGGCCGCGTTGGCCATCCTGCCGGCCCGGCTGGCTCCAGAGGAATGCGCGGCGGTGCGCGGCTGGTTGCAAGGCGGCAAGATGGCGCTCGCGGTCCTAACCGACGCCCAAAGCGGCCCGACGCTGGCCGCACTGCTTGGATTGCCCCAAGTGGCGGTGAGCGAAGGCGGCGGAGATTACGCGCTGCTTGGGGAGATCGACTTCCGGCATCCTCTCTTCGCGCCGTTCGACGATCCGCGTTTCAATGATTTCACGCACATCCATTTCTGGAAACACCGGCGGTGGGAAATCCCGGCGGACACCCCGGCGCGCGTGCTGGCAAAATTCGACGATGGCTCGCCCGCCCTGGCGCAAATCGCCGTGGGAAAGGGGAACCTCCTGGTGCTCGCCGCGGGGTGGAACCCGGCGGACAGCCAGTTGGCCGTTTCGAGCAAGTACCCGCCCTTGATGGAAACGATGCTCGAATGGAGCGGGGGCGGCGCCCCGGCGCGATGCCAATTTCGGACCGGTGAGGCGCTTCCCGCACCCGTTTCATCCGGCGCGACTGTGCAATGGCAGAAGCCGGACGGCGCCCAAGCGACGTTGCCGGCGGGCGCGCCCTTTCTGGAAACGGATGCGCCGGGGATTTATCGCGCGGTGGCTGGCGGCAAAGAGCGGCGTTTCGCCGTAAACCTGCGCCTGGAAGAAAGCCGTGTGGCCCCGCTTCCCACCGATGCGCTGGCCCGGCTGGGTGTGCCGTTGGGAACCGCGGCGGACGCGGCCAGCGCGCCCAAGCTCCATCGCGAGCGTCAATTACAGCGGGCGGAAATTGAAAGCCGGCAGAAACTCTGGCGCTGGTTGATTGTCGCGGCGTTGGCGATTACAGTAGTTGAGATTCTTCTGGCCGGCGGTTTGGCGCGCCGCGTCACAACCAAGGAAGCGATCTCATGATGGAAACGCGTCTCAGCATTGGACTCGCCGCCTTGGAGAAATCTCTCCGGCGGGCGCGCTTCTGCCGCGAGTTGGCCGTTGGCTGGCTCGCCGCGGCCGCGTTTGGCGTCCTGGTCCTTTTGCTGCAGAGTCTTGCCGGCTGGACTTCACCCGTTGCCTGGCTGGTCCCGCTGCTCGGCGGGTTGGCGGCTGTCGCCGCGGCTTGGGCGCGTCACCGGCGGCGCCAGCCTGATGCTCGCGCCGTCGTTGCGGCCATTGAGCGGGAATTTCCGGAACTGCGGCACCTGCTTTCAGCCGCGGCGGAGCAGCAACCCGATCCCGCTTCCGGTCAATTGAGATACCTCCAGTTGCGCGTGATTGATGAGGCACTGGCGCATCCGCGGCGCGCGTTTTGGGGGAACGCCCTGGAACAAAAATACTCCGTCGCCAGGAGCGCCAGCGTGGCGGCGCTGGGCGGGTTGGTGATTGTCCTGCTTGCGCTGGCTCACGCCGGGGCCCGCGACCGTCCGGCTTTTGGCTCGTGGAGGCTGCCGGAAATCACCGTCACTCCAGGCGACACCGAAGTCGAGCGTGGAACCAGCTTGGTGGTGGCGGCCCGATTCGGCGGCACGCCGCCCGCGGAGGCCACGCTGGTCGTCAACGGCGCTTCGGGCAAGACCCGGCGCATCCCGCTGGAACGGCATCTGGCCGATCCTGTTTTCGGCGCGAGCCTGGACGAGGTCGCGGAGGAGGGATTTTACCATATTGAATATGGACGCGCCAAAACGCGCGACTTCAAGCTCCGCGTTTTCGATTATCCCTCGCTGGCGCGGGCGGACGCGCTCCTGCGCTTTCCCGATTACACGGGCCTGACCAACAAGACCATAATTGACACGCGCCGCGTCAGCGCCGTCGAAGGCACGCGGCTGACTTACACCCTGCAATTCAACAAACCGGTGGTCCGCGCGCAATGGGTGGGCGGCGGGCAGTCGATTTCCTTTTCCGTGCAAAGCAACGCCACGGCCCTGCTGGCCGGCTTCCTGCTGACTCACAGCGCCCGTTACGCGTTGGCCCTGGAAGACGCCGCCGGACGCACCAACAAATTCCCCGCCGACTTTGTCCTGCAAGTCCTCACCAACCGCCGCCCGGAAGTGAAGTTGGACTTTCCCCGTGGCGACCCTCGCGTTTCCCGCTTGGAAGAACTGCAATTGGAAGCGGAAGCGACGGACGAATTTGGATTGCTCAAATACGGCGTCGGCTTCGGGCTTGCGGGGCAGGACCCCAATCTGGTTGAGCTGGGCCAATCGGCTCCGGCCAACCAGAAACGCCAATTCAGTTATCTCATCCCGCTCGAAGACCTCAACGTGGCCGACGACCAGGTGCTGGCTTATTTTGCCTGGGCGGACGATTACGGCCCGGATGGAAGAGTCCGCCGTACTTTGAGCGACATCTTTTTTGCCGAGGTCCGCCCGTTCGAGGAGACGTTCCGCGCCGATCAGTCCGGGGCGGCCAGTGACGCCGGCCAGGGATCGGAGCAGGGACAAGGACAGAGCGAAACGGGCATCAAGCTGGCTGAAATGCAAAAGGAAATCGTCATCGCCACCTGGAAATTGCAACAAGAGGACGCCACGTCCGCCAACCCCAAGTCTCCATGAGAATCCATCTGAAATTCCTCGTGCCCGCCGCCTGCTTCTGCGCCTTCGCGCTGTTTGCCGGCGACCTCGCTTCCGACCTTGCCACCGTCGGAGAAGCGCAAGAACAGGCGCTGGAGCAGGCGCGCCAGGCGCTGGAGAGCGCCGAGAATCCGCAGGCCCGAAACGCGCTCCAATCGGCCATCAAGGAAATGGAGCGGGCCAAGACGGCGCTGGAGCAGGCGAAAAAATCGCCGGCGCAATTGCCCGCGGCCGTCGCCTCCGAGCAGGCGGCTTACCAGGCGCTGCTGAAAATGATCCCGCACGATTTCTCCGTTTCGCGCTCGCGCAACCGCAGCCGCGGCGGCCGTGCCGGCCAGCCCAGCGGCGGCCAGCTCGAACAGCTCGAAATGACCCCCGAGGAAAACCGCTACGAAACCGAGCGCCAGGCCGCCGCCGCGCCCACTGCCCGGCAGCGCGAGCAACTGCAAGCCGCCGACCGCCTCAAGGCCCTGGCCCAACGGCAGCAGGACTTGAACGAGCGCCTGCGCGAATTGCAAACAGCCTTGCAGGAAGCCCGCACCGACACGCAGCGCGAAGACATCCGCCGCCAGCTCAAGCGCCTCCAGGACGAGGAGCGGCAAATGCTCGCCGACGTGGACGAATTGCGCCAGCAACTCGATCAATCCCCCAACGCCGCCTCCATGTCAAAAGCACGCCAGCAATTGGAGCAGACCCGCGCCGACACCCAGCGCGCCGCCCAGGAAATCGGCGACGAATCCGTTTCCCAGGCCCTGGCCTCCGGCACGCGCGCGCAGCAGGGATTGCAGAACTTGCGCGAGGACATGCGCCGCCAGACCTCCAGCCAGTTCTCCGACCAGATGCGCCAGTTGCGCGGCCAGGCGCGCGACCTGGACCGCCAGGAGGGCGAAATCGGGCGCGGCCTCGAATCGCTCGCTCATCCCGAGCAAAAGACCCTGGACGACGCCGCGCAACGTCAACAACTCATTCAACAGATCGCCCGCCAGCAAAGCGCGCTGACCAACCTCGTCGCCGGCATGGAAAACGTCACCGAACAGGCGGAAAACTCCGAGCCGCTTCTGTCGCAACAACTCTATGACACGGTGCGCCGCGCCAGCCAGATGCACACCGGCAACCTTTTGGACATCGGCGCCCAACTGGTCGATCGCGGCCTTCTTTCTCAAGCCGCCGGACCCGAACGCGCCGCCCGCACCAATATCTCCGAACTCCGCCAAAGAGTCGAACGCGCCGCGGAAAGCGTCCTCGGCAGCGAAACCCAGGCTCTGCGGTACGCGCAAACGGAACTCGACGACCTGACCGCGCAAGCCGGGCGCGACGCCGCGGGAGCCGGCGCCACCAACGCCGCCGGACAGAATACGAATTCCACCGGACAAAGGCCGACCGGCTCCGCGCGGAACGCCGATGCTGCCGGACAACAAGCAAACGCCACCGGACAACCGTCAAACACCGCGGGACAAAACGCAAATGGCGCCGAAGAGAACGCCAACGCCTCCGGGCAGCCGCAGCCGGGGGAAAACCCGGACGCGCGCTCCGGAGGAAATGCGGCGGGCGGAAGGGACCCGCTAAGGCAAATCGCGCAACAATTCGGCGGCGCTCGCGGCGGTGTCGGCCGAAACGGCCCTGTCACCGGCAACGAATACGCTTCCTGGGCGGAGCGTTTGCGGGATGTCGAGCAAGTCCTGGACGCGGCCGACATGCGCAATCAACTGGCGGCCGCGCGCGAGCGCGTCGGAGCCATGCGCGCGGAATTCCAACGCACCGGCAAGAAGCCGGACCCGCAGACCGTCCGCACGCAAGTCCTTGCCCCGATGACAGACGTGCGCGCCTGGCTGCGCGAGGAACTGGCGCGGCGGGAGAACGCCAACAGCCTTGTTCCGCTCGACCACGATCCCGTGCCGGAAAACTATTCCGATCTGGTGCGCCAGTATTACGAGAAGTTGGGAGGCGGCCAGTGACCGGTCCGGCGGTGATCCTCTTTTCATCCCGCGCCTGGCTTTTCCCCGTTCTGGCCTTGACGGTTGCCATCGCGCTGGCGCTGGTTTGGGCGGGACACCGCGGCGCCGCCGAGCGTCCCGTCCGGCTGGGCTGCGGCTTGCTCAAACTGGCCGGCGTGGCGCTCCTGGCGCTGTGTGTGCTGGAACCCGTGCGCGTGAGCCAGCGCGCCAAACCGGGCGCCAATCTCTTCGCGCTCCTGGCCGACAACAGCCAAAGCATGCGCATCCACGATGCCAATCGGTTGCAATCGCGCGGCGAACTGCTGCGGCGCGCGCTGACCAACGACCCGGACGGCTGGCAGGCCGCGCTGGAGGAAAATTTCCAGGCGCGGCGCTATTCGTTTGACTCTCATTTCCAGGACATCCGCGATTTCGGCGATCTGGATTTCGCGGGGCGCGGCTCCGCCCTGGGCGGCGCCTTGCGCGCCGCCGCCGATTTGTGGCGCGGCCAGCCCGTGGCGGGCGTTCTCCTGTTCACCGACGGCAACGCCACCGACCTGGCGGCGGACCCGCCCGCGCTGGATGGCTGCCCGCCGGTTTACCCGGTCGTCATTGGGAGCGACGCCGCCCTGCCCGACATTGGGCTTGACAAGCCGGCCGTCAGCCAGACGGCCTTCGAAGACGCTCCGGTCACCATCCAAACGGCTGTCAACGCGAGCGGTTTTGCCGGCGCGGAGGTGGTGACGCGGTTGATCGAAATCGCCGCGAGCGCCCCGCCATCCAACCAGGTCGAATTTCACGTCTCCGTCTCCTCCAACGTGGTCGCCGAACAGCGGCAGCGGGCAGGCGGGGGGGACGCCGCTCTGAATTTTCGCTTCCAGATTCAACCCGACAAACCCGGCCTTCACTTTTATGAAGTCGAAGCCCGGGCCGCGGATGAACTGGGCCGCCCGGAGGCGCAGTCCCGCGAAGCGACGCTTGCCAACAACCGCCAGGTCGTGGTGGTCGATCGGGGCCAGGAACCTTTTCGCGTCCTCTACGTCGGCGGGCGGCCCAATTGGGAGTTCAAATTCCTCAATCGCGCCGTCCAGGACGATCCCCAGGTCCGCATGGTTTCCCTCATCCGGGTCGCGCGCCGCGAGCCGAAGTTCAAGTTCAAAGGCCGCTACGGCGAGGCCAGCAATCCCCTCTTTGGCGGCTTCGTTGATACGAACGAGGAGACCGTCCGCTACGACCAGCCTGTCACCGTGCGTTTGAATACGCGGGACGAATACGAGTTGCGCGGCGGCTTTCCCAAGACCGCGGCTGAACTCTATGCCTACCAGGCCGTGATCCTCGACAAAGTCGAGGCGGACTTTTTTACGCACGATCAACTCCTTTTGTTGCGGCGCTTCGTCTCCGAGCGGGGCGGCGGCTTTCTCATGCTGGGCGGCGCGGAATCGTTTCGTGAAGGAAACTACGCCGGCACCCCCATAGCCTCGATGCTTCCCGTTTATCTGGAAGCGCCCGCCGCCCCCAAACTGCCCTCGCAATGGAATCTCACCCTCACCCGCGAAGGCTGGCTGCAGCCGTGGACGCGCCTGCGCCTCACCGAATCCGAGGAGAAGGACCGCCTGGCATCCCTCCCGCAGTTCACCGTTCTCAATGCCATTGGCGCCATCAAACCCGGCGCCAGTGTCCTGGCCACAGTCTCGGACTCTGACAATAATACTTATCCCGCCCTGGCCGCCCAGCGATTCGGCTTCGGTCGCTCCGCCGCGCTCATGCTCGGCGATTTGTGGACTTGGGGCATGCGCGACGAATCCTCGCAAAAGGACCTGGCCAAATCCTGGCGCCAACTCGTTCGCTGGCTCGTCTCCGATGTCCCCGCCCGCGTTTCCGTCACGGCGGAATCTTCCCCTGGCGGCGACCCTTCCCGCGTCCGCCTCGTCGTCAAGGCGCGCGACGCCGAATTTAATCCTCTGGACGGCGCCCTCGCCCAATTGACCGTCCGTCCAGTCCGGCTCTTGGAGAGCGGAGCGGACGCCAGCGCCCTCACCAATGTCATCCGGCTGACGGCGGACCCCTCGCCGCGCCAGGCCGGAACATACGAGGCGGAGTACGTGGCGCGCGACGCGGGCGCTTACGCCGTGGAGGCGGTCGTCACGCAAGGCAACGGGGAGGGCGTCGGGCGCGCGGCGGCCGGATGGGCGTCCGACCCCGCGGCGGAGGAATTCCGGTCCCTCAAACCGAACCGGGCGCTGCTCGAAGCCCTGGCCCGCCGCACCGGCGGGGAAGTCATTGAGATGGCCGCCCTCAAAGACTTCGTGCAGAAACTTCCGCGCCGCGCAGCGCCGATTACCGAAACGCGCAGCGACCCTCTCTGGCAGAAGCCCCTGGTGTTTCTTGCCGTGCTCTGCTGTTTTGTGACCGAGTGGGGCGTGCGCCGCTGGAAAGGATTGCCGTGAAGGCCCCGATCTTTATCGAAATGGGAGCATCCTTCACCGAACAGGTAACGCCGGTAGGGCGACGCTTCCGCGGAGCCTTCTTCCGCGGAATCGGCTCGGCAGGAGCCTCGCCCTACCGAACTTCGCTAAGGATTGGGGTGAAGCGCGCCCACCACCTTTGCCTGATCGCGGCCATGCTGTTGCTTTGCGCGCCGGCGGCGCTGCGCGCGCAGACCAACGATGAGCGTGACTTGATCCTCGTCATCGGCGCGCCGGGCGAGCCTCAATATGCCCGCCAATTTTCCGCCGCCGCTGATCTGTGGCAGGATGCCGCCGCCAAAGGCGGGTTGCGCACGACGGTCATTGGCCTGGACCCGCCTTCCGCCGAAAATGATCGCACCCGGCTGCTGCGCGTCCTGGCTGAAGAAGCGGCGCGGCCCGCCGGAGAGTTGTGGCTGGTCTTTCTGGGGCACGGCACCTTTGACGGGCGGAGCGCCAAATTCAATTTGCGCGGCCCGGACATCTCCGCGGTCGATTTGGCGGCGGCGCTCAAACCCGGTCATCGTCCGCTGGCCGTCATTCAATGCGCTTCCGCCAGCGGCCCATTTCTCCCCGCCTTGTCCGCGCCGGGCAGGGTCATCATCACCGCCACCCGCAGCGGCTCCGAACTCAACGCCACGCGCTTCGGCACTTATCTGGCGCGCGCCATCGCCGACCCCTCGGCCGATCTGGACAAGGACGGCCAGACCTCGCTGCTGGAAGCGTCCCTTATGGCCGCGCGGCTGACGGAGCAGTTTTACAAGGACCAGGGACGCCTGGCGACCGAACACTCGCTCATCGACGACAACGGCGACGGCCTTGGCACGCCGCCGGATTGGTTCCACGGCGTGCGCGCAGTCAAGACCGCCGAGGGCGGGAAATCCGTGGACGGTGTGCGCGCGCAGCAGATGGTCCTGGTCCGCGGCGCATCCGAGCAAAAGCTGCCGCCCGCCGCCCGCGCGCGGCGCGACGAATTGGAGCAGAACCTCAGCGCATTGCGCTCCAAAAAAACTGAATTGAAAGAGGACGATTACTACCGCCAACTCGAAGCCATCCTGGTCGAAATCGCGCGGCTTTACGAGGGAAAGTAGCGTCAGCGCAGGCTGCTCCTTACACGCATTTTTTTCGAATAGACCGCGAGCTTTTGAAATCCACAACGGGCGAGGTGTCTGACGGGGGTAGCGCAGACTTCCAAGTCTGCTGTCCCCTGAACCGCCGCGAACAGTTTGGCAGGTGATTTGGCGCATTGCGCTCATCGCCACAAGGGATTTCTGTTGTCCCAAATCCTCGCCTAAGGAATTTTTTTAACCGCGAACCACGCGAAATACGCGAATGACCGGGATTTTTCGCGTGGTTCGCGTGGTTCGCGGTTGACTCGGTTGTCTATATTGGCGCGAATCTTGAGGTTTCTTCTTTTGCGCCGAACTCATTCGGGCTTGCGGTCGTTAGGCGAGGAATAGGAGGGCCGCACTGCCTGAATTGCCTTTCTTTCGCCCGCATTGCGCGAATGTTGTTCAGATGAAGGGGATGCAAATAGAGTCTCCCGAATCCTGGACGGCTTCGGCGGGTTCAAGCCCTGAACGGTTTGAAAATGAGGCGCGCATGGCGCTGGCGATGAAGCTGTTTGAAATGGGGCGGCTGACCAGCGGACAAGCAGCGCAACTGGCCGGAGTTTCCCGCATGGTTGTTCTTTTCAATTGCCCGCAATGGAACGTGCCCGCCGTGAACCGGGATGCGGATGAACTCGCCGCCGAATTCAAGCCGATCCCCTCGTGAGCCGGATTGTTTGCAATTCAGGGCCGTTGATCGCTCTGGGCATTCTTGCCCGGCTGGACATCATGACATGAAAGTCATTCAAATCGCACACACGCCTGCGGTCGCCGCTCCCGGGACCGCCGAGACAGGAATGGCCTGGTCAAAAGTGGCCAAAGTTCCTTGGTGCTTCACGGCGAGCGCCAAGAGGTAAACATCGGTAATCGCGCGTGAGCCGTGCAGGCGATCCCGCGCAAAAGCGGTTTTATCTCGTAGTGATAAATCGTCAGGCCAGAATTCGTGATTGCTTTGGCTCGCGAAGAGGTCCAGACGTTCAATCAGATCGCCTGGCCGGAATTTTGCCGCCCTGCTGTAAGCGGGGTTGGACATGATTCGCACCACGCCATTTTCCGTCAGCGGGCAACTGGCCCATCCGCTCTTCGATTGGCCCTTCCACCAGGTGTGGGCGCGGTCATGAAAGACATGGTCCGGATCCAGCAATGCAATCAGGACATTGATGTCGAGCAAGGCCCGCACGCTTAAACGCCTTCTTGATCCATCAATTCTCGCACATGACCCAGGGTCACCACCTCGCCCCGTGAGGGAAGGATCGGAACGCCCCCTCGTGTCGGCTGGGATGGTTTGGCCTTCTTGCTCGGCACCATCAACCCGCGCCGCGCCAAGGCGGAAATAACGCGTCCCGCGGTGCTGCCTTCCCGGTCCGCCAACTCCTTGGCGGCTTGGAGCACGTCATCCTCGATATCCAGAGTCGTTCTCATAAGCTGATGCTAGTGCATCACCGCATCAAAGTCAAACGCATCAACGTAAAACGTGCCATTACTTCACTGCACCACCTTCCAAGTCCTTAATTCAATGGAGCGGGTGAAGGGAATCGAATCCTGTCTGAAAATTCTCATAATTCGTTAAATTGCCCAATCATAGTGCATTGCAAACCGCATATCTTCCACCATCTTCGCATCAAAAGGCACGGTGATGACCAAACGCTGATGCAAATTGATGCAAGTGCCAACGTCATTTCCCGGCCTTGCGCGTTGATGCGAAGTTATCACAATCCGGCA
>PLGF01000170.1 GCA_003138485.1 Verrucomicrobiales bacterium | reverse complement strand
AGCCCGCAAAGCGGGCATCGACTGTCCAGTTCCGGCAAGCGTCAGTCCTCACTTTTGACACTTTTTGAGTCTGTTTGCTGCTCTGTTTTGAACCATTACGCGACCTCTCGCGGCAGCCGCGCCTTATCTTGTTCCTTCCGCCGATGTTTCGCCGGCTTTGGAGGAAATGCAAAGGGCATGAGGCGCAAGGACGCCAGCGAAAGGCATGCCACATTCCTCTCCAGCCGCCAACCCGCGCGCCGGCGTCGTCCCAACTAAATGTGTTGCGTCACGCAATTGTTGTTGTATGGTGTGGCGTGGCCGGAAAGGGGCGGATGTTCATTGACATAGGCCGGTTTGCGGAAAGCTGGAGCGGCCAACCCGTTCCAGCGAGAGCCACACCGCAAAAATGGCCGTTTATGCAGGCTTATGCACCCTTGTGCAGGATAAAAGGGGCGGGGATTCCGCGCCGGATGCCGGGTTGTCGCACTAAATCGCACTGCTATCCGGGGAATCCGTGGTTAAATGTCTTCCTCTGCGGCTCTCTGCGACTCTGCGCGAGATGGGCTGTATTGCCTTGGGCTGGTGTTACGGGGTTGCACCCTCTGGCAGGTTATCATAACGGGGGGTTCGGCGGGGTGTGAGGCGCCTGTTTACGCCTTTAATTGACGGCGGTGAGGGTTTCCCAGATTGGGAAGGTGAAGAGTTCGATAGTTACGGAAATTACGGTAAATTACGCCAATTTGCGCCTGTTTGCGGCTCAGATTGTCTGCCTTGATGAGACGGAACCGTGCAACCACGAAAGTTGCGGCTTTATTTGGCCTGGCGCAGGCGCTCCAGGGCGGCGGTCAGGAGGTCGTCGCGGTTTTCGGCGAAGGCGTTTGGCCCCGGTTTGAATGGGACTTTCGGCTCGTAGCCGTGTTCATCCAGCGGCTGGCCGTCCGCCTTGTAATCTATCCAGCGGGGCACGGTCACGGTCATGCTCAAGGGAAGCTCGACGACCTGCGGGTTGCCGCTGGATCCGCAAGTGCGGTCACCCATCGTGGTCACGTTGGGGGCGCCGGCCATCATCCCGATGAACGCTTCGTTGCCACTCATGCACTTCTGTCCCATTAACAGGATTACCGGGCGGCTGTAGCGCCAGGGACCAGCCGGTTGAACTTTGCGGGGCGCTTTTTTGGTGAGATTCGTGCTGGCTGGACCGTCGCGGAATTGATCGTAGGCGTACACCACCTCCCGGGTTAGGAACCGGCCAGCCACTTCCTGGGCCAGACGCTCGTTGCCGCCGCCGTTCCAGCGCACGTCCAAAATCAAGCCGCGCGTGTCGCGCATTTGCTCAAGCGCCTTGCCGAACTGCTCCGGCAAAGCGTCGTCGTCCCAGCCGTAAATGGCGGCAAAACCGATCTTGTCCGAAGTCACCGCCCATTGCAGACGGCCGGATATGTTGAGGCCGCCCAGGATGGCCTTGTGGGCGGATGGATTGGAATTGGAGGGGCGCGGCGGGTCATAGACCGGGACGGAGGTCCCGGCCAGTGAGAGGCGAACGTGGAGGTCGCGGAGCGGCTTGAGCATTTCGGCGCAGACGTCGGCGAAATCATCGGAGGACTTGCTGGCCAGCGCCCTTGGTCGAAACTGGTCACGCATCCTGGCCCAGTTGATTTCCGGGCGCAAGATGAACATCGCGTAGCCCTCATCGAAAGCGCCCCAGAGTTGATCAAACGCGTCGGCTGCCAGTTCGGGCGTCAGCGCCGGGTGCGGCTTGTAGTTCTGGCGTTCGAACGCGGCGGCGTAGCTTGCCGCGCGCGCGTTTCTATCAACAATAAAAAAACGCCGCGGGCCTTCCCGGATGTCCGCGTCCACGATCATGTCGTTGGGGGCGGGGATCAAAGCGCGGCCGCCGCTCTCGAAGCTGGAGGGGAACTTGTGGCGGGCGATGGCGCGCATGAGGGGGAGGAGGTTGGTGTCGCCGGGCGCGGAGACGGTTTCCGGCGGGAACAGGGAGTTGATTTGGGCGGGGTGAAACCTGAGCCAGACATGCGCGATGGTTTCTTCACCGGGCGCCGCCTGGCTGGAGAGCGCGCCTTGTCCGCGCGGAACGAGCACCGCCCAGACAACGCCATCGGCGCAGTGGCCAATGCCCAGGTCCGAAGCGCCCGCCTGGATGTGGAGGTTCGCGGCCGCATCCAGCGTGAATCCCGACACTTGGAAAATGTCCGCCGCGGAAAATTCCCACGGCCTGGCGCGCGCCGGCGCGGTGTCCCCGGCAATCAGCGGCGTGGGATAGCGCTGGAGGAGATTGACATTGACCGATTCCTGGGCCTGGAGCGGCGCCACCGCGGCCAGGGCAAGCGCCGCAGCAAGGACGCGGAATGGATTGGGTGGCCGGGTTGTATGCATCTGTTCCCCAAAAAAAGGACGCGGCGTGGACACACATCCACGCCGCTATCCCTAGCTTGTCAACCCAAATTACGATTTAGACGTCGTAATAAAGATGGAACTCGTACGGATGCGGGCGCAGGCGAATGGCGTCGGCCTCTTTGCGTTTGTGGCTGATCCAGACTTCGAGAAAGTCCTTGGTGAAGACGTCGCCTTTCAACAGGAAGGCATGGTCTTTCTCGATGATATCCAGCGCCTCACTCAAACTGCCCGGCACCTGAGGCACCTTGGCCAGGTCCGCCGCCGACAGTTCATACATGTTCTTGTCCACCGGCTCGCCCGGATCAATCTTGTTGAGCACGCCGTCCAATCCCGCCATCAAGAGCGCCGCGAAGCACAGGTACGGGTTGGCCGATGGGTCCGGCGGGCGGTATTCAATTCGCTTGGCCTTGGGATTTTCGCTAAAGGTCGGAATGCGGATGGCGGCGCTGCGGTTGCGGGCGCTGTAGGCCAGGTTGACGGGCGCCTCATAGCCCGGCACGAGACGCTTGTAGGAGTTGGTCGTCGGGCTGCAGATGGCGCAAAGGGCCTTGGCGTGCTTGAGGATGCCGCCAATGTAATGGAGACCCATCTGGCTCAACCCGGCATACTCCTTGCCGGCGAAGAGCGGCTTGCCCTTCTTCCACAAGCTCTGGTGGGTGTGCATGCCGGAGCCGTTGTCGCCGAAAAGCGGCTTGGGCATGAACGTGGCAGTCTTTCCATGTTTGCGCGCGACATTTTTGATGACGTACTTGTAAAGCATCATCGCGTCGGCGGATTTGACCAGCGTCTCAAATCGAATGCCCAGCTCCGCCTGGCCGGCGGTGGACACTTCATGGTGGTGCTTTTCGACCTGCACACCCAGCGATTGAAGGGTCAGCAGCATCTCGCTGCGAATGTCTTGCTGGGTGTCCTGCGGCGCCACGGGGAAGTAACCCTCTTTATGGCGGATTTTGTAGCCAAGATTGGGCAACTCGTCCTTGCCCGAATTCCAGATGCCCTCCTCGGAATCTATCGAGTAGAACGTCCCGTTCGACTTGCTGTCAAACTGAATGTTGTCGAAGATGAAGAATTCGGCTTCCGGCCCGAATACAGCCGCGTCGGCCAGTCCGGTGGAGTTCAGATACGTCTCGGCGCGCTGGGCAATGCCCCGCGGGTCGCGATTGTAGGCTTCCTTGGTGCCGGTCTCGGCGATGGTGGTCGTCACCGACAGGGTCGGGACGCTGAAAAAGGGGTCGATGAAGGCCGTGTCCGGATCGGGCATGGCCAACATGTCGGACGCTTCGATGGATTTCCAGCCCCGAATGGAGGAGCCGTCAAAACCGAAGCCCTCGACGAAGACCTCTTCGGTCAGTTCGGAAATCGGAACGGTGAAATGCTGCCAGGTTCCGAAAGTATCGACGAATTTCACATCGACCATCTTGGCCCCCTGTTTGAGGGCCGATTCAATTACGCTCTTTGGTGTGCTCATGCTTGTATCAGTTTTCTTTTTTTTATGCTCGTGTTTAGGAACGCGCCGTTATGCTAAGTGCGTCTCTCGTCCGCAATTATTGGCACAACGGCGCGCCAAAGTCAGCCATTGTATCCTTCTTCCCCGTGCTCGGCGAGGTCCAGGCCCACGCTTTCCGCCTCTTCCGTTGGACGAAGGCCGATCACTGCCTTGACAATGAACGCTATCACAACCGTGCCGCCAATGGCCAGCGCCAGGGTGACGCCAATGGCTTTAAGTTGCTCGAAAACCAGTGGTTGGAAAGGCGAATTTGTCACAAAGTTTTTCATGCTGTCGCTCGCCAGGTTTGCGTTGGCCGAACTGCGCGCCAGAACGCCCGTCAGCAGCGCCCCTATCGTGCCGCCCACCGCATGCACCCCGAAGGTGTCCAGCGCGTCGTCATATCCGAACCAACCCTTGACCTTGTAGCAGAAAAACCACGGAATCAACCCCGCGAATACGCCGATGATCACCGCGCCGCTAGCGGTGACAAACCCGCAAGCCGGCGTAATGACGACCAACCCAGCGACGGCCCCGGAGCAGAACCCCAGGACGCTCGGACGGCCGCGCGTCACCCACTCGGCCATGGGCCACACGAATGAGGCGACCGCGGTGGCCAGGGTGGTGGTGGTAAAGGCGTTGGCGGCGATAACGTCGGCGGCCACGGCGCTGCCGGCGTTGAACCCGTACCAACCGACCCAAAGCATTCCCGTGCCGACCATGCACAGCACCATGCTGTGCGGGGTGAAGTTCTCTTTGCCGAAGCCCTGGCGTTTGCCCAGAATCAAACACAGCACCAGTGCCGACCAGCCCGATGTCATGTGAACGACCGTGCCGCCGGCAAAGTCTATGGCGTGAATTTTCGCGTTCGGATTCGAGACGCCATTCATCATGCCGTCAATGCCCCAGATCATGTGGGCCTGCGGGAAATAGACCACCAACATCCACAGGAACATGAACAAAAAGAGCGCGGCGAACTTCATGCGCTCGGCGATGGCCCCGATGATCAGCGCCGGAGTGATGATGGCAAACATCAGTTGGTACATGGCGAACACGTTTTGTGACACCCAGGGCGAGTAGTCGCCGTTGGGGCTGGAATCGACGTTGTTGAAAAAGGCGAACCCCTTCAAATCACCCAGGAGACCGTTGCCGTGGTGGAAGACCAGGCTGTAGCCGCAGATGTACCAGAGAATGGTCACCATGCCGGTTATCAAAAAGCATTGCGCCAGGACCGACAGGACGTTCTTGCGGCGGACCAAACCGCCGTAGAAGAGCGCCAGTCCGGGCAAGGTCATGAACAGCACCAAGGCGGCGCATGTCATTTGCCAAGCGTTGGGGCCAGGGCCGGGATTGGGCGTGAACACGTTGGCTTTTTCATCGTAGCTCCCCAAATTGGAGCTTACGGTGTTGGTGCCGTCGGCCACGCGCGTGCCGTTGTTGACGTACGCCTCCAAATCCGACACGCGCTGCTCCAGCGACGGGGCGGATCGTTTCGGAACGGTGGCGCTGGCCGCCTGGGCGGCGGGTTGAGCGATCAGGGAGGCTGTTATCAGTGCGAAGACAAGAATCGTGTTTCTCATATAGTGTCAAACTCTTGGAACCGTTGGTTGATAGAGGTCTCTTGCTTAAATGGCGGCGTCCCCTTTTTCCTCAGTGCGAATGCGGATGATCTCCTCGACATCGGAGACGAAAACCTTTCCGTCGCCTATCTTCCCAGTCTTGGCCGAGCTGATGATGGCCGCTATGGCGCCCTCCACCCGTCCGTCCGGAAGAACGATCTCGATCTTGATTTTGGGAAGAAAATCGACCTTGTATTCGCTGCCGCGATAGATTTCGGTGTGGCCTTTCTGCCGTCCGAATCCTTTGACCTCGCTAACGGTCATCCCTTCGATTCCGATTTGACTCAATGCGTCTTTGACTTCTTCTAGTTTGAATGGCTTGATAATTGCTTCAATTTTTTTCATTTGGTGACAAGCGTTGGGCGTCTATAATTCAACATAATTGAACAAACCGCCCATAAGCAGGGCCAATGCCAGTAGGATCAAACTATCAGCCAAAAAGTCCCAAGTTGCTGATAATAAACACGATGTATTTTTTCGACAGCCGGTTGACATCCGAATTCAATGTCGTTTTCTGTCCAAGCTGGTTAAAACGCCACCTTATAGACCGGCCAAATCCGCGCAGATAAATTAATGGGCCGCTGCGCGCGCGAAATTGACGGAATCCTTGATGCGCTTGTTGTCGGCCCGAATGCGGGCGGCAAGCGTCTTGCTGATCGAAAAAAGAATGGGCGCGGACAATTCAGGGGCTTCGCGCCGCAGCCTGTCAAAAGCTTCGGTGGTGATCTTCAATAGAATGCTCTCCTTGTTGGCGATGACGTCCGCCGAACGCGGGCCTTGGTCGAAAAGGGCGATCTCCCCGAAACATTCCCCCGGCCCCAGCGTGGTCAGGATTGTCTCCTTGCCGCCGATCAAGAGCCGCACTCGCAATTCGCCGTCCAACACCAGATACATCCCATCATCGGGATCGCCTTGTTTGACAATTTGCGCCCATTGGCGAACGGTTTGCGCCTCCATGAAGCACAAAAACCGGGTCAGTTGGTCGTCGGTCAGCTCCGCCAGGGCTTTGACGCGGCGCAACATGCCCGGGGTGATGTCGGACTTCGCCACGGTGGGATGGGAATCGGCGCCGGGCGCGGTGGGGGTGCTCTTCTTGCTGAAGAAAAGTTGCAGCTCCGGCAGGGTCGCCGCTTTGCGCCAGCGGTCATTCTGGAGATCGAATATCCAAGTGTCCGCCAGTACGCGCTCGTCCTTTACCCAGCTAATCAATATGGGCAGTTCCACCGGGCCATACACGACGTTGTCGGCGGCCCAAATGCTGTAAGCGACTATTTGATTCGGTTCGGCGGCCACATTTCCTGTATAACACGGCTTGGACGAAAGAAAAGGGAAAAAATCCTTACGGCGACGGGATGTACACCGCGCGAAAATACTGCTGCGGCTGGTTGGCTGCGTTGGTCTGCGTAAACGTAAACGGCGCGGTGTTCGTTTCCCACGGCAGCCAGTTCTCCAGGTCGGCGGACGCCTCGATCACGTAGGCATAGCCGATCACGCCCGCCAGATTGAAATTGAAGTGTCCCCCGGCCAGCGCCGCCCCGGACAGCCCCGGAGCCGGGAATGGATTCAACACCGGCGCGAATCTCACCGCGCGAAACCATTCGCCCGCCGGGCAGGCCGCCAGCGTGACGGCGGAGGAGGATGCGCCTGTGTCAATAATCGCAATGAGGCGGTTGGCGGCCGATTCCGCCGTGATGGCGTAAATGACGGGGTTGGGGGCGTTGAAATTCACGGCCAGACTGCGCGCCCCGGCCGCGCCGCTGGCGAGGGTGTAGGCAAACGTCCATGTGTGGTTGGCGAATTGCCAGCGTTGAATGCCTCCGGCGCTGGAATCGTCGGCGATATAGGCCAGCGTGCCCGCGGCGTTGAAGACGAAATCCTCCGGGCTGGACGTGCTGCCGGTGGGTATCAACAGGCCGCTCCCGGCGGCGGAGACAGGCAGGCCCGCCATCGAATAAAGGCCGACGGTCCCGATTTGCGTGGAAAAAACCAGACCGCCGTTCACCACGTTGATGACACGGCAATTGGTCTCCGCCTCTTGCACCATCCCCGCCGGGGCGGTGTTCCCGAAATAGAATGTTCCGTCCCCCGATCCGGCGCCCCAGTAATCATTGGCGCCATCCGTTGCTCCGGCGCGGAGGTTTTGGCCGCTGTATTGCGCGCCGGTCGTGGCGGCCAACGCATAATGGCCCGCCCCATCAATCGTTCCCATGGCCCGCGGCACGTTCGCGGAGGCGGACGAAGAGAGCGAAGTGGCCAGGACCCCGCGATTGGTGTTGTATCCGGCGATGGCCAGCAACCGGCCGTCCCCGGAAAGCGTCATAAAACCCTCCGATGACGCCACCCCGCTGATCACCATCGCCGCGGCGCCGCTGTCGGGCAACGCCATCGTGCTGACGTACGCTCCGTTGGAGCCGAATTGATCCAGGAAGATTGTGTTGCCTGAATTGGTCAGCGTTTGCACGCCATCACCCAGGCGCAACACCACGAGGTTGGACGGAAAAAGGCCGGTCTGCTGCGGCGCGACGATGACTGACACCGTGGCGCTGGTCACCGCGCCGTAGGGGCTTGATACCACGACCGCATAACTGCCGGACTCCCCCGCCACGGCGTTGGTCAACACCAACGGATTGTTGGTTCCGCCGGACAAGTTCGCGCCGTTCAAAGTCCATTGATAGGCCAGTTCCGTGCCGAGCGCGCTGACGGACAAATCGACCGTTTCGCCGGCCAGATAAGTGTGGCCGGTGGGTTGGGACTCCAGCCAGGGGTCCGCGACCGTCAGAATGGCTGGCGTGGAATTGGTCGTTCCGCCTGTGTTGGTAATCGTCACCGTGTAGCTGCCCGCGCTGGCACCGAGCACATTCGAGAGCGTCAACGTCGGCGTGGCCGAACCGATAATGAACGCGTTGTCCGTCAAATTACTGCTGTTCAACCGCCATTGGTAAGAGAGGCCGGTCCCGTTGGCGCTGACGGAGAGAACCGCTGTGCTCCCCGCCTTGAGAGAGAGACTGCTGACCGGCTCCGCCAAAATGACCGGCGCAGGCAGCGGGGTGTTGGAGGAATTGATGGTCAGGGTGGAGCTGGATGAGGCCGCGCCCCATGCGTTGCTGATCAGCACCTCCACCGGAAAGCTCTCCGGCGCATCGTTCGCCGTGGCCAGTGAGAAGGTGGCGTTGGTTTCCCACGCCGTCAGAGGCGTCGAATTGGATTCCCACAAATAATACAGCGTCGCGCTCCCCGCGGCGGTCACGGTGAAAACCGCATTCTGCCCCTGGTCCACCGTCTGCGGCTGCAACGGGCCGGTTACGGACGGCGCGCTACCCTGGGGAGTGAACTGCACTCCGTGAAAGACCTCATTGATCCCGGCGGTGGCCAGCAACTTCACCACCGCGCCGGCATTGGTGTCCGTAATGGCAATCACCCGATTCTGCGACGCTTCCGCGGTTGTGGCGTAGAGGACCGGCGGCTCTCCGAATGCAACGGCCAGCCCGCGCGCCCCGACGGTCGAGCCTGTGCCGGTGCCGAAGGTGTAAGCCCGCCCCCACGCCCCATTATTGGTGTACTTCTGAATGCCCCCTCCCGCGGAAACCGCGCTGTCATCGGCCACATAAGCGGTTTTATTGTCCGGGCTGATGGCGAAGCCGAAAGGGCTGGAGCCGGAACCGGTGGCAAAAAGCAGGTTGGTCGCAGCCGCGCCGGCGGGCAGGCCGGCGCAGAAATAGATGCCGTAAGGCTTCGTATTCTGTTGCGAGAAGCAAAGGTTGCCATTGAAGATGGCGACGACCTCGCTGTTATCAATGGAGTTCTGGACGATGGCGGGCGGCGCCGCCAGTCCCATATAGACCGTGCCGCTGGAAGCTCCGACCGCCCAGAAATTATTCGATCCGTCAGACGCTCCGCCGCGGATGTTGTTGTCGTTGAAAGCCGTTTGGGTGTTGGTGATGAAATTGAAACTCCCGTTGAAATCGATCGTGGCAATGCCCCGCGGCGCCGCCGCCGAGGAGGAACTGGCCAGGGAACTGGAATAGGGCCATGTGGTGTTGTAACCGACCATGACGATGAAGTTGCTGTTGGCCGAGCGGCTGATGGCCCCTTCCGACGTTGCCTTCCCCCCGATGATGAGAGCGTCGGGGCCGTTGGTGGGGATGGCGATGGAATTGGAGAGAAACCCGTTGGTGGTGTATTCATCCAGGAACACGGGATCGCCTTCGCTCACCAGACTCAGGGTGCTGTTGCCGATGCGCAACACGATAAGATTGCCGGGCTGGAAGCCATTGGTGATCTGAGCTTGGGCCGCCAGGCTGGCGAGGCACAGAAACACAAGCATCATCAATCTCATGGCTCTGTCTCCTTTCGCTGAAAAAGCGCGGACAGTCATCGCAACCGGAAATATGCCCGCAATCCCGAGGAATGGGAAGCGGAATTCACGCGGGTCGCGCCAACAAAAAACCCCTCCCGGTTTCCCGGAAGGGGCTGGAATCGAATTCGTGTCAATTAGAACTTGTAGATCACGTTCGCCGCGATCATGACTTCGTTCTTCTTGTCGGGGAGAGCGGCGCCAAGAGCGCCGGTGCCTCCGAAGGCTGCCGAGCTTCCGTCAACCGCCTCGCGTCCGCTGGCGTCATGGTCCCAGCGAATTTCCAGGCGCGTAATCACGTTCGCCCACAGGTCATATTGCAGGGTCCCGGTAAGTCCGAGAACCGATTGCATGGGGTTGTTGAAGGCTGTGGATAATGTCGCCGGTGGAGGAGTCGGGTTAACCGAGCTGATGATGGTCGTGCCATTGGCGGCATCCGCCATTGCTCCCAATCCCGAGCCGTTGGCATATTCAACGCGGCCGTTAATCGTGAGCTTGTCGGTTAGCTTATAGGACATATACCCGGCGTAGGCCGCGAAATATCCTGTATCCTGCCCATTCACGTCGAGGTGCTCGATGGAATCAAACGACGCGCCAAAGGTGAGGTCCTTGAGCGGCGTGTTGATGGTCGTGCCGACGTACCATTCGCTCTTGTTATACACGCGATTGCCACCAGCCATGGGGATGGTCGCCCCTTGGCCCAAGTCAAAACCCGCGTAAAGGGCTGAACCTTTCAGGAACCCCCAACTGTCGGGAGCCGTCAAGGTGAGCAAACTGAGATAGCCCTTCTTGCTTTCAACGCCAATGCGAGTATTCGCGTCATAAGTCGTTACGCTATTGGCAACACCGAGCTGCAGACTGATCGCGTCGCAGAACTTATAGGTGCCAAGCAGACCAGTGTGTTCCGTCGGTTCAACCGAATAGCCGTATGACCGGGTGTAGTTCGGGTTCTTGTACGAGTCGCTGGATTCGTACCCGAGCAGGTTGTCAAAACGGCCCAATTGCCAATCGATGCCATTGCCCACGGGCATGTGCAACGCTACAAAAGCCTGGCGAACCGGGTAGGTGTTGGGGCCGTCAATGAGTTTGGCGTCCGGCCCATAGCTCAGTTCCGCGGTATAACCGGCGGACCATCCGCTTTCGTCCTGGGGTTTGCTGATTTTGACATCGACGGCATTGAGATTGAAGCCGTCTTGTTTTCCTGCGTTGAAGGCATAGGGCGCGGGATTCGCGTTGCCTGTGCCGGGGTTCCACACGGCCGACGTGTCCACATAACCACTGATGGTGGTCGCTGACAAAGCTGTCAGCATGGGCACCTGCTGCGGCGCCGCTGGCGGGGTCTGAGCCAGCAATGCTGGCGAAAGGGTGACCAGCCCCGCGGCTGCCAACCCTAGTGTCCATTTTTCAATTTTCATGTTCCTCCTGCGATTTTTCAGTTTAATCATTTTTAATGCTTAAGGGGTAATAAACAGTTCACCCCGCACACCAAAAACGGTGCATTGAGGCGCACAATAGGCAAACAACCACGGTTTGACAACAAGTTTTTTTTACTTATTTTAAGCCCCCATCCCCATGTTTGCCGCAAGTCGTTCATTTACAATAACTTGCAATAAGAATGATGATTTCTTAAGGTTTGCGGTCAACAAATGGAAAAACGTGTTTCCCACAGGTTGCAAAGCTGAATTTACACAATACGTGGTATGGCCGTCACTTTCAACCCACAGCAGATTGTGGATTTAGAAAACAGCCGGCACGCCTTCCTGCAAGACTCGCAAACGATGGTTCAATCCGTGATTTTGGGCCAATTCCTTCAACCAACGCAGCGGTTCGTCGAGGTCTTCAAAGGACAACTTAAACGTGCCATAATGCATGGGGATGAGCCATTTCGCCTTGAGGTCCGCGAAGGCCTTGATCGCCTCGTCGGGACCCATGTGGACGTTCCGGAAGGAGTCGGGATAGTAAGCGCCAATGGGCAGGAGGGCGATTTCCGGCGGGCTGGCGCGCCCGATCTCCTTGAAACCGGGAAAGTAGGCGCTGTCGCCGGCGTGGTAAAGCCGGCGGCCCTGGTGTTCGATGAGAAAACCGCCGTAACCCCTGTGGACGTCCCTCAAAACGCGCGCACCCCAGTGCTGGGAGGGCGTCAACGTGATCCGCCAGCCGCCGTGCGAAAAACTCTCCCACCATTGCAACTCGATAATGCGTTGGAAGCCAAGGTCGGCCGCCAAGTCGCCCATGCCCCATGGCATGATGCCGATCTTGGGCGCGTGCAGCTTCCGGAGCGTCGGGCGGTGAAAATGATCAAAATGGGCGTGAGTCAATAGAACGACATCAATGGGCGGCAGGTCCTTGAGTTTCAAGCCGGGGCGCCGGACGCGCTTGAGCAGGAAGAGCCAGTTGGCGAAGTTGGGATCGATCAACACATTTAGATCGGTGAACTGCGCCAGAAACGACGCATGCCCTATCCACGTCAGCGCCAACTGGCCGTGCGCCAGTTTGGGAAAGCGCGGCCGCACCCGTTCCCCTGTGCGCCGCGTCAGCAGCGCCTTCCAAACCAGTTCATAAAAAAATGTGCGGGGATTGAAATGTTTGCTCGGCGTCAAATCTTTGAACGAACGCGGCAGCTTCCGTCGCTGCCGCGCCGGCCTGCCTTTGGGCGGCCCGCCAAACTCGTCTTTGCGCATATCCCACTATATCCTATTTCCAAGCCGCATCCATCCAATTGAACAGGAGGAAACATGGTCCCGCCGTCACCCGCCTGGCTCAAAGACTTCCAGGCCGCCGCCGGCGCGCACGACCTCCCGCATTTCGGACAACGACTTTAATTCGCCCGCGGCGCGCACTTGGGCCAGCAGGTTTCCCAGGACAGTGGTTTCGACCGGGCCGGCAACGACACGCCGCTGGCAGCGGTTGGCCGTCAGTTGATTGAGCAACCGGTTGCGCGAGCCGCCGCCGACGACGTGGATGACCTCAATCCTGTTCCCGCCGACTTCTTCCAAGTCTCCCAACACGCGGCCATACTTTGCCGCAAGGCTCTCCAGGGCGCACCGCGCCAATTCCCCTTCGCTGCCGGGAACGGGCTGCCCGGTCTCCCGGCAGCACGCCTGGATGGCGGCGGGCATGTCGGGCGGGTTGGCCAGGCGCGGGTCATCCGGGTCGATGATGGCCACCGCCCCTTTGGCCTCCTCCGCCAACCGCGCCAATTCGCCATAATCCAAAGAACGGCCGCGCGCTTCGAAGGCCTTTTTGCATTGTTGCACCAGCCAAAGGCCCGTGATGTTCTTGAGCAGCCCGAAGGCGCCGTCGATGCCCCCCTCATTGGTCAGGTTCAGTTCCAGCACGCGCTCGGACAGCAGAGCGTTGGGCGTCTCCACTCCCATCACCGACCAGGTGCCCGAACTGATGTAGGCCCAATTGGCGCGTCCCGTGCCGGCCGTCGGTATGGCGGCGACTGCCGAAGCCGTGTCGTGCGCCGCCGGCGCGACGACGCGAACGGAGCCAAGGCCGGTTTGAGCGCAAACCGACTCGCGCAGCCGTCCCAGGAAGGTTCCCGGGGGGACGACCTTGGGAAAAATCCGTGACGGCAAATCCAGTTTGGCAAGCATATCGAAGGCCCAATCGCGCCGCACGGGGTTGAGGCACTGGCTGGTGCCGGCGATGGTGAACTCCGCCGCCCGCGCCCCGCACAAGCACCAGTGAAAGAAATCCGGCATCATCAGCAGGCAATCGGCCGCCGCGAGCAAATCGGGGTTCGAGCGCCGCAGGGCCAGCAACTGGTAGAGCGTGTTGATCGGCATGAACTGCACGCCGGTCCGGGCGAAAATCTCCGTCTTGGCAACCCGCGCGAAGGCCTCCTCCATCATCCCCGCCACGCGGCCGTCCCGGTAGTGCCAGGGCTGTCCGAGCATCTCCCCGTTCTTTGTCAATAATACAAAATCCACCCCCCATGTGTCCGCTCCCACCGAGACGATCTTCCCTCCGTGCCGTTGGGCGGCCAGAGCCAGCCCGTGCTGGATGTTGGACCACAGGCGCAACGCGTCCCAGCGCAGGGTCCCGGCCAGCTCGACCGGCCCGTTGGTAAAACGGTGCAATTCTTCGATCCGGATTTCGGACCCGTTCCACAAACCTGCCATGACCCGGCCGCTTTCCGCGCCCAGATCGATTCCGAGATAAACTTGCTCTTTCATCAGTTGCCTTGAGGCGATGAGTTGTCGGCGCTTTCCTTGCCTTCCTGCCCCCAAAAGCGCAAGCCTGAACAAGCGGCTTTAACCACGCCCGGCCTCAAACCGCCAGAACCGCTGACGCACGAGAAGGTCTCGATCCAGCGGATGGCGCACGGCCCGTGCCGCGCGACAACTTCATGGTGGGGGGAGAGAACGGGGCCGGAAGCGAGCCTTCCAGAGCCTCGCCGCGACAATTTAAGGTGCATAAGGGTGCATAAGCCTGCATAAGCGCCGAAATCTCCGCGCCGCGGGGCGCAAAAGACTACAGTTCATTTAAGCCGCTCCAGCGTCCACAATTCCACCTCGCAAACTCGCTTTCGCCGCAACAAAACTACCGTAANNCGGGAAAAAATGGCTTGCGGCGCACAGGCGGGCGTGACGGCTCACGCCGCGCACGCCGCCCGGTGCAGGGACGGGCCGCGCGCACAGCCTTTCAAAGAACAAGCCTGCATACTAAATGTAACACAACGGCAGGAAATTGCAAGAAACAACGCAAAGGGCAAAGTCGCAAAGACGCCGGGAAGAACCTCAACGTCCTTCAACTCCTTTGCGACTTTCCGTCATATGCCCTTTGCGTTTTGGCCTGAGGCCCGCAAGACATCCGCCGTCGCCTGGCTTTGGCGGGACAGACGCTGAATAACGCAGAAGAAAAGCAGGGTCTGTTCACTCATGCGTTTGGTCTTCGACCGGGCGGAGATCGAGCAGCATCTTTACCGGGCGCGAGAACCCTCGGCCTGACGCAAATGGAGTTTCCCGCTCAAATCTCAACCAACCGGGAACGGTTGGCCAGCAACGAGGATGCCCTGCCCATCCGTTGGAATAGGAAGACCCGTTTACGCTTCTCTCTCAAGCGGGGTGAGACTCACTTTACGACACTGGATAACGCCGTCGAGGGGCTTACTGGCGGAACGCCAATGTCGCTTCAGGGTTTCGAGAGCCAGGTTCGCGGCCGTACTCCCCGGTTTTCACGAGTCCCGCACCGTCTGCCATGATGCCGCCTCGTTGGACACGGTTTCTGAGGATCACGGCGAAGGCTCGCTCGCGTTGGGTACTCGGTTCTATTCGTAACACGGCGGTAACATTGGCGTGCGTTAGTTCGAAGTTCAGGATTTGGTCCGCGAGCCATTTGGTCTGTCCGCCCAGAATTGTAAGCCAAACTGCGGCCACGTTTGGGTCGCGCTCTACTAACACGGCGTGCTCCGCCAAGCCTTCAAAGGCGGCGGTGAGGCCAACAATGCCGCCGCCGGCATAAGGCTCAACTAGAACGCCAACGGAATTTGTTTTGTCTGCAAGCCAGGAGCGGATATAGGGGACAAGCCAAGTTTTGCCGCCGGGATAGCGGAATGGCGAGCGCTGCGGGACCGAAGCGACTTTGACCGGCTTGTTCATTTCGACGTCGTCAGCGGTTCGGTACGCCACTGTCGGCTCGTGTAACTCAAGGAGTTCCGACTTCTGGTCAAGATCGTGAGCAAATTGCAGCACATCCGCTGCAAGTGTTTGCGGCACACGGATAACCGTGGTATTGCCAAGTTTCCATTTTGGTCGATAGGAGGTCGATGACCGAGCCCTAATGAACCCTTGTAACACGGGTTTAGCTCCATGGCACAGAAATTGTTACAGAAATTGTTACATGGCAATTTTGCGCGCCAAAATCAAATGATCGCTGCGCTTCGATGAAATCGATAAACGGGTCCTCGGATTCAACTATTGCGGCTGCCTCTTTGGGGCTGGTTTCGGTTTCGGTTTGCAAGGCCGCGGTTTCCGGACTGCATCGAACGGCCCGTTTTTCCATCATTGGGCCGGCTGGCCAACAACCTGCAAGGGTTGACGCAGGGCTGCTCTAAGGTTACTGTAAGTTGTTGATAGACAAGCAATTGCTTGCCAATGAAAATTGACGCATCGCAAAAGTTTTGGAAAAAGTTGACGGACCTTGGCTAACGTCCTCTCGTTGTGTGTTTTCCAACTTCCGCCGGGCAGTTTTGCTTGTTGCTAAACAGCATTTTACAGATAAACAAACAGCGTTTGCAACCGGCTTTAGAGCAGCCCTGGGGTTGACGTGCCCGGGAAAATTTGTTGGTTGACAGAGCGGGCTGGCGGCGGCAGGCTCGCCGCATGGTCCGAAAGTCCCATTATTTGAACGCGAACGCGACGCCTCATTCCATTCTTCATCATGGACACTCCGAAAATACTCAGCGTCAATTGCAACCACTGCGGCGCAACGCTGGACGTTGACGAACAAACCCGCTTTGTGACTTGTGCTTTCTGCCACTCGCGCCTGGCGATCCAGCGCACGGATTCGGCGGTCTTTACCGAGGTGCTCGAAAAGATCGAGGCGCAAACCGGGCAGATGGCCGGCAACTTGAAGGTGATTGAGTTGCAGAACAACCTCGATCAACTGGATCGCGAATGGACCATGTCGCGCGATAATCTCCTGGTCAGCGGGAGAGACGGGTCCAGAGGCGAACCTTCCATTGTCGGCGGCGTCATCAGCATCCTGGTCGGGATTGTGGGAGGCGGCGCATGGACGGCGTTTGCCGCCAGCAAAGGCGCGCCTCCGTTTTTTCCACTCTTTGGCCTTCTCTTCATGGGGGGAGCTGTCGTCGTCGGTCTCATTTCCATCATCAAGGCGGGGCATCTCGATGCCACGCGCGGCGACTATGAAACGCGGCGGCGCCAGTTGATCGACGCGATCGATGCGGAAAAACGGCGTCAATTGGGGCAGGCCGGTATTTCAGGAGGCACTGATCAACAAACCCGATGACGTTCGCGGCAATGCCGGCGCTGGTTGGCGCGTTGCCTTGGGCGCGCTCGCGCTGGCCGCGCTGGTGCTGGCGGCCTATTGGCCGCTGCTGCCGGGAAGTTTCTTGATGGATGACCGGCGGCTGGTGGATACCGATAATCCCCTGGTGAACGGCACCGCCGGCCCGCTCTCGATTNNNNGATTGCCGAATTGAAGAACACCCTCTCCCTTCCTCTGTTCCTTCTGAGCTTCTTGTTTTACCTGCGCTACGAAGAAGCGTCGATGCGCCCGAACCGAGGCGCGCGGTGGCTGGGCTGTTCGCTGACAGCCTTCGCGCTGGCGCTGATGGCCAAGACTTCGACGGTCATGCTGCCCGTGCTGCTGCTGGGGTGCGCCGCCTGGCGGCGCGGACGCGTCACGCGCCGGGATTGGCTGAACGCCGGCCCTTATTTCGCGCTGGCGCTGGGCTTCGGCTTGATGTCGGTGTGGTTCCAAAAGCACCAGGCGCTGACGGGCGCGGCATTGGCGCCGGAAAGTTTTTGGGAGCGGCTGGCCATAGCGGGGCGGGTTTTCTGGTTCTACCTCGAAAAGGCCCTGTGGCCCGCGCGCCTCAACCTGGTTTATCCGCAATGGGATGTCCAAGCCGCCGCGCCGGCGGCATGGCTCCCGCTCCTGGCGTGCGTCGCGGTGGCGCTGGTCTGCTGGCGGTGGCGCGGGAGCTGGGGGCGGCACGTCCTGTTCGGGCTGGGATGCTTTGGCGTCACATTGTTTCCGGCGCTCGGCTTCTTCGACGCGCAATTCTTGACAAGATGGCAGGTCTCGGACCATCTCCAATATCTGCCACTCATCGCGCCGGTGGCGCTGGCGGCGGCGGCAATCGCCTCCCTGCCGGGTGCGGCGTTTTTCCGCTGCGTGTCCGCCGCGGCGGTGCTGTGCCTGTCGGTGTTGACATTTGAGCGGGCGCGCGTTTTTTCCACGGAGGAGGGATTGTTCCGGGACACGGTGGCGCGCAACCCGGCGGCGTGGGGCGTGCAAAGCGATCTTGGGGCGTTGCTGGCCGCCCGGGGCGCCCATGCCGAGGCCGCGGACCATTTCGAAGCCGCGCTTCGCGCCAACCCGGATTACCCCGACGCCCACGTCAACCTCGGACGGATAATGCTGATGCAAGGGCAGATCGAGGAGGCGGAAGAACACTTTCTGGCGGCGCTCAAAACCGAGCCGCATAATCCGGAGGCGCACCGCAGTCTTGGGACCATCCTGTCGCGGCAGGGGAAACCCGGCCAGGCGGTCCGCCATCTGTTGGTGGCGTTGCGGTTCAAGCCGGACGTTCCGACGCGGCTGGAATGCGCCGCGTTGATGCATCAGACCGGGGATTACGCCGGGGCTGCGGAGCAGTTCCGCCAAGTCTTGCTGGTTCAGCCCGATTCATTGGAATCGCTCAACAACCTGGCCTGGCTTCTGGCCACCTGTCCGGAGGATAAAGTGCGCGACGGGGCCGAAGCGGTGCGGTGTGCGGAGCGGGCCTCCCGCCTGCCGCCGCGGAAAGGGATATGTGTCATGGGCACCCTGGCGGCGGCCTACGCGGAGGCGGGCCGGTTCCAGGAGGCCGTGGAGACGGCGGAACGGGCGGTGGAGACGGAAACGGCCGCCGGGGAGACGCGCTTCGCCGCGCTCAACACCCAATTGTTGACGTACTATCGCGCCGGCCGCCCCTGGCGCGAACCACCCGCCGGGAAAGGAAAGGCGGAGGACGGCGGCGCGCCGTAACGGCCGGCGGGTCAACCTGATGTTTTACTTTGACTGACCTTGACCAGGCGAACCGGACTGGCTCTTTTCAGCTTGGTGATTTTGGCCATCTTGAACCTGCGCATGGACGCGTGGGGGGCATCCGCGTATGGCGTCACCGTGGCCAAAGCGCACGATCTCCAGCCAATCCGGCTCATCCCCATTCTCAGCTTTGCCCTGGTCGCTTGGTCCGTCATGGTCAGCGCCCTCATCAAACCGAAATCAAGCATCTGACATTGACACGAGGATTCGATTCCCTTCACCCGCTCCATTGTTTACAGGGGTTTTCTCACTTTCGCCGGTTTTTGCATCAGTTTTGCATCAGCCCGGCGCTTCCCGCCGCCTGAACTGCTCCAGTATTGACCCAATTATTATTGCGCACCTTGGAAGCCTTGGTGCGCGATCACGAACAGCAGCAGCGGCAACAACAGCAATTATTCGCGCAGCAACAGCAGCAGTGGGAACAAAGGCTGGCGGCTTTGACCGGGCAGGTGCAGGACTTGCAGCGGCAGTTGCAGACGTTGTCGGCGTCATTGCAGCCGTTGACCGCGCAGTTGGATTCTGTCGTTGCCCTTTACAATTCCTTGCCCAAATCCTGATTCACGAAATTCGCCAGCGGCGGATTTCCCAGCACCCCGTTCACCCTCAACTGCCGCAGCACAAACTGCCACTGCCATCTCTATCGTAGCTTGAACTTGCTTAAATTCATATATGGAAAACCCAACAGAAAAAATTCTTCGCATTGCCCGCAGCTTTCCTTGCCTGGAAAAAAAGTTAGCTGGCTGGAACCCACCCGCATTCGATCCTGATAAATTCTTTCAAATGATGAGCGGCGCTTCCCACGGGGAATGGCTGTGCGCCATGTTTATCTTGAACGTGTGGGACCCCGACGGTGCCAAACTTAAGGAGGAGTGGCGTTTTGAGTTTTTCGATTTCGCCGGAATAGCGGATTCTGGAAACCGCCGCGCCCTACGGAACTGGTTAGCCAACCCGGAATGGCCTTAAAACCGGTCCATCGCAAGCCGCGCATCAGGGCCTTGCCGAAACTTTTCGCCCTCACAGCGCCCCCAAAATCAGTCCGACCTCTGGCCGGTCTGGGCAAGCCGGTGGCCTTACGCCTGCCCGCCGCCCGCCAGGCGACGGCCCCCGTCTCACCCGGCCGCCAGAAGTCGGAACAACGCCGCCCCCCGCCGCGTCAAGGGTCCGCAGCCTTGCCGACACTCGCGGGATTCGACCATGCGGATAACGTCCTTGACATTCCTGCCGAGCGGAACCAGAAACACATCGTGAAAACGCTGATACCTGCTCTTCTATTGACGGTTTTGTGTGGTTGCGGGGCGGGATACACCTTCGTGCCCTACATCGGCCAGCAGCAAAATTGGACAACCCAACCTGGGGCATACGCCAAAGTGGTTAACTGGACAGTGGTACGTTTTCC